>DASVCT010000219.1:0-18467 GCA_036381475.1 Cyclobacteriaceae bacterium
GTCTATTTTGGGAATGCTCCTACCTTTCGTGCTGGGTGCACTGTCGTACTTCTTTTACCATAAAAGAATGGCAGCCGTAGCTGCCTGAAGCTGATTTATGGACCCCCTTTTTGAGGGGGTTCAATAAATCCGCTTATTACCATGCTTGTCCACCACCGTAAACGATCCGCCCGGTACCGCGAGAGCGTGAATGGCCGGGATGGTCATTTTGCCTAGGAGAACCAATCCGCGCCATTTTCGTCGGCACAACATACTCGTTATGTGCTATTGTTTGATATAGGGAAATTTTCGTGAAGCCTTTCGCATCATTGTGTTAATGACGGAATTTGTATCACTACCCAAACTTCTGGACAATGTTTTTTCGTACTTCCAGAGAAGCTCACCTGTTTCACCATCGTTTATATTGATTGTACACTTACCTGAATTGGTCGAACCATAATACCCAACCAGTACTCCCAGAGCCACAGAAGCACCTTCCGACATGGGTTTATCAGTAGAAAGCAGACCAGAAATTATTCCATCAACCCCAAGTATGTCACATAATTCTTTGGGAGTATAAGTATCGATATTAGACCCGTCAATTCCGCGTTTCGCCAATAACGCATTGGAAGTGCCAATGTCTTGAAAGGAAATGGTAAGGTCGCGCTGTTCCTTTCTTTTTAAGAAGTAGGATTGTAGTGCGCTCTGAACGGCCAAGCCTTCATCCTTCTGTAACTGTTCCAATTGTTCAGGTGTCATCTCTTTCATTTGTTTAGGCCTAAGCTTAACAATAGCCTTAAAGGGAAGGATTGCCAAAACTTTATGGTTTTTGGCGAGAGTGCCGAAATTCGGATTGACATAAATTTCTCTCGTCTGACCAAAGCCTGCGAAGGTGAGCGTCAAACAAAAAGTCACTAACAGCGTTTTCATTGGGCGTAAACTTTTAATTTAAAAAATGCTACTTAACGTAGGTTTGAACTTAAATGAATGGAGCAAGGTAATTATCAGCCCAACGTTCGTGAGTACAATCTTGTCGTTTTTATTACTTGGCTGCTAAATCCAATAGTTTCTTCGCATTGAACGCCGCATAGCCCTCCTGGTCGTTGTCGAAGTAGATGAAAACATCCTTTCCGCCATGGTGCCATTCCCGAATGTGATGTTCCCAGGTTTTCAGCGTCCGGGTAGTATACTTTCCCTGGTACTTGTCGCCAGGACCGTGAAGGCGAACGTAGACGAAGTCAGATGTAACTTCAATGGGAGACCGGTGTCCCGCGAGTTCGTAGATGCAAAAAGCGCAACCATGCTTCCGCAGGATGCTATAGATCTCCGAATCATACCAGGAAGGATCCCGAAATTCAAACGCGTAGCGCTGATCATCCGGAAGCATCTGCACAAATTCACTGAACCGGTCGGCGTTCACCTTCCAATGTGGTGGTAGTTGAAAAAGGATGGGACCCAGCTTGCGTCCAAGTGCAGAAGCATTTCGAAGGAACGTGTCCACCGGCTTTTTCACGGCCTTAAGTTTTTTCATGTGGGTGATGTAGCGGTTTGCCTTCACCGCAAACAGAAAATCTTTGGGCGCATCGCTTTTCCACTTGGCAAATGTTTCTTTGGCTGGGAGCCGGTAAAAGGGATTGTTAAGTTCGACAGTATCGAAGATGTTGGCGTAATAGCGGAATTGCTTGTCTTGCGGCGTGCCTTCAGGATAAAACGTTCCTACCCAATGCTTGTAATGCCAGCCTGACGTTCCAATGTGAACCCTGCCCTTCATGCCTGCGGTCAGGCGCCTTTAACTGGCTCTCCGAGAATGATTTGTTCCAGGTTTCTATCCGCCGGTCCTGTAATGACTTTTCCTTCCATGGAGTACCGGGCGCCGTGACAGGGGCAGTCCCACGTTTGTTCCGAGTGGTTCCACACGACGGTGCACCCCATGTGCGTGCAGGTGGGATGGACGGCGTGCAATACGCCATCATTGTCGCGGCAGATGGCAATTTTTTCATCGTGAAGCCGAACGACCACGCCTTCTCCAGCGTGTATCCTGTCCAGTCCGTCCAACTCGTCCAGTCCGACCATCTTTCGCAGCAGTTGTTTCACTACCCCTGCGTTGTGTGTAACAAATCCAGACAGTCCGGCCGCCGGTTTAATACGTCCCGGTTTGAAAATACCCTCGTAACGGTCTTCGCCGGTCAGCAGTCGACCCCGCAAGGCCTGGGCGGCAATCTGGCTGTAAGTAATTCCGTTGCCGCCGTACCCGGTCGCTACGAGGATGTTGTCTGCATGCCCGGGTAGCGTACCGATATACGGAAGGCCGTCTACGGATTCAAAAAATTGTGAAGACCAGTAGTGCGTGATTTCTTTTACGTCGAAATGCCGGCGCACGTGCTCCTCTAAGCTCTTGAAGGAAGAGTCCGTCTCTGATTTTGCGCCGGTTTTGTGATCTTCACCGCCAACGATGAGATAGTTGATACCATCGATTTCCTGAGAACGGTAGTAATGATACGGGTCCTTCATGTCGTACAGGAGTCCTTCCGGGTAGTCGTCCGAATTCAGACGAAGTGCGATGACGTAACTCCGGTAGGGCATGCATCGCAAGTGCAGTAAGTTTATACCGGGAGGAATGTGCGTGGCATACACCAGCGCTTTTGCCTGGAACGCGCCCTGGGATGTTTCGATTCGTACTTCCTCTCCTGGATCGATTTCCTCTACGTGGCAATCCTGCATCACGATTCCGCCGGCCTGTTCAAAGGCACGAGCCAGACCGTGGACATACTGCAAAGGATTAATCGCAGCCTGGTTTCGGATCATCAGGATCTTTTCAGCAGGAATTCGTGTGGGAAGGGACGGGACGAACGCGACATCAACACCGAGATCGAGGCAGGCATCATGAATAGACTGAAGATCCTCCACCTCTTTTTCATTTTGTGCGATGACATACCCGTTCGTTTCCCTGAAATCACAGTCGATGTTCAACGTCGCTGAAAGTTCCGTCACGAGGTTGATGGCTTCCCGAGTCGCAAGGGCTACGGTACGCGCAGCGTCTTTCCCAAAGTTTTTTATCAACTTCGGATAGGGTGTATCCAAAAAGGTATTAAGATGCGCCGTCGTACCCCCGGTCGTCCCGAAACAAAGGTTGCGGGATTCAAAAACGATGCACGACTTTCCGCTTTGTTGTAGCAGCAGCGCGGTGGTTATACCTGTAATTCCACCGCCTACAACCGCAACATCGTAATGGCGTTCGGAAGGAAGAAGCGTGGAGTTGAAGCTATGCGCTTTGTCCTGCCACAAACTGTTTAACATGCCGTCCCGGTCTATCATAACCGGGCTATGACAAAATATTTGCCATAGTCATTTGCACGTATTCTTAATGATTACGGCATGTGCATCCCAATGAAATGGGGAACGTTATGGAAATTTAACCCCGTCCCTGGGGGTTTTAGGGTTCCTTATCGCCGCCAAGACTGTAGCTGTTGTTCTCCTCGTCTTCGTTGCCGGTTTCCTCCTGCTCGTCATCCAGTTCGGAACCCGGTACGTCGAGGTCCGACCCGGCAAAGTCGACGGGCATGCCCCGGTGTTTCAGCTGTTCATCTTCGCCCATGTCCATGCTTAGATCTTTAGGGCCAAGTGCTTCAAGATCTTCCTTTGTAACATCAGATTCCGACGATCCGGGGCGCGGTTTGGATTCGTTAGGCGGAATGTTGTCGGGTTCATCATCCAGACTTCCTTCGAGTCGTCTGCTTCGGCGCATGATATCTTCTGCAGGTTTATACCTTTCATATCCAGGAAATTCCTGCTCGCCGCTTTCTTTTTTGTCGGGCTTGTTGGGATGCTTTTTGTCTTTTGCTTTCATGAGTGAAAATATGATGAGTGAATGATACCGTCAAAAATTGGAAGGGCCGCTTACTCCGAAGAGGAAACGGCCCTTTGTCTCGTTCTGTTTCTTGCGCCGGCATTACCCGGTTCAAGTTCGACGGGTTTGTTCTCAGATTTGACCTCAACTTGCATCGAAGGCAAAACACCCCAACAGAACATGACTACTTTACCAAGGTCAAATACCATTCCATAATTGAGAAAGGGTCCGCGGTTGTGTGAATCGGCGGTTTTTGAAGTTATGGATGCTTAAGCGTGGTGGTCATTTCACATTACGGGATGCGCTTCCCCAAAAATCCCCAATATCCGGTTGCATTCAGGCGGTCAAAGCATAACAAGTCGCAGTGAAGGCGTCTATAAGGATTTGTCTTCGAGAGAGCCAGCATGGCATAGTTTTATTGACGGCTAAGAAAACCACTTAATCGTTAACCCATGGAAACAAAAAACACCATTGACTGTATTGAGGCGTGCTACGATTGTGCCGTCGCGTGTGAGAACTGCGCAACCGCCTGTCTGCATGAGCCAAGTCCTGAGCAGTTGATACAATGTATCGAGCTGGACCGTCAATGCGCAGCCATGTGTCGGGCGGTGGCGGAAGTGTTGAGCGTGGAAGTGCCGCAATCTGCCTCCATGTGTCAGCTATGCGCCGAGATGTGCGACCTGTGCGCGGATGAGTGTGCCAAGCACGCAGCTGAAATGGATCATTGTCGACGATGCGCCGAAGCGTGCAAGACCTGCGCGGAAGAATGCCGCGCTTTCGCGGGCGTTCATCAAAGCATTCACTAAGACCTGTTCGCGTGATTTTCCTTTTCTCCCTGCTGGCCTGATTCCCCTGTCTCATGGCGATAGGTGAGTTCAGTGTCTTCGTGCGTTGGCACGGCGAAGTCTGATATCTCAACCACCTGGCTGGTGTGGATGGTATGCACATGGGTGAACTCCGCACCAAACAACAGGATCATCCCGGAATAGCTCGACCAAAGCAAAATCAGGATAATGGAGCCGGCGGCGCCATAGGCAGAGCCCGGATCATTTAATCCAAAGTAGAGACCGAGAGCAAATTTTGCGATGACGAACAACAGGGACGTGATGATGGCGCCCCCCCAGACATGACGCCAGCCAATTTTCACGTCGGGAAGAAACTTGTAGATGGCGGCAAACAATACGGTGATGATGGCGAGTGAAAGAAGAATATCGACGGCATGGAATAGCACGCCCAGCGATTGGGATATCGTCTGGGTAACCCACCCGCTCAGGGCCGCGATCATCGTGGATACGGCAAACGAAATCAGCAAGAGAAATCCGATAGCCAGGACGATCCCGAACGAGAAAAGCCGGTCGCGCAGCAGTTTTAGAAAACGCTGCCTGGGCTTCGGCTTTACCTCCCAGATGACGTTGAGTGACTGTTGGATGTGATAGAACACACCTGTTGCGCCGAAGAGGATGGCAGCGATGCCGGCGATATACGCAAAGGTGTTGTCTTTCAGTGTGGCCGCCTGGGCTGCGATTGCACGCACATCGTCGGCTACTTTGCTGCCAACGACCTCCTCTATTTGAGCAATAATTTTGTCCGTCACGTTTTCAGTTCCGTACACGTAGCCAACAGCTGTGATGAGAACGATGAGAAGTCCCGGGAGGGAGAAAAGACTGTAGTAGGCGATGACGGTGCTGCTTCGGAACGGATCGCGGGCAAACCATCTTTTGAGGGTTTCCTTAAGGATGCTGGCGTAGTGGCGGATTTTCATCGAAATCAAGGGTTACAAAAACCCGACCACGAAACGATCAGCTCTTTCTGGTATAGGGATAACCGGCCGGCACGACCTTCTTTTTTTGCGAAGGTCCTTGTCTGGGCAGGGAGAATGTGAACGTAGCACCCTCCCCATTGTTGCCGGTTGCGGTGATGTTTCCCCGGTGGTGTTGAACGATGCGCTTACATAATGCCAGTCCCAATCCCGTTCCTTCCTTGTGGTCAGGATGAAGTCGGGTAAACATGCCGAAAATTTCTTCAGAGAAATGCGGATCAAAGCCAATGCCGTTGTCTTTTACGCAGATCATGCAAAAGTCATTGCGCGATTCCTTGTTCTGATGCTGTGGCACCTCGGCGTAAATGCGAATTAACGGCTGCACATCCTCGCGTGCGAATTTCAACGCATTTGCGATCAGGTTTCGGAATAGGAGGCGGATCAGACCGGGGTGGACGTAGACGATGGGAAGCTTGTCGACCAGGATCCTGGCGGACTGCGCTTCCATCTTTTCGCTGAATTCTTCGGTCATCTCCGCAATAAGATCGTTCAGATTGGTCGGTTCAAAGTCGTCAGGATTCCCCGATACCTTGGCCATCGTAAGGATATCACGGATCAATCGTTGCATCCGTTCGGCCGATTTCTGAATGCGGTCGATATCCTCGACCCCGGAATCATCGCCGTTGTGCCTGTTGCGTGCGAGGAACTTGCTGGAGAATAACCTGATCTTGCGCAAGGGTTCCTGCAAATCATGTGAAGCCATAAAGGCGAACCGGTCCAGTTCCTGATTAACCGCCTCGAGGTGCTCGATGTTTTGCATGAGCTGGCGGTTCAACTTCTGAATTTTTTGCTCTGACGCAATACGCTCGCGAACCTCCTTTTCCAGCTTCTGGTTTGCGATGAGCAAGCTCTTTTCCTGCTGCTGGAGACGCTTGTTCTTTTCATAGAGGTCGACAAACACGGCTACCTTGGCGCGCAGCACGTCAGGATGAACCGGCTTGTAGATGTAGTCCACCGCGCCGGCCTGGTAACCCTTGAACAACTCCTCGTCACCAAAGTTGTTGGCAGTGATGAATATGATGGGGATGTGCTTCAGCTTGTCGCGCTCATAGATCATGGTGGCAGTCTCGAAGCCGCTTTGCTGCGGCATGCGAACATCCATCAGGATGAGTGAAAAGTCGTATTCTTTAAGCAGAATCCGAAGGGCTTCCTGGCCCGACTGAGCTTTTACAAATCGGTATCCGGCGGGCTCCAGAATGGCTTCAATCGACATCAGGTTGTCTTCGCGGTCGTCGATGAGCAGCAGTTTCGATTTCGTCATGTTTGATGTTTGCGAAGTTAACCTTTGTAAAACCATAGCCGCATAAGGGCTAGCAATTGGTCGATCCTCAGCGGCTTGGTTATGTAATCCGAGGCGCCTGCTTCTATACACTTTTGCCGGTCACCCTTCATTGCCTTGGCTGTTACTGCAATGACCGGAAGCGTGCTGTTCTTATGTTCGCGTCTGATCTTTTGGATCGTTTCGTATCCGTCCATTTCTGGCATCATAATGTCCATGAGCACCATCTCAACGCGTGGATTAGTTCCGAGGACGGCAATCGCCTCCCTGCCGCTTTCGGCAGTGGTGACATTCATGTTGTAGCGTTCAAATACCGAAGTGAGCGCGAAGAGATTTCGTACATCATCGTCGACAACAAGAATGGACCTGCCGTTGAGCACGTCGGTCTTGTTTCTTATCCCCTCGATAATCCGTCGTTTATCTTCCGACAGTTGTTTGTGCGGAATGTGAAGGTGGGCGAACGTTTCTTCCAGGAGGCGCTCCACGGAGTCCACATTCTTCTGGATGATCCCGGCCACGCTGGCAGATAGACTTGCTGCTTCGGGACTGTGAAAGTCTCGCGCCGTATACAAAATCACAGGCGTGAGCCTCTTCTTGAGCCTCGTTACGTTGCTGATGAGATCAGTACCCGATACGTCCGGGAGGGAGTAATCCAGCACGATGCAGTCAGGCTCCTCAGTTTCCAGCAGTTCAAATGCCCGATTCCCCGTAGTCGCCACCGTCACTTCTATACTCGGATCATGCAACGCTTTCGCAATTTGTGACGAATCGAGGTCATTGTCTTCGACGACCAGCACCTTCCGTGCAGGGCGTTTGCTGAAGTCGAGGATGTCGGCGAACAGTTCTTTCAATGCGTCGTTGGTCAGCGGCTTGAGCAGAAAGTCGCGTGCTCCGCGCTGCAGTGCAAGCTGTCGATTCTCTTCACCCGAAATCACATAAACCGGTATGTGCCTGTAGTTCAGGTCGCTGCGCAACAGGTCAAGAACCTTCCAGCCGCTCGTCGCGGAGAGCTTGATGTCGAGCGTTACGGCAATCGGCGAAAACCGGCCGACGAAATCGAATACCTCCAGGTAGTTCGTGGCAATGGCGACCTTGAGGCTAAGTTCGTGCGCGTAGTCGATGATGATCTTGCCAAAGCGGAAGTCGTCCTCTACGACAAGCACAACCCGGTCGCTGGACACGATGTTTGTCCGGTCGTCACCCGTCTGATTGATCATTTCGCTCACCACCTCTGTACGGCGTCCGGACTCGATCCCTTCGGTGGACACCAGGAGATTGCTGAGCAGGTTGTCAAGATCATCTGACTGGGTCACGTGTTCATAGGGCGTCCGCGTACCCTTTCCGTTGTCAAGTGAGGCTACGGCCGTTATCTCGGAGAGCGGGTGGTAGAAAGTGAATGTACTCCCTCTGCCCGGCTCACTTTCGAGTTCGATGGTCCCCCCCAACAATTCTGCAAGACCCCGGCTGATGGAGAGTCCCAGCCCGGTGCCCCCATACTTCCGGCTGGTAGAACCTTCGGCTTGCTGAAAGGCTTCGAATATGATTTGTTGCTTTTCAGGGGTGATTCCAATCCCCGTATCACTGATGGAGAACGCAACCGTCCTTACTTTTTCGTCCGACCCGGTATCGGCATCCTTCGAAGGGCGTTCGGAGTGGTACACAGTGAGACTGACCTCGCCCTTCTCGGTGAATTTAAAGGCGTTCGAAAGCAGGTTCTTGAGGATCTGGTTCAGGCGCTGTATATCCGAGTTGAAATACGCAGGGAGATCGGGCGCCAGTCGGATCTCAAAGCCGAGGTTACGGGCTTCCGCGATTGGCTTGAATGTCGTTTCCACGAACCGCGCGATCTCTTCAAGTGCTATCGATGATATGTTTGCAGAAATGAAGCCTGATTCGATCTTAGACAAATCCAGGATATCGTTGATGAGCTGAATCAGGTCATCGCCACACGAATGGATGGTTTTTGCATACCGTATTTGCTTTTCCGAAAGGTTGCCTTCCGCGTTTTCATAAAGCTGTTGCGCCAGAATGAGAAGGCTGTTCAATGGCGTACGCAATTCGTGCGACATGTTGGCGAGAAACTCGGACTTATACTTCGAGGTTAGGGTCAACTGCTCTGCCTTTTCCTCCAGTGACCGCCGCGCTTCTTCCACTTCGTTATTTTTGGCTTCCACTTCTTCCTTCTGTTTGGCCAGCAACTGCGCTTTGTCCTGCAATTCATCGTTTGTCCGTCGCAATTCTTCCTGCTGTATTTTCAATTCGTTCGCAAGGGACTGCGATTGCATGAGCAGCTTCTCCGTACGGTTATTCGCTTCGATGTTGTTGAGCACAATACCGATACTTTCCGTAACCTGGCCAAGAAAGTCGAGGTGCGATTCGGTAAACGGCTGCAGTGAAGCCAGTTCGATGACAGCCTTTACATTGTTTTCAAACAACACCGGCAAGATCACCAAGTTGGAAGGATTGATCTTTCCAAGCCCTGAACTGATGTTGATGTAGCCGCGTGGCACCTTGGTGAGCAGAATGCGGCCCTTCTCACGTGCGCATTGGCCGACCAACCCTTCGCCGATTCCGAATTCCCTGGGAAGATTGCGCGTGCGTTGCTGGGCATAGGAAGCGAACAGTCTGAGTTTGGGCTCGGCCAGCACGTCATCGTCGTACTTGAGTATATAGAATGCACCGTACTGCGCGAACACTACCTGCGCCAACTCCGACAACACCCGATTACAAACGGTATCGAGGTCGCGCTGGCCCTGTAACATCTGCGTGAATTTTGCGAGGTTGGATTTCAGCCAGTCCTGCTCCTGGTTCCGCAATGTCGTCGCACGCAGGTTGGCGATCATCTGGTTGATCGTGTCCTTGAGGGATTCCACTTCCCCCTTCGCCTCGACCCGAATGGTCCGGGTCAGGTCACCCTTGGTAACGGCTGAGGCAACTTCGGCGATGGACCGGACCTGGGTCGTAAGATTCTGGGCCAGCTGGTTCACGTTCTCAGTAAGGTCCTTCCAAATCCCGGATGCGCCCGGAACGCTGGCCTGCCCGCCGAGCCGACCGTCTACGCCTACTTCGCGGGCAACGTTCGTAACCTGATCGGCAAATACGGCGAGTGTCTCGATCATCTCGTTGATCGTGTCGGTCAGCTGTGCCACCTCGCCCTTCGCGTTGATGACAAGTTTTTGTCGCAGATTTCCAGTCGCGACCGAAGTCACGACCTTTGCGATACCCCGGACCTGGCCGGTGAGGTTGGACGCCATCATGTTGACGCTGTCGGTGAGGTCCTTCCAGGTACCGGCAACGCCATAGACTTCGGCCTGGCCACCCAGTTTACCTTCCGTACCCACTTCGCGCGCAACGCGTGTAACTTCGAATGCGAAGGAGTTCAGCTGTTCCACCATCGTGTTGATGGTATTTTTCAGATCGAGGATCTCACCCTTTACGTCTATAGTTACCGTCTTGGAGAGGTCGCCGCTGGCCACCGCCTTCGTTACCTGGGCGATGTTACGGACCTGGGCGGTGAGGTTACCTGTCATTTGATTTACCGAGTCGGTCAGGTCCTTCCAGGTTCCGGCCACGCCGGGTACGTCGGCCTGGCCACCCAGCTTTCCTTCCGAGCCCACTTCGCGGGCAACGCGCGTAACTTCCGATGCGAACGCATTGAGTTGATCGACCATCGTGTTCATCGTGTTCTTCAACTCCAGGATTTCACCCTCCACGTCCACCGTGATCTTATGCGACAAGTTGCCATTGGCAACCGCAGTGGTCACCTGGGCGATGTTCCGCACCTGGGACGTGAGGTTGTTCGCCATCTGGTTTACTGAGTCGGTGAGATCTTTCCAAACGCCGGCTGCGCCGATGACGGTAGCTTGTCCGCCTAGTTTCCCCTCAGACCCCACTTCGCGCGCGACGCGCGTAACTTCGGATGCAAACGAGTTGAGCTGGTCGACCATCGTGTTGATGGTGTCTTTTAGTTCCCGGATTTCTCCCCGGACGTCCACCGTGATCTTCCGCGACAGGTCACCCTTTGCAACGGCGGTAGTCACCTGAGCGATGTTGCGCACTTGCCCGGTAAGGTTGCTGGCCATTTGGTTTACCGAGTCGGTAAGGTCTTTCCAGACACCAGCTGCGCCCTTTACGGTAGCCTGTCCGCCGAGCTTTCCTTCCGACCCCACTTCGAGAGCAACGCGCGTCACTTCGGAGGAGAACGAATTCAACTGGTCGACCATCGTATTGATGGTATTTTTCAGTTCGAGGATTTCTCCCTTCACGTCGACCGTGATCTGGCGGGACAAGTCTCCCTTGGCTACCGCCGTTGTCACTTCCGCGATGTTACGTACCTGACCGGTAAGGTTGCTGGCCATCTGGTTTACCGAGTCGGTTAAGTCCTTCCATGTGCCGGCCACACCTTTCACCTGGGCCTGTCCGCCGAGTTTACCCTCCGTTCCCACTTCCAACGCCACGCGTGTTACTTCTGATGAAAAGGAGTTGAGCTGATCGACCATCGTGTTGATGGTGTTTTTCAGTTCAAGGATTTCGCCCTTTGCGTCCTCGGTGATCTTTTTCGACAGGTCGCCTTTGGCTACGGCAGTGGTCACTTCGGCGATGTTGCGCACCTGACCCGTAAGGTTGCTGGCCATTTGGTTTACTGAGTCCGTTAGGTCGCGCCACACGCCACCCACACCCTTTACTTTGGCCTGCCCTCCGAGTTTTCCTTCTGAACCCACCTCGCGAACTACGCGCGTCACTTCCAGGGAAAACTGGTTGAGCTGCTTTACCATACTGTTGACTTCCTTGGCGATCCGCGCAAATTCACCGCGAACTCTGTGTCCGCCGATCTCGAGTGGCATTTGTTGAGACAAATTGCCCTGAGCGACGGAACTGATGACGCGGGCAATTTCAGCGGTGGGGTGTACCAGGTCCGATATCAGCGTGTTCAATGCGCCAACCCCGGTTGCCCAGGAGCCACGAACGTTAGGAATGTGAATGCGGTGTGTCAGCTTTCCTTTTCGACCGATAATTTCACCGGCATGAACCAGTTCGTCGATGAAAACCTGGTTGCGGGAAATGATCTCGTTGAGGGTGTCACAGATTTTTCCGTGTACGCCCTCGCGATCCGGAGCCATGCGCACGGACAAGTTGCCCTCGCGAATTTCAGTAAGTATGTGAAGCAGTTCCCGATAGTCGGCGGCGCTGGGTTCGGCGAGATAGGCATGGACACCGTTGCCATCACGAGGGTCGGTTGCTGAGCTTTGGGGAGAAGAAATTTTGCGCTGCAGGGAAGTCGTCTTGGACCGGCCGTTCCTGCTGGTGCGCACGCGCGGTTTCTTGTTCATTGGTCGAATAGGATTGGTAGCAATCTGGTCCGCCGTGGCAAAAAGCCGGCTCGCTTCTGGTCAATAAAGCCACGGTTACCCAAATAGTTGAAGTTTCTGTTCAAGAGCCGTGCCGACATTCCGACAGGGCCCACTTGTTGGAAGGAGCATTTCAATCGATGTCGCCAAGTCTACCGAGGAGCCGGGCCAGGCGAAATACAGGGTGGGGTAATCGGAGATATTCACATAGCATAGATCCCGATGCAGCGTCCTCGGCGTAGAACTTGCTCCACGTTAGGCGTGATATTTTTCCCCATTTATTTCACAGGCGGTGCGTATCCCGGTGTGCCCCTGGTGTTTGTTCGGGTTATGCGGTTGCCAGGACGTTTGCTTCCCGGCACCTGGATACCCGAAGCGTGACAGGGACATTCAAAAGTACGTTCGAGCTGATTCCAGCGCAGTCCACAACCCACATGAGGGCAACTCGCCAGATGGGCGTGCAGTTCGCCCTCGCCATCGCGGTACACGGCTATTCTTCTTCCGTGGATCCGTATAACTGCGCCTTCGTCGTTTGACAGTGCGTGTTCAACTGAGTCGTCCGCACTCGCACGCAGGTCACGGTAACCATATGCGGGGTCACGGTTTTCTCCAAGGAATTCACCGAGCACCTGTACCGGAGTACGCGACGGATTGTACAGATCTTCCCAGGGATTGCGTCTTCCTGCGATGAGATCGGGGATAAGCAAGCCGGCTATAGCCGCGTAAGTAAGCCCGGTGCCCGCGTCACCGGTTGCGATGTAAAGGTTTGAATCACCGGGGTTTCGCCCAATGTATCCAAGACTGTCGATGGGCTCCATCCGCAGGTGCGAACTCCGGTGAACAACTTTCTCTGCCGCGGGAAAGTGATCGTAAGCCCAGGCCTCCAGATGGTTGAAGTAATCTTCGTCGCTGCGGGCGTCATTTGCGGGATCGGTTACGCGGTGATCTTCCCCACCGCAGATCAGCATGTCGTGCTGGTCGTCCAGTGATTGAATGCGTGCGTAATGATAAGGTGTGGTGCTCCAAACGGAATGCTGATCGCCGGTGTCCCACCACAGGGTGGCAGGTATTCTGCCTTTGTCAACCAGCATGCCGATTACATAAGAGCGATAGGCGAGTTGCTTAACGTGTATCCTGACGGTGCTCAAGGGCGCGCTTGTAGCTACCACAACGTGGTTTGCCGTAACACGCCCACCTGTCGTCGTTGCGCCTGCGGTGTCGACATCGATGGCCCTGGTGCCGCTAAAAATTTTTCCGCCGTATCTGAGCACGGCCTGTGAAAGTCCCAGCGCATAGGTCCTGGGGTTGAATTGCGCCTGCGTAGGAAACTTAAGTGAAATTCTTTCCCGCAGGCGAATACCAGGTGCGTGACTTACGAGTTCTGTCGGCAATCCTGCCCTTCGCGTCGCCTCGAATTCCTGGCGTAGCGTCTTGATCTTGTCCGAAGGGTGCAGCGACAGATAGCCGTCGAGTTCCTGAAAGTCGCATTCGATCGATTCATCGCGGATGGTGTCGCGGATGGCCTGGATGGCGGCAGAGTGGCTCCGGGCCACTAACGTAGCGTTTTCGGTGCCGTAGACGTTTTCCAGCCTGAAGTAACGACCGTCGAGCGCCTCCGCAAGGTGTGCGCTTTCGGGGCGTGCCGGGCTAGTGCTGCCGACGAGGTCGCGTTCTATCACAACGCACCGGCGGCCACTCCGCGACAGCGCGTAGGCGATCGACAACCCTGCGATGCCCCCGCCGACGATAACTACATCGGTGTCAATGTCTTCATCGAGCGGTTGATATCCAAGGGGAGAAAGCTGATGGGCTGAAGTGCCCTGGTCCGTCGTTGTCATAATCCTTTCTTCATCCTCTCTTCATCCTTCGTATGACGAATCCGATTCGGGTTCTGGTGTTGTCACTTTTCGATGAAAGCATACACCCGCGGTTCCTGCGGCAGTTCTTGCTGAAAAAAGTCCGCTTTGGTGAAAGGCCACTGTTTACAAATTCGTCAGGAACTTTTTTACACAGAACGTCGTAGAAATATCGTGCCATCGGCCGCAACGCCCCGGTGGCGGAATCGGTCCGATTCCAGGTGGATATTAACATCCACAGTTTAACCGCATTTTTCCACGCTAGCAGGAAACAGTGACCCGAAACAAACGGGAGCACTGCGGTTCGGCGCGCCTTCCTGGCTGTGGCATAGTTTTGTACAATCGTCAACAAACGAGGGGATTGAGATATGAAGATTGCACAGGTATCGCCATTGTATGAATCTGTTCCACCGAAGCTCTACGGCGGGACGGAACGCGTTGTTTCTTACCTTACAGAAGAGCTTGTAAAGCAGGGCCATGATGTTACACTTTTTGCCTCGGGTGACAGCAAGACGTTGGCAAACCTTGTGGGCACCGTGCCTCAGGCTTTGAGGCTGGGCGACAAACTGGATCCTAACGTGTATAATGTCATCCAGCTGCAGCGGGTCATCGAAATGGCTCATGAGTTTGACATTATCCACTTCCACACGGACTACCTGCACTTCCCCAGCACCGCGCTGGGCGGTTGGCCTTCTGTTACCACGCTGCACGGACGGCTTGACATTCGCGGTCTCGACATCTTGTACCGTCATTTTTCGGATATCCCCCTCATATCCATATCGTACAGTCAGCGCCGGCCGCTCGCTCATGCTGGTTGGGTAGGCAATGTCTATCATGGATTGCCCGAAAATCTTTACGAACTGGGTTCAGGAAGAGGAGGATATGCTGCATTTCTCGGTCGCATTTCACCGGAGAAACGCGTGGACCGCGCCATTGAGATTGCGCGCCGTGCCGGATTACCGCTTCGCGTCGCCGCCAAGATTGATCCTGCCGACCGTGAATACTATGAACGCGAGATCAAACACCTCATGAAGCAACCGCATGTCGAGTTCATTGGTGAAATCGGTGAAGATAGTAAAGGCGATTTTCTGGGCAACGCCTTGGTGACGCTGTTCCCGATCGATTGGCCGGAACCATTTGGAATGGTGATGATTGAATCCCTGGCGTGCGGCACGCCCGTTGTTGCGTACGACAACGGATCAGTGTCTGAAGTACTCTCCGACGGGGAAACTGGCTATATTGTGAACTCCCTGGACGAAGCGGTGTTCGCCGTTCAGAACATTCGCAAGCTGAGCCGGATGCGTTGCCGTGAAACGTTCCTGGAACGCTTCTCCGTGAAGAGAATGGTGGAGGATTACCTGGACATTTATGCATCGACTGTTGAACAATTCAGAAAAATACGACTTCCTGTCAATGCGGGAATGAGATCCGACGACATGAGTTCGAGTATCCTTTCCGCATGATGCCAACTTATGATCAGGGAACAGGACCTGCTGATAAAGCTCGAAAACGACCGCTACTACATCCTGGCTTCATCCTCGTATGCGGATGACAGGACACGCGTGCTCAACAGCGGCAACACCTTCGCTATATTCGACCGCTGGGGAGATGTTAAGCAACTTGGCACCGGACTTCAGGGCCTCTATCACGAAGGGACGCGTTACATCAGCGAAATGCAACTGTCTATCAACGGACAACGACCTGCATTGCTGAGTTCCAATGTGAAGGATGAAAACGAAGTCCTCTCTATCGATCTCACCAATCCACGCATGGCGGGAACAGATGGTGAGCTAATCGACAAGGGCGTTTTGCACATTTCGAGAACCAAGTTCCTGATTGAAGGTGTCTGCCACGAGCGCGTAACGTTTCACAATTACGATGTCAGGGACCTCGTCTTCGACTGCAAGTTTTCCTTTGCGGGCGACTTCAGAGATATCTTTGAAGTACGCGGTATCGTACGCGAGCGACGCGGTACCCTGAATGAGCCGGAATTCATTGGCAACAATACGTTGCGTCTGAGCTATGTCGGTCTCGACAACGAAGAACGTACGGCCTGGATCCGGTTTACGTTGCCCATGACCTGGCATGAACAGTCTGCTTCCCGGACGATCACGCTATCGGCGGGTCATCGCATCGAGATCAGTTACTCCATCCAATGCACCTCGAGGCAATCGGTTCAACCGCTCCTGAATTACGAAGAGGCCCTGGGTCAGGTATTCGCTAACATCCGAAGGAAAAAGAATCTCATCTCTGATATTTCAACCAGTAACGAACAGTTCACGCATTGGATCGATCGGTCCAAAAAGGACCTCATCTCGCTTCTCGCCGAAACGGAACACGGGCTCTACCCGTACGCGGGTGTGCCGTGGTATAATACCATTTTCGGACGCGACGGAATCATCACGGCGCTGGAGACACTCTGGGTGGCGCCGGAAATCGCCAAGGGCGTGTTGCTATACCTGGCTGCAAATCAGGCGAGCCATTCCGATCCTTTCCGCGATGCGGAGCCGGGAAAAATACTGCATGAGGCCCGCGGCGGAGAAATGGCCTCGCTCGATGAAATCCCTTTTCGACAATACTACGGCACGATCGATGCCACACCGCTCTTCGTGTCTCTGGCGGGCCACTATTATAAGAGAACGGCCGACAATGAGACCATCATGAAAATATGGCCCAACCTCGAGCGGGCCATTCGATGGATCGAAGAATACGGCGACATAGATAAAGATGGTTTTGTCGAGTACCGAAAGAAAATGGAGAGCGGCCTGGTCAACCAGGGATGGAAAGACTCACATGACTGCATCTTTTATGAAGATGGCCGGCTGGCCACGCCTCCGATAGCGCTGTGCGAGGTACAGGGTTATGTGTACGACGCGTATCGACAGGCGTCTTACCTCGCCAAGATGTTCAACCGGAATGCTCAGGCTACCGCGTGGAAGCAAAAAGCGCTCACCCTGAAAAGAAAGTTTAATGAAGTGTTCTGGGACTCGAGCCTCGGAGCCTTTGTGCTGGCGCTTGACGGCGAAAAGAAACCCTGCCGGATCAAAACCTCCAATGCGGGTCAGTGCCTGTTTACGGGAATTGCCGACAAGGTTAAGGCCACCCGCATGGGCAAGACGCTGATGCAGCACGACATATTCTGCGGTTGGGGTATCCGTACGGTATCTGAAAACGCGCCGCGGTATAACCCGATGTCGTATCACAACGGTTCCGTGTGGCCCCATGATACGGCGATGGTGGCCGCCGGCATGGCCCGTTACGGTCTGGTAGGGCCAGCTATGAAGCTGCTGAATGGACTGTTTTCCGCCTGCCTGTATATCGACCTGCAGCGGCTACCGGAGTTGTTCTGCGGGTTTTCGATACGCCACGGTGAGGCGCCCACCGCCTACCCGGTAGCGTGCATGCCGCAGGCCTGGTCCGTAGCGGCCGTCTACCTCCTCCTGCAATCCTGCCTCCAGGTGACGGTCGACAGCCCGCGAAGGGTACTCTCGTTCGACAAGCCTGCACTACCTGAGTACCTCGAACGCGTTCGGATAAGAAATCTCATGGTCGGGTCGGGAGTTTTCGACCTCGAGCTTGAGCGACGCGATTGGGACATTGGCATCCACCTCATTGCCAAGCCCACTGATTGGCAGGTTATTGTTCGACGATAATATCCCCTCAAATATTCCGACCTTATGAAAAGAGATAACAATTCATGGCTTTACAAGAACAGCCTGTCGCTGGTCATGCTGTTCCTGTTCTTATTGAGCCTGTCCGGTCAGATATATACCGGAATGCAGGAATACAATGACGAACGCCAGGAGGACAACGCTCCTCCCGTGTCACTGCCCGGCTACCTGAAGAGTGGACATTTTCTCCAAAGCACCTTTGAAAACTGGGAAAGCGAATTCCTCCAGATGACGGCCTTTATCCTGCTGACGGTGTCACTGAGGCAGATAGGATCGAGTGAATCGAAGGCGATCGGGAAGGAGGAGCCGGTCGACCGTGAACCGGACCCGCGGCGTGAGGGAGCTCCCTGGCCTGTGCGAAAGGGCGGAATTGCCCTTACGTTGTACAAGAATTCATTGTCGCTGGCTTTTTTGCTTCTGTTTCTCGGCAGTTTTGCGCTGCACCTGTACGGCAGTCATAAAGATTTCAACGAAAAACAACGCCGAAAAGGTAAGCCTGGCAAAACCATGCGCGCATATTTCGGTGAATCGCGGCCATGGTTCGAGTCGTTTCAGAACTGGCAAAGCGAATTCGTCTCGGTGGCGGCCATCGTGGTGCTTTCGATTTATTTGCGGCAGAAGGGGTCACCCGAATCCAAGCCGGTCGACACGCCCAATATGGAAACGGG
>DASVCT010000220.1:0-3180 GCA_036381475.1 Cyclobacteriaceae bacterium
TGTTTCCTTTCCAACCGGAATGAAATTCAGTGATTGGCTCCCCTTGAGATTGAGCGTGAAGTCGACATCTGGCTTGAAGTCTGACGCCGACGACCACCCTGCCTTTGAGGCAATCCCTGGTGTTGCGCTTCGGACGGCGACGTTCTCCCTTCCATAAATATCAGCAACAGGTTCCGTGTTGAGTTTTGTGCCACCGGACGAAAAAACAGGCGTGACACTGATGCCGCCAAGGTCTTCGACGCCGACGACGAAGCGCGCATTTGCCCATTGCACGCTTTCCGTTGGTATGTCCAGGGCGGCAAAGTCTGGCGCCTTGAATTTTGCCCGCGTTGAAAGGGTGGACCGGTACACCACGGCGTCAAAGATGCCACGATTCAGCACTTCCGGCTCAACCTTACCCGTGATGGACAGTTGTTCAGGAAGGAAGTACGCATACTCGACGTGTTGTACCGTGCGTTCTTCGCCCGCGCTGTTTCTCAGGGTCTCTGATACCGTGTAAGGAATAACCAGGATGGGGCCGCCTAGCGTTTGCTGTCCTGACCATTTTGTGGCTATTTCTTCCATCACGTCTTCTGCGCGTTGCTGCCGCTCTTCAATGAGCGCCATAATCCATACGGCAGGGATCAGCAGTACAAGGGTAAGCAGGCCGACGAAGAGCAACTTCAGTGTTACGCTTGCGCCATACGGCAACTTGAATTTGAATGGAGTGTAATTCGGAGGTGTTTCCATGGCCAATTGCATTAAAGGTGATGTGTATTCTATTTATGAAATCTCATCTAATTCAAAGTACTTTTAATTACAAAGTCGCTCGGTAAAAAAATTAAGTGCGTTGTTTGCGTACGACGGCTTCAAGGGCGTCGAGGTGTTTCCTGAAGGCTTGTCGTCCTTTTTCCGTGATCTTGTATTTGGTATTGGGTTTCCGGTCGACGAAGGATTTGTTTACCGACACGTATTTTTCCCGTTCCAGCGCCTTGATGTGTGAGGCAAGGTTGCCGTCGGTCACACCGAGCAATTCCTTGAGCGAGTTGAAGTCGTACGACTGGTTTGAAACCAATACGGACATGATCTGAAGTCGTACGCGGTGTTCCAAAACTTTATCCAGCTGGTCGAACGGGTTTTTCACTTGTCGTAGCGATAATACATGACGGCTCCATAGATAATGTGCAGCACCCCGAATCCGAGTGTCCAGAACATCAGGCCGTACCCGGCAAGGTAGGCAGCGATGAGCCCGAGCACGATTTCACTGTATCCCAGGTATCGAACCTCGTCGTACAAATTGGCGCTGGCGTTGATGAGGGCCAGTCCGTAGAATACCAGGCACGCCGGTGCGGCTATACCGTAATGGCCGCCTCGCAGGAGGATAAGGATGAACAGTCCGCCCGCCACGAGGGGAATGGCCAGGTTGATGACCAGCGTTTTGGTTGTAGGGTTCCAGAGGTTCATGTCATGTTTTCGTGCCTTGCGGTGGCTGAGCCACAGTCCCGTTCCGAGGGAGGCCACCAGTACGAACGCTGCGGTGATGATCAGTTTTGTAAGGGTGCTGACTTCCTGCAGCGTTTCGATGCGGTAGGCGAATGGGGATTGGGGATAGTAGACCAGGCGGTAAGCGACCACGGCGCCGGTTATCGCATAGACACCCGCCAGTATTCCCGACAAGCCGCTGAGGGAAATGAATTTTACGGATCGCTCCATCATCGTCCTGATGGAGGCCAGGTCCTTCTCATATTCCGGGATTTCCTTCATTTTGAAAGTACTTTGAATTACAAAGTTAACAAAATATACGACATCTCCAAGGAGCTGGTTTCAAAAGGGTCGAACGTGGGTACCTGTTTAGATGTTTATAGTTTACGGTGGCCGCGGGACGGCGCCTTTTGGGGGTAAGGGGCGAGCGCAGGGGATGGGGTGAAGTGGGTGTGGAACGCGGAGCGGGAATGGCATTTTTTGGCCTCCGCTATAGAAAATCTGCCCCTGAGTCCGTATTATTGCAGCCTGCTTGCCTGCAGGTTCAGATTGAAGGATTGAAGTGGCTTAGCTATGCAGGCAGGTCCGTTTTGAAGACACACTCCTCGGTAGCTCAGTCGGTTAGAGCATCTGACTGTTAATCAGAGGGTCGCTGGTTCGAGCCCAGCCCGAGGAGCTTCCCCCGTTTCTGCAGAATTACGAAGTGATCACATGCATGACGCGGGCGACCAGGCCGTCGCAACGCGAATTGCCGAATTCGAATATTTCGGCAGAGGACGATATCCGGTACAGTGTCTCTTTCAGCAACATGCGGGCGCGATGCAACCGCACTTTCACATTCGGCTCGGAAATCTCCAGGCAGTGCGCGATCTCATCATTTTTCAGGCCTTCCACTTCTTTCAACATGTAAATGACCCGGAGTTTTTCGGGAAGGTGATCTATCGCCTTTTCCAAAAGTTGCCGTGTCTCTACCTGGATGGCCTGTTTTTCCGGATTCATTTGTCGTGGGTCGGAAAGCTGAATGACTTCTTTGGTGTCTACATCGGATTCCTGTGAGACCAGCGATCGCACGCGCCTCAACTTGCGCAACCGCAACAAGGCTTCGTTGATGCCGATCCGTATCAACCATGTAGAAAATGCCGCCTTTCCCTGGAATTGCTCCAATTTGTCGAATGCCTTGAGGTAGGTGTCCTGCATGGCGTCCTCCACATCCGCTTCGTCGTGCAGATAGCCGCGGATTACACGGTATAATGTCTGGTTGTAGCGTCTCATGAGAATTTCAAACAACTCCTTCTCGCCAGCGAGTACGCGCCGAACTACAATCGCATCCTCCAGACGCGCCGACGATGCCTTTTCCAAGGTAAGCACTCCCATGGGATTATTTTGTTTAGCATTAGATACGCAAATTGGGAAAGAGTTACAATAAAAAAAGATTGAAGAGTTGAAGAAATGAATAGCCCGCCTGCCCGCCCAATGTCGTGAGGATGTCAAGGTGTTGTTGGGCAGTCGGGCAGGCCCGCCTGCCCGCCTAATGTCATGAGGATGTTGAGATGACTTTGGGCAGTCGGGCAGGCCCGCCTGCGCGCCTAATGTCGTGAGGATGTTGAGATGACTTTGGGCAGTCGGGCAGGTCGAAATGAAAAATTGCCGGACAGGTTAACTATTTTGTGCAATTCGCATCCAACACTGCGAAATCAATCATTAAATTCCGTCATATTA
>DASVCT010000221.1:0-3249 GCA_036381475.1 Cyclobacteriaceae bacterium
ACCATTTCAGGAAACGGCAGTGCCCTCACGCTGTCCGGCGCTCGTACCGTATGTTTCTCCGACTTTAGCCTGCAACCACCACGTAAAATGATGGGTCTTATTCGTGTGCAGGACGACGTGGATGTAGAGTTTCGTCTTCACCTTCAACGGCTCCTGTAAAGCGACCTTGAGGCAGAATTTTCTGGCGACGTAAAAATTCGCTTCAGAGTCTGCCTTGCGGTCTATAGCTTTGTCGTCACATTCGTACAAAAGTGGGAATACCCGATTTAGAACGGTACCGATCGCTGGCCGCAAGCAGGGCTAAGGAAAACAGGAAATTTCTAAGCGCGCTGAAGAAAGCGGATGCGCGGAAACTCGACGCAGCCGTGCACCGTCTTCACGACGAGGTTTTTTCTACCACCGATTGCCTGGAGTGTGCGAACTGTTGCAAGACTACCAGCCCGATATTTTACCAGGGCGACATCGAACGCCTGGCCAGGCACTTCCGGATTCGTCCTTCCGCCTTCATTGAAAAGTACCTTCGTATCGATGATGACGATGATTACGTTTTGGTCGCGTCGCCATGCCCATTTCTTCTCCCGGACAACCGTTGCAGCGTGTATGACGACCGGCCGCGCGCCTGCCGGGAATACCCGCATACCAACAGGAAAAAGATGATACAGGTTCTTGACCTTGCCTATCGAAACACGCTCGTGTGCCCAGCGGTTCTTGAAATTGTTGAGCGGCTCAAATCCTTGCCGCTTTAATACCTTGTGATCATTATCTTGCGACAACCTTAACCGCTCACCTATGATCTACGCAAGAATTCTCTTCGCAGTTCTCTTCGTTGTCCCTCTCGCCTTGCAGGCGCAACTCCGTTTGCCTGCGCTTTTTGGCGACAACATGGTTTTTCAACGCAATACGCAGGCACCTGTCTGGGGATGGGCGTATCCTGGCGCCGAGGTTTCTATACGGGCAAGCTGGAACGATGAAGAGGTAAAAGTCAAGGCATCCAGCATGGGCACGTGGTCGGCCGATTTACACACACCTGATGCAGGTGGACCTTACACCGTTACTGTCAAGTCCGAATCAGAGCTGGTGTTGGACAATGTCATGGTAGGAGAGGTCTGGATCTGTTCGGGCCAGTCGAATATGGAATGGAGCATGTCTGCCGCCGCCGACGGCCGTGAAGACATCGCCGCTGCAAATATCCCGGGGCTGCGGTTATTTCATGTTCCCAAGGCCGGGGCCGACTATCCGCAGTCGATAGGTGAAGGGAGTTGGAAGGTGGCGACACCTGAGAGCGTTGCAGGCTTCAGTGCGGTAGGGTATTACTTTGGGCGACGCCTATATGAGGAACTTGGTGTGCCCATCGGACTTATCAATGTGAGTTGGGGCGGCACGCCGGCTGAAGTGTGGATTCCGGAAGATCGTGTGACGAGCAACCCCCGTTTTGTCGAGGCCAACGCCAAGCAGCGGAACGATCCGCGCTGGCCATCCCGACCGGGCGTTGTATACAATGCCATGATCCACCCTCTTGCGCCGGCGGCCATTGCGGGTGTCATCTGGTATCAGGGAGAAAGCAACGCCGCTGCTCCACTTGTCTACAAGGACCTGATGCAACAGCTGATCGAAGGGTGGCGCGAAGTGTTCCGAAAGGATTTTCCATTCTATTACGTACAGATCGCACCGTTCAACTACGGGGACGTTGAGCGAGGAACGCTCATCCGCGAACAGCAGGTTAAACTGCTCGAAGTACCGCGTACCGGCATGGTGGTTATTTCGGATCATGTCGAGAACGTAAAAGACATACATCCTCGTTATAAGAAGCCTGTTGGTGAACGCCTCGCCAACCTGGCGTTGAACGACACCTACGGAAAGCAGGAGATCGTGGCCAGGAGCCCGATTTACAAACGCATGGCGGTTGAAAAAAACCGTATCAGAATTTGGCTTGAAAATGTGCCCACCGGTTTGATGTCCCGGGGAAAGGATCTTACCGAATTTCAGATCGCAGGCGAGGACAGGAAATTTGTCCCGGCACGGGCACGCATTGACGGTAACACGGTCGTCGTCTCATCGAAGCAGGTGAAAAACCCCGTAGCCGTTCGGTTTGGCTGGCCGAACCAATCGATCCCTAATCTCTTCAGTAAAGAGGGCCTGCCTGTAAGTTGCTTCCGCACCGATCAATGGGATATCCTTCCATAAAGGGATGACTACGGGCAAAAAAAAAAGTGCCGGGAATGCCGGCACCATGGTGAAGCGAACTTGTTCTGCTTCACCGCATGTCAGGCTACCTGAGCCTCGAGCTTCTGCGCCAGGACGGACTTAGGTACCGCACCGACCTGCTTGTCGACGATCTGTCCTTTCTTAAATACCAGGAGTGTAGGGATGTTGCGGATACCATACCGTGCGGTAACATCCGGATTCTCATCCACGTTGAGTTTGGCGATCACGGCCTTGCCTTCATATTCGCCAGCCAGTTCTTCTACGAGAGGACCTATCATCTTACACGGTCCGCACCATTCGGCCCAAAAATCGACCAGTACCGGCTTGTCCGAATTAACGACCTGATCAAAATTCGAGTCGTTTAGTTCAATAGTCTTACCCATTAGAGTACGTATTAAAGGTTAGTTGTTTCGAGCTTTCAAAAGCTTTTATGGTTCAACATATGCCGCCAGGCATAAGTTCAAAGATGAATGTTTTGCGTTCAAAGTCCAAGCCCGGGCCTCGGGTCGATTGCAAAAAAAGCAGCTGCCGGGAACTAAAACATGACGTCCACGTCGGCCACCTTCCTCATCCGCTTGACCATGTCATTGACCGGGCTAATACGATACTTTCGTGACAAAAGTTCCAGACTAACGTCGCCCCCGTCAGTAATCCTCAGGTAAAGGGGTACATCGCCTTTGTACGCCTGGCAGACGTTTTCGATGTTTTCGATGATCTCGTTGGTTAGGTCGGCCGCACTGACCTTTACCTGCAAGCCTTTGCTCCGCTTGACACCGAGCTCGTTCAGCAGGTCGATGTTGCGTATCCTGAATTCCAGGCTCTGATCGCCCCACTGCTTTCTGAGGACGGTACCTTCTACAAAAAGGAACCACCCGATGTTCATATAGTTCCGGTGTTTCAGATAATCTTCGCCGAAGAGGGTAAACGTGAAGCTGCCGCTGTAGTCTTCCAGTGTAAACCGGCCGAATGGTTTCCCTGTCTTGGTTGTCCGGTGATCCACTTGCGAGACAAGGCCGCCCAGCTTTAGCTCCATACCCTCGAGTT
>DASVCT010000222.1:0-7545 GCA_036381475.1 Cyclobacteriaceae bacterium
TGTGATGTTGATCCCACGGGTGAATATATCGTAGGAAGCGGCAAGCTTGCGGCGACCATGCCCGTGTTTTCCTTCAAAAAGTTTCAGAAGGCGATAGCCAACAAGGAATATGAAGGTGACTTCGCAGGAATTCCGGTGCTCCGCTATGAGTCTGTCCTCCATGGTGAAGTACAAAAGCCCGGCCTGGGCCCGTTGCATACAGAATTCGACGGCAGGGGCAACGCGTATACCTCCATGTTCGTGTCGTCCGAAATCGTCAAGTGGAATCTCGAGACGCTCGAGGTCCTTGACCGCGTGCCCACGTATTATTCGATCGGACACCTGAGCGTGCCCGGTGGTCCAACCGCCAAGCCGTATGGAAAGTACGTTATTGCGTACAACAAAATCACGAAGGACAGGTATCTGCCTACGGGACCCGAACTGGCGCATTCGGCGCAGTTGTACGACATCTCCGGAGATAAGATGCAGTTGCTTCTCGACTTTCCGACAACGGGCGAACCGCACTATGCCGAAGCAATTCCGGCCAGCCTGATTCAGGAAAATGTTGCCAAGTTCTACCGGCTTGAAGATAATGAACACCCTTACGCCGCAATAGGCGAGGGCCAAACCCGGGTCGAACGAAAGGGTAAAGAGGTTCACGTGTACATGACAGCCATACGCTCCCACCTGACACCCGACAACATCGAAGGTGTTAGGGTTGGCGACCAGGTTTATTTTCACGTGACCAACCTCGAGCAGGATTGGGACGTACCTCATGGCTTCGCCATAAAGGGCGCACTCAATGCGGAAATACTCGTTATGCCTGGCGAAACTCAGACGTTGAAATGGATACCTGAAGATACGGGTATCTATCCGTTCTACTGCACCGACTTCTGCTCCGCACTCCACCAGGAAATGTCCGGATACATCAGGATTTCCGCGGCAAACAGCAATACGCCGCTGAAGTTTTCGACCGGCGTCATTGAGGGAGAGGGGACAGCCGGGCAGTGACAACAGAAGGGTGAAGGCTTCACTCCTGGAGTGAGAGTCCTTCACCCCAAAAAATAAATGATGCAAAAGCTTAGACCATTGACACGCATAGCAGTTGCCGTATCGGCACTCCTCCTCATTTTCGCCTACTTTGTGCCCCTGTGGCAGATTCTGATGTGGGCGCCGCAATATCCGGAAGGATTGGAGATGAAGATATGGATCAACGACATCACAGGAGATGTCAAAATTATCAGCGCCCTGAATCACTACATTGGCATGCGGCACATCGACGTCAGCATGTTTCCGGAGTTCGGGTACATGATCTACATCGTAGCTTTCCTGATCGCTGCCGGATTGCTCGCCGCGGTCCTTAACAAGCGGGTGGGACTGATAGCGTACGTGGCGCTGCTTGTGGTGGGCGCGATTGCCGCATTGGTCGACTTTTACCTCTGGGGATACGACTACGGACACAACCTTGATCCCAATGCCCCGATCGTCGTACCGGGTATGGCATACCAGCCGCCCGTCATCGGCACGAAGCAGCTGCTCAATTTTACCGCGTTTTCAGGCCCTGATATTGGAGGTTGGATTTTTTGTGTGGCGGGCCTGATCGCGGCGGGCGCACTCATTAATGAAATTGTTTTGTCGCGGAGAAACTCATGAGAACTCTTGTCCTGATACTCGTTTCAAGTGCGCTGTGGCTGGCCTGCAGCGTGAAGCCGGAACCGCTGCAGTACGGCGTTGATGCCTGTCACACCTGCAAGATGACACTGGTCGACAGGAAATTCGGCGCCGAAGTCGTTACGGCAAAAGGGAAGGTCTTTAAGTTCGACGATGTGAATTGCATGGTAAACTTTCTCAACTCGGGCGAGGTCCAGGAACGCGATATAGCGTACCGGCTTGTCGTCGATTACTCCTCGCCAGAAAAACTTATTCCGGCAGGCGACGCATTCTTTGTGAAGTCAGACTTGATACGTTCGCCGATGGCAAGCGGGATCGCCGCATTTGAGGGCGAGCAATCCATGCGGGAACAGGTCCGCGCGTGGAAAGGCATTTATTTGACGTGGGGCGAATTGGTTACTGAGTTCAAGTGAAGGACAGGATGGGTGAGTTAATGGGATGGATGAAGGAAGCGAACCGGCTGATGGTGGTGGTTGCGCTGCTGTGCACCCCTGCCTATGCCGGAACGCTCCGCGTCGGACCAAAGGAGGCCATCCGGTCCGTCCGTGAGGCCATCCGCATGGCCCAGCCAGGGGACACGGTGTTGGTTTCAGCGGGCGTGTACCGGGAAGGCAACCTCCGTATCGAAAAGCCCCTTGTGTTGTTGGGTGTAGATGCACCGGTGCTGGACGGGGAGCGCAAGTATGAGTTATTGACCATAGTATCATCCGACGTAACGGTTGCCGGCATCGTCTTCAAGAACACGGGTCGGGCCAGCATGCACGACCTGGCTGCCGTGAAGCTCGTCAACACCTCACGAGTCACCGTGCGAAACAACCAGTTTGAGGACACGTTCTTTGGAATTTATCTCTCAGGCTCGTCAAGTTCACACATTGTCAACAACACGCTGCACGCCTCACCGCGCAACGAACAGGATACCGGAAACGGCATTCACGCCTGGAAATGTAATGACATAACTATAGACAGCAATGTCGTAAAAGGCCACCGTGATGGAATCTATTTCGAGTTCGTCACGTCATCGCGCATCCGGAATAACCTCAGCGAGGGCAACATTCGGTACGGCCTGCACTTCATGTTCTCGCATGATAACGAATACCTTCACAATCAGTTCCTGCATAACGGCGCCGGCGTGGCCGTCATGTATACCAAGGGTGTTCGCATGTTGTATAACACTTTTGGCGACAACTGGGGTCCTGCGTCGTATGGGCTGTTACTGAAGGAGATCCGTGATAGTGAAGTGACCGGCAACCGGTTTGTACGCAATTCGGCTGGTATTTTTATGGAAGGCAGCAGCCGAATTACATTCCGGGAAAACAGCTTCACTTCGAATGGCTATGCCGTGCGGCTACAGGCAAGTTGTGATGATAACGTATTTGAGCGCAACAACTTTTCGTCCAACACTTTTGACATCGTTACGAACGGGTCGCTTGTCCTCAATAAGATACGCAACAATTACTGGGATCGGTATGAAGGTTATGACCTTGATCGTGATAATACAGGAGACGTACCGTACCGACCGGTTAGCATGTACAGCATGATTGTCGAGAGAATGCCCGCTGCCGTCTTGTTGTGGCGCAGCTTCCTCGTATTCCTTCTCGACCGGGCGGAGCGCGCCATGCCCGTTATGACACCAGTAAATCTTGAGGACACTGCCCCTTCTATGAAGCCCCATGATCTCAGTTGAAAACATATCGAAAACCTTTGGCCGGCTCAGAGCCCTTGACGGTGTTTCGCTTTCGCTGTTGCGCAGCCGTAGCTACGCCCTGATAGGCCCCAACGGATCCGGCAAGACCACGCTGATCAAATGTATCCTGGGGCTGGTCGTCCCCACTTCGGGTGACATTCTTTTCGAAGGCAAGAGCACCATCGGTGATTGGCGGTACCGTGAAAAAGTGGGCTACATGCCCCAGATCGGCAGGTATCCGGAGAACATGCGCGTTGGCCAACTCATCGACATGATGAAGAATATCAGGACGTCCGCCCAGGACACCGATGAGGAACTGATTGAGGCATTCGGTTTGGATCGGATGATGGACAAACGCATGCACGCGTTGTCGGGAGGTACACGCCAGAAAGTTAGCGCAGCCCTGGCCTTCCTCTTTCATGCGCCGGTGTTGATCCTGGACGAACCCACCTCGGGGCTGGATCCGGTATCGGTGGAGATCCTCAAGGAAAAGGTACTCCGTGAAAAGCGCCTGGGAAAATTGATCGTCATCAGTTCGCACATTCTCAGCGACCTCGAAGACCTGACGAGCGACGTGGTCTATATGTATGAAGGAAGGGTACAATTCGACGACACGATCGATGCGCTGAAGCGCGATACCAACGAAACAAAGCTGTCGAAGGCCATCGCCACGTTGGTTCGTCAACGGGAACTGATTCATTCAATAATAGACTGAGCCATGACAAGGATTGTGCGATACATATTTATCGATATCCTGCGGACCAGGTTCACGATGCTTTACACGCTGTTCCTGCTTGTCAGCACGTTTGCCCTGTTCCACATCGATAGCGACTCCGGTAAGGTTGTGCTCAGCCTCCTTAATGTGGTCCTGATGGTAGTACCCCTCGTAAGCATTGTGTTCACCACCATTCATTTCTTCAACTCCTACGAATTCATCGAGCTGATGCTGGCGCAACCGGTGGCCAGGAAGGTCGTCTTCCTTGGCGAGTACATGGCCGTTGCGTTTTCACTCTGTTCGGCATTTCTTGTGGGCGCAGGTGTGCCCATGCTGATGTTTGGGGGAGGTCCTGGTGTATGGACACTGCTATTTTCCGGGCTGATGCTTACGCTGGTGTTCGTGTCGATGGCGTTCCTTTCGTCGGTTCTGACCCGCGACAAGGCCAAAGCCATCGGAATAGCACTGCTTTTCTGGTTTTACTTTTCGCTCATTTACGATGGCCTGTTGTTGTGGATTATTTATAGTTTTGCCGACTACCCACTGGAAAAAGTGACGTTGGGACTTATAGCCTTCAATCCGGTGGACCTGGCGCGAATTGTCATGTTGTTGCAACTCGACATCTCAGCACTGATGGGATATACGGGGGCCTTCTACAAGAACTTTTTTGGTAGCCAGTTGGGCGTCTTCTTCTCCGCCGGTATCCTGGCGTTATGGGTGTTGGCACCGCTATGGATGGCGCTACGTGTTTTTACAAAGAAGGATTTATAGCGCGTCATATTTTGTTGTCTTGTGAAAACGATGATATTCCGGCTATGGAGGATATGAAGAACGATTTGGAGAGCAGACCTGATGTGGAGCGGCTCGTCGACTTATTTTACGAAAAGGTGCGCAACGATGAATTGATCGGTCCTGTATTTGCGCACGTCGACTGGCCGGCACACCTGCCCACGATGTACAATTTTTGGTCGTCGATGCTGTTTGGGGAAATGAGTTACCGTGGAAACCCCTTTCAGAAACACTTGAAGTTGGCCATAGGCACGGAACATTTCGCACGTTGGCTGGAACTTTTTGAAGAGACCGTGGATGAAAACTTTAGCGGAAGCCGGGCGACGGAAATCAAGCAACGCGCTCAGAGCATTGCCGGCATCTTCCAGCACAAGATGGGGCTGTTAAGGTGAGATGGGGTCGCCTGGCGGCGACGGGAAGTTAACCGCGAAGGCGCAGAGGCCGCTGAGATTTTTTGGTTTATCAAGATGGCCAGGGAGAGGGGCACAGGCATCCAAACGTGTACCCAGACTTTGATGAACGCGGAGGTTCAAATGCCTGACAATCTCCAAATCCCGGATTGAATCGCCTAAATCCAATTATCGCAAATCAGGGTTCAGACGCACTGAAAATCAGTTTTTGGTCTTGATGTTTGTCATACTGCCGCTGTGCATGCTACGCTAACTTGCGTATGCAATCAAACAAGTGAAATTATGAGTACGCATTATTATAGTGTAGACGTGACCTGGAACGAGGAGCGAAAGGGGATCATGTGTTCTCCCGAGTTGTCGACAGGTACAGTAACAGGAGAAGGTGGCTGCATCCAGGTGGCTACGCCGCCACAGTTCCCGGGTGGTGTTCAGGGGATCTGGTCGCCGGAACATTTGTTTACTGCATCGGTAGCGAGCTGCCTGATGACCACGTTCCTCGCTGTGGCCGAGAATTCGAAGCTCGACTTCACAGCCTTTACGTGCAAGTCACGGGGAAAACTGGACCTGGAAGACCGTCAATACAGGATGACAGAGGTCATCCTTGAACCGCACATAACACTCGTTCGCGAGGAGGACCGTGCCAAAGCCGAACGTGTAATCCGGAAGGCTGAGGCCAATTGTCTGATTACGCATTCCATTCGGGCGGACGTTACCGTCAATCCGGTGATTGTCGTGGACGCCACCCCGGCAGAGGTAGGAGGGTAACGGGGATAGTTGCTGATTGATGATCCATAGAGACGCATGATCATGCGTCTCTATGTTTTTCCATCTCTATCGCTTTCGGGAAGAGGATGTTGTTTTCCAAATGCACATGCACATGGAGATCATCTTCAAAATCCTTTAGCATTTGGAAAAGCAGCCCATATGATGTGCAGGAATCCGACGGAAGCGTGTAGTTGTTTGTCAGCGAACGGATCTTTTCCATTATTCCCCCGGCCTCGTCGTGTTCGTCTTCCATCATCGCGATCGGCGTTTCTATCGTGCTGAGTTTCGACGGCGCCTCGCCGAGTACGAGCTCCTTGATAAACGGAAACAGCACCTTTTCTTCCTTCGCAAGGTGGCCTTGAAGTTCATCGTCAAGGTGTCGCACAAGCTGGTTTACCTCGTGAAGTTCGGGGTGCCGTGATCCGTGGACACTTGCTACCTTGGTCACCAGTTCTATCAATTGTGGCAACATCTTGCGGACATACGCGTGGTGCGTGTTGACGATGTAGTCAGCCAGGAACGCCGGTGACCATTCGTTAAACGGCAACGGCGATGGGCCGGTCGTTGCGTTGAGCTCCTTTTCAATCTCGGTCGGGTTCAGGCCTTTCGATTCGCAAGCTTCTTTTAGCGTTTTCTTCCCGCCGCAACAAAAGTCGATACCGTACTTTTTGAATACCTGGGCTTTGCGCAGGTCGGTTGCTGCAATTTCGCCAACGGTCTTTCCACCTTCTGACGACTCATCCAGTCGCGTGATTCTTACTCTCCACCAGTCGGGACCTTGTTCGAGATACTCCCAACCGACGACGTTGCCGAGTTCTCCGATCATTTGGTAGTATAGGGGTTTTGGGTCATGATCATTGCGGAGTATGAACGATTGACCGGGCAGGAGGCGTTCGAAGAACTGAAAGATCACGGGATGTTTTACCCGTGGTTCCAGGAGGGTCGCGTCAACAATTTGTGTTTCGGTTTTCATTTTTTCTGACATTAGTCTAACATCAATCTGAAACCAAAACTAGCCGGTCCCCCCGCATAGAGTTATGACCTTGATCATACCTATGCCTGTTACTGGCGGATTGCAACGATTGCTTAGTATTTGATCTTGTGTCCTTCGAGGACGAGCTTGCCGTCCTTCTCCATTTTTTTTATCGTGCGTATGACCGTTTCGACCCTAAGGCCGGTCATGTCTGCGAGCTGCTGGCGTGTGAAAGGTACGATCACTTGCTCGCGGGAAGGATGCTTGGCAATTTTGGATTTAAAATACCGGATGATAGTCATGAGCCGGTGCTCCGGATCGTAGGAAGAGACTTCTGTAAGGATCATGGATTTGTACTGAAGTCGACGGCACAACACCTGGTCCAGTTTCATGTGAATTTCGAAGTTGTCACGCAACAACTGCACGAAATCCGATTTAGGCATGCGCCAGATCTTGCCGGCCTCGAGGGTAATGGCGCTGCTGGGGTAGGGGAAATCGCCCAGTAGGGGAGGTTCTCCAAAGCTTTCGCCGGGCGAGAAAATGCCCTGGGTGAATTCCT
>DASVCT010000223.1:0-6946 GCA_036381475.1 Cyclobacteriaceae bacterium
GCAGGCCAACCACCTCAAGGCTTATGGCATCACATACTGGATATTGAAAACCGACACGGAGGTCGACTGGCTGCTCAACTATCGCGGCGGAAGCTTCATGTGTCAGTACCACCCGGCTATCCAGAATGAACTGGTCATACGCGGCGTCAGCTACGAGGTCATCTCCGATGCTGAGGCCAACAAAATCCTCACAGAAATCGCAAGTCCTGCCGTCAATTACGACGTCATGAAGCTGGAAAAATATCCACGCATCGCGGTATATTCACCGAAGACCGCGCAGCCGTGGGACGATGCCGTGACTCTGGTATTGACGTATGCCGAAATCCCATACGACATCATTTACGACGACGAGGTACTGAACGGCGTGCTGCCGAAGTACGATTGGCTGCACCTGCACCACGAAGATTTTACCGGACAGTACGGTAAGTTTTATGGATCCTACCACAACATGCCCTGGTATATCGAAGCCCAGCAGGAAGCCGAAGAGCTCGCCCGCAAACACGGGTTCCAGAAGGTATCCCAACTCAAACTTGCGGTGGCTAAGAAGATCAAGGAGTTTGTCGCCGGCGGCGGGTTTATGTTCGCCATGTGCTCAGCGACGGATAGCTATGACATTGCGCTTGCTGCCGACGGTGTCGACATCTGCGACCACATGTACGACGGAGATCCCACCGATCCGGACGCCCAACAGAAACTGAACTACGACGAGTGCCTGGCATTTACAGATTTCGAACTCGTCCGTGATCCATACAAGTACGAATTTTCCGACATCGATAACCACCCTACCGAACGGGGACTGCGCCAAGACAACGACTACTTTACCTTGTTCGAATTTTCCGCGAAGTGGGATCCTATCCCGACCATGCTTACGCAAGATCACACCCGCGTGATCAAGGGATTCTTCGGACAAACCACTGGTTTCAAAACGCAGCTCATCAAACCTGATGTTGTCGTGATGGGCGAAAACAAGGAAATCCACGAGGCCAAATACATCCACGGCGTCCTCGGCAAGGGATTCTGGACGTTCTACGGCGGTCATGACCCCGAAGACTACCAGCACCAGGTGGGTGAAGAGCCTACCGATCTTAACCTCCATCCCAACTCCCCGGGATATCGACTGATTCTGAATAACGTGCTGTTCCCCGCAGCGAAAAAGAAGAAACAGAAAACGTAGCAGGCAGTAGCCACTGCCTACTGCCTACTGCCAACTCCCCTCCACTTATCCAAAACCCTCAACCGAGGCAGCGAAATTTTGCTACATTGGATTCACACAATCCAAAATGCCCCTATGAAATCCCGACGTGATTTTCTTCAAAAAATCTCGGCCACTGCGATGGCGGTGCCTTTTCTTTCATCGATGCGTGCCGGTGATGTCCACGCCATAGAACAGCCCTATGAAGGGCCTGTGCTGAAGGTCGCCATTATGGGACTTGGAAGCTACGGCACACGGGTGGCGGAGGCTATGCGCGACTGCAAGGCGGCAAAGCTCACGGGTGTCATCAGCGGAACACCTTCGAAGATTGCCGACTGGCAAAAGAAGTACAACATACCCGCAGCAAACTGCTACAACTACGACAATTTCGACAAGATCAAAGACAACAAGGACATCGATGCGGTCTACATCATAACGCCCAACGGACTTCATAAAGATCAGGCTATCCGCGTGGCGCGTGCTGGCAAGCATGTCATCAGCGAAAAGCCGATGGCACTCAACGCTCAACAAGGACAGGAAATGGTGGATGCGTGTCGTAAGGCCAACGTGAAGCTGCTCGTGGGATACAGGATGCATTTTGAACCGAACACGCTTGAAATTATCCGCATGCGTAAAGCCGGTGAACTGGGCCAGGTGCTGTTCTTCCAGGGACTGAGCGGTTTCCGCATCGGCGACCCCAACCAATGGCGACTGAACAAGGAACTCGCTGGCGGCGGCGCCATGATGGACATCGGAATATATTCCGTGAACGGCGCCCGTTATATGATCGGCGAGGAACCCATCTGGGTGACGGCACAGGAAGTCAAGAACGATCCCGTAAAATTCAAAGAGGGTGTCGACGAAACCATCACGTTCCAGATGGGCTTTCCCGGCGGCGCCGTAGCATCCTGCCTCTCTACTTACTCGCTCAACTACCTTGACCGCTTCTTTCTCGACGGGACAAAAGGCTTTGCCGAACTACAGCCTGCCACCGGCTATGGACCCATCAAAGGCAGGACCAGCAAAGGCGAATTAGACTTCCCGCACAAAACCCATCAGACAGTCCAAATGGATGAAATGTCCGGGATTATCCTCCAAAACAAAAAGCCAATCGTGCCCGTCGACGGCGAAGAAGGCGTCAGGGATCTGAGGATCATAGACGCGATTTATGAGGCCGTGAAGACAGGGAGGAAGGTCGAACTGTGATGCAGATGCAGAAGCAGATGCAATGGTTAACCAGAACACTCGGTGTTCAGACTATTGCAACTGCGGCTGCATCTGCAACTATTCCTGACTCTAAAACTCTTTCTCCAAAAGTTCATCAAGATTCTCCAGCGCTGCCGTAAACCCTTCCCTAAAGCCCATCTCGATCGTCTTGTTCGGGTCTTCGTCCTTGTCGTAACGGATGGTGATGTGTACGGTCGTTGAATCATCGGAAGAGCGGAACTCTGTCTCCCAGCGCGACCGGGGGAGATCGGTCTTGACGTTACCTTTTTCATCGGTAAAGGCGTCATGCATGCCGAAGCGTTCCATCTCTCGAATACCTTCGTAGTCGGCCCGGCACCAATGGGTATCGTTCTCGGGGCCCACCATGCTGTAGAGCCAGGAGCCACCATCGCGGAAGTCGAGGTCGCGGGTAACGGTGCGATACGGTTTCGGGGCCCACCACTGATCAAGAAGTTCCTTTCGAGTCCAGGCCGCCCATACGTCGGCCAGCGGCGCAGCAAACTCACGTTCTACATGGATTGTACGGCTGTCCTTATCAACAGCGAAATTCATTGCAAGACTACGTTTCATGAATTCCTGGGTTTTGTGGTTTTCAATTTTTGCAATACATCGTCAAGTTGTTCAAACCGGACCTCCCACATTTTGCGAAGGGGCTCCAGCCAATCGTGCACTTCGGTAAACTTTTCCGGCCGCACGCTGCAACGCCGTTCGCGACCAGCCCGGACCACGTCTAACACGCCGCATTCCTCCAGGATCTTCACGTGCAACGATACCGCCTGTCGCGACATATCGAAATGCGCTGCGATATCGTTCACGTTCGCCGGCGTCCTCGCCAATAGCGAGATAATCTCCCGCCGGGTAGGGTCGGCAATAGCCTGAAAAACATCCCTCCGGGGCTCCATACAGGTTGTAGTTTGGTTTCTGATAGGCAAGTACATACTTGCGAATCAATTATGCAAGTAAATACTTGCATAATTTTCTCTGTATTTTTTGAGGCAGGAGAAATGCAGGAACGTGATTTTCGATTGCTGATTTTTGATCGGTGACTTTGGGCTACTCCAATCACAAATCGAAAATCCTTTGGGGCGTTCCTTGACAACGGATGCGCGGAAAGGAAAGTTTTCCTTTTATATTAAGCGAAGAATAAGAAGCCACAATTCCCAGCCGTGCAACGTTTCCATCGCCTTCCGCCCTACCCTCTCGTTCTGTTAACCCTCATCCTTGCAACACAATGCAAACAGCGTCCGCCTAAAGAAGAAGAAAGACCTCGCGACAGCGGGGTGACTATGGTGGGCGACTTCCAGATTGCAAAAGGGTTCACCATAGAGCGCATTGCGGCCGAGCCACTGATTAGGGACCCGGTCGACATGGAGATCGACGAATTCGGAAGGCTGTATGTCGTGGAAATGCCAGGATATCCTCTCGATGTAAGCGGCACCGGCACCATCAAACTGCTTACCGACACCGACGGCGACGGCGAATTTGATAAAGCGACCGTGTTTGCTGAAAACCTCGTGCTCCCCAACAGCATCATGCGATGGAAACGCGGTGTCATTGTAACCGACTCGCCCAACGTCCTGTATCTCGAAGACGCCAATAACGACGGGCGCGCAGAAGTGATTGACACCTTGCTGACGGGCTTTGCACGCACCAACCCCCAACACAACCTTAACAACCCCGTATACGGCATCGACAACTGGATCTATCTCGCACACGAAGGGATCGTGACTACCGAAACCTACAGCGACTTGTTCGGGGGTACCGGCGGTGAAATTTATTATCCCGACTATCCCGACGCACCCCGGCTCAACACCAATGCCGGCGGTCGGTCTGTGCGCTTCAGACCCAAGACGCACGAACTTGAAATGCTATCCAGTTCGTCGCAGTTCGGTCAAACGTTCACCCTTTGGGGCAGTCACTTTCTTGTGGGCAATGCCAACCACATCTATCAGGAAGTCATTGCCGCGCGATACCTGCAACGTAACCCAAACCTTGTGATATCCGGCGCAACGGAATCAATCTCCGATCATGGCGAAGCCGCGGAGGTATTTCCCATTACGGTCAATCCACAACACCAGCTGCTGACGGACGTCGGCGTGATCACGTCGGCCTGCGGCCTCACCGCGTATCTCGGTGGCGCCTTTCCTCCACCTTATGATGAGAACGTAACTTTCGTAGCCGAACCGGTAAGCAACCTCGTTCACGTCGACGAAATCAGCGCTAAGGGTGCAACCTTCGTCGCGAGCCGGATCCTTCCCGACCGTGAATTTCTCGCATCACGCGATCCGAAATTCCGGCCCGTCAATTTGTATGTGGGTCCGGACGGCGCACTTTATGTCGTCGACTATTATCGTCAGATCATTGAACATCCCGAATGGATGGGCGATGACGTAGTCCAGTCGGGCGCCTTGTATAACGACAGCGACAAAGGCCGCATTTATCGCATCGCACCAGTGAACGCCGGGAAACCGTCATGGATGAACAAACTGACCCTGGGCAAGGCCAGCGCCGAGGAACTGATCCGCACCCTGAATCATCCGAACTACTGGTGGCGTATCAACGCACAGCGACTGCTGGTCGATCGTAACGATGCCAACCTGGTTCCAGCACTCGCTGACCTCTGCATGGATCCTGACGCCACCCTTGGACGGCTGCATGCGCTTTGGACGCTCGAAGGCATGCAGGCACTGAACTCCGAAATCATCCTCCACGCCCTGCGCGATCCCGTCGCCGGTATCCGCGAGAACGGGATACGCCTTGCCGAACTCCACCTTGGAGAGGATCCGGCGCTGGATACGGCGCTCATTCAAATGAAAGACGACCCGGACCCCCGCGTGCGGTACCAGCTTCTTCTTACCCTCGGTTACATCGACACGCCGGAGGCGGCATCGGCACGCAACGACATCCTGTTTCGCGATATCGCCGATCCCTGGGTTCGAACGGCCGCACTGTCGGCATCCGATCCCGGCGTTCCCGGGACACTCAATTCCATGCTCGCGAAATACCGAACGGACGTGCCCGGCTATGCAGGAATGATCCGCCAACTCGGCAGCATGCTGGCCATGGCGGGCAATGTGAGCACCCTGCATGATCTCATTACGCGTGCCACGGAAACCGGTTCCGCATCATACGACGGTTTGGATGCCGTCCTGGACGGTATCGCCACGGGTTGGGAAAGGAAAAGGCCGCGCACATCACTGCCAACCCGCGACCAACAACTCCTCGCGACAGCCTGCCTGAGTCATCCTGTCCTTACCATACGACAAGCATCCTTGCGGCTTATGAAGGCAAGCCCTACCCACGATGCCACAACCCTTCGCAATTCGCTGCAACGCGCAGCTACAATTGCATTCGACCAAAAGGCAAACGCAGGCGAACGCGCCGTGGCGATCGACATGCTGTCGTTGGGCAATCCCGCCGCCTATGCAGACCGCCTTATGCAGTTGGTGACACCGAACCAGGAATTGCCCGTGTCGCTCGCCGCCATCCGAACACTCACACCCGTGCCGGGTGATGCGTTCGCGAAATATCTTGTCGACCACTGGTCGTCATTAACTCCCGAAATGAAAGACGCAGCAGTGAAGGTCCTCATGTCACGGCCCAGCTCAACCGCTATGCTGCTCGACGCCATCACAGCCGGCACGATACACGCCTCTGATGTCAGCTGGCCACGGAAAGTGAGCCTTATGCAACACGACGATCTTGATCTCCGCAAGAAGGCACGTGACCTCTTCACGCACGACGATGCCGAAGAAGTGACTGCCAATTACCGCAGCGCGCTCACAACGGTGGGCAACGCTGAAGCAGGCCATCAGGTATATCTGAAAAATTGTGCCATTTGCCACCAGGTCAGGGGCAAAGAGGGTGTGAAGATCGGACCGGATCTGGGAACCGTGCACAACTGGTCGGAGGAAGCTATCCTCGCTGCCATCCTCGCTCCCAACCTGGCCATCTCCAGTGGCTACGACACGTGGTCGGCAACGCTTGAGAACGGTGAGACGGTAGAAGGTGTCATCGCCAGCGAGACGGGCTCCGCGATCACGCTGCGCAACGCAGCCGGCGTCGACCGAACGATTTCCCGGCAGGACATCCGCTCCCTCAAAGCGCTAAACGTCTCCCTCATGCCCCAGGGGCTGGATGCGCAGGTAACCCCGGAGGAGATGGCAGACTTGCTTGCGTTCTTGAAAACGGGCGCGGTCATACAGTAGTTTGAATGTGTTGAAGTGTTGAAGTGTTGAAGTTCCCGACTGCGATGCGTCGTTCATAAATCGTAGTGTTGTTAGCCGGCACGCTATCATTCACTCATTCACTCATCCACTCCCTGTCCGGTGATCGGTTACGGCTAACTATTTTCCGTGCTGCCCCCTATATACCCTATACCCCTATACCCTTATTACCTTATTTCCTCATCCCCCTACTCCCCCGCGCAACCCTTGCATCCCTAAAGGGACCCAGCGCGCGGGTGAACAACCTTGACTTAATGATCAGAAGTAATCGGTAAGAGGTAAAGGGTAATCAGTAATCGGT
>DASVCT010000224.1:0-4476 GCA_036381475.1 Cyclobacteriaceae bacterium
ACCATCCTACTCAACCCATACTCATCCTGGAAACCAAGCTTGACATACACCTGGCGACCAGCGGGCGTAGCATCAAGTTTTATGTTGTCCACATCCATCAGCATCTCGAGCGCATTCTCCAGCAATCGCAAACCAATACCCTTTCGCCGGTTCGCCGGATCCACCAACACCATTCCAATCCAGGCTAATCGGTCACCGTATCGAATGGTGGCGACTGTGCCGACAACTTTTCCCTCCTCATCCACGCACACCCTGGCGCCGTCTGGATGCAGTGTCAGAAACATTTCCCAGTCACGATGCAATTGATTCCAGCCAGCGCTTCGACACAGCGAAAGGCCCGAAGGGATATCCGACCACTCCATCTTGCGGAAGATCATACCTTGATTCGTTTCCGAGGCAACGGCGGCACAAACCGATTACTGTGTTGAGGAACTATTCAGCCTTTTTACCGCGATATACGCCATCAGTCCCGTACTTATGCCCAACGCGTCTTCATCAATGTTAAATGTTGGCGTATGCAGAGCGGAACGGATTCCCTTTTCCTCATTACGTACACCGCAGAAGTAAAAACACGAATCCGCCACTTGCGAGTAATAAGCAAAGTCTTCAGATGCCATCCAGACATCCGCATCGATCACGTTCTCTTCGCCGAGATACTCTATTGCATCATCTCGGACTTTAGCCGTAAGTTTCTCCTCGCTGACCAGGCAAGGATACCCCCTGCCGATACGTACTTCACACGTTCCACCCATAGCCGACGTGACTTCCTTGGCCATGTTTTCAATGAGACCCAGCGCCTTCTCGCGCCAGGCCTCATTCATCGTGCGAAAGGTGCCCTCCAGTTGCACCTCATCGGGAATGACATTGAACGCGCCGTTAGCGATTACCTTGCCAAACGAGAGCACGGAGGGCTCCTTCGGACTCGCCCTACGACTCACAATTTGCTGAAGCGCGACAATGACGTGGGAAGCAATGACCACCGGGTCGATAACCGCCTCGGGCTCGGCGCCATGACCACCCTTCCCAATAATGCGAAGCGCCAAAAAATCCATCGAGGCCATATGCTTCCCTTTCCTGATGCCAACCTTGCCGACAGGAATGCGCGGCATCGCGTGCTGTCCAATTACAGCAACAGGCACAGGCTCCTGCAGTGCGCCCTCCTTAATCATAAGCGTTGCACCACCGGGCAACATCTCCTCTCCCGGTTGAAAAAGAAGCTTTACCGTGCCTTTGAATTTACTCCTGCAGCGCTGCAATATCATCGCCGTTCCCAGCAACGACGACGTGTGAAAATCGTGACCGCAGGCATGCATGACCCCCGGATTCTTCGACGCATAGTCAACTGTGTTCGTTTCCTGAATCGGCAACGCATCGATGTCGGCACGCAGCGCGACTGTATTGAATTCGGGCGATTCGCCCTCTATGGTTGCCAACACGCCTGTACTGGCAATGGGCCGCCAGGCAACACCCAACTTATCCAATTGCGACTTGATGTAGTCACTGGTCGCGTACTCCTGAAACGACAACTCCGGATGCTGATGTAAATGCCTCCTGATCCGGATCACCTCCGGTAAAATTTGGACTGACAACTCTTTGATCTCGCGAGGTACCATGAATGAAATTTAATACTGATGCGAAAGGGTTTGCCTTAGAAAGTTCTTAACCTCTTCGTCATCGGTTAGTTCCGGATATGCCTGGCATACGCGGTTGATTTCTTCCAATTGTCCGGGCGATTGGGTCTCCTCCGGATCCAGACACCATATGCCTTCCAACAGCCCCTGCCTTCGCAGCACTTCATGAATGCCGGCGATGCATCCTCGAAAATTATTCGCGGCATCAAAGATTGCAGCATTCATGTCAGTGACCTTTATACCGACACTTATCAATTCATTAACATCGACGTTATTTGCCACCGCTTGCTTGATTTTATTCAGTAGCTTTACTGCTGCGCCGGTCCAGACCGCCCAGTGTCCCAGAAGTCCCCCGACGAAGCGCTTTTCAATAACCGTCCCGTTAACATTGAACCGATAAGTTGTTAGCAGATCAGCGACAATGTTGTCGTCGTTTCCTGTATACAGTGCAATTTCGTCATGTCGGCCGGATGAACACACTGCTCTCACAACATCCAGGGTCTGATAGCGGTTAAATGGCGCGACTTTAATGGCGTGGAGATTCGGGATCGACGCGGCATCTTTCCAAAAATCATACGAAAGTAAACGGCCGCCCACAGCTGGCTGGAGATAAAAGCCGAACACAGGAATTATCTCAGCAATCAATTCGAGGTGTTTGATAAGATCCCGCTCGGGTTGATCGCTTAGTCCTCCCATGCTCACAAGTCCCAGATCGTAACCATACCTTACCGCAAGTTCAGCTTCGCGCAGGGCTTGCGATGTCGGGCCGACAATGCCCGCTACTTTGATAAAGGGCCTGTCCCCAATCGACTCACGGACCTCTTCCGAAGCCATTCGCAACACGGGCTCCAACATGTTGAACTCCGGCTTTCTTATCTCGAACTGTGTCGTGTGCACACCCACAGCGATGCCGCCCGCGCCGGAAGCAATATAGTAGCGTGTCAACGCGCGCTGGCGCTTTTCGTCAATTTGCCGGTTTGCGTTCAAGGCCAGAGGATGTGCAGGGATTACCGTACCCTGATGCAATAAGGTTTTAGTTTCTGCTTTCATAATTAAAACCTCCCCTCCCTTTCCTGAAAGTGCGTTGGTTTGTCCAGGGTTTTACCACCCTGCATTACCCACGCTGCCGTCAGGTCAATCAGTTGCGGAAGTGTGACGCGGGGACTGCCGAACAGCTTGTGCGCCAAGGATGCATTGCTGAGCAATGCGGTTGGCATGGCTTCGTTGACAAACAGCGGCGTCTTCCCAAATTTGCTCCCAAACTGTTCCGCAAGCCATTTCACCGAAATAGTCTCCGGCCCGGTAACATTCACAATCTTTGCAGGTACCTCGCAATGAAGCAACGATCGAATGGCAATCTCATTGGCATCGCCTTGCCAGATCACGTTCACAAACCCTGTCGTAAGATCAATCGGTCGCTGTTCCACTACCGACTTTGCTATGTCTAGCAACACGCCATACCGAAGATCGATGGCATAGTTAAGGCGATAAATGAGCATGGGCGTGTTATTCTTTGCAGAAAAATATTGGAAGACGCGTTCGCGCCCCAGGCAGGATTGTCCATACTCTCCTACCGGACCCGTGGCGTCTTCCTCTGTGGAACCACCTGCCTCAACTGGCGAGAATGGATATACATTCCCTGTCGAAAAGGCCACGATCCTCGAGTTCTTGTAACGCTCGGCCACACGGCCCGGAAGGTACGCGTTCATCGCCCACGTATACGGTTCTTTGCCCGTGGTTCCGAATTTCGTTCCCGCCAGGTACAATACATTTGGCGCATCCGGTAATGACGCCAGATGATCCTCGTTAAGCAGGTCGGCAGCAATCGTCTCAATACTCTCAGCCTCGAGCCCAGACCTGGTCTGTGGCTCGGAAAAGCGCGAGACGCCGATTATGCGCCTCCTGACCCCCGCCATGTCTGTCGCCTCCCTGGCAAGTCGCGCCATGGCGGGCCCCATTTTTCCTCCCACGCCCAACAAAATAATGTCGCCTTCAAGTCGCTTCATGTCGGCAACCAGGGCCCCGGAGGGTAGCAAAAGTTCTCTTGCCAATGATTCAACTTCCTGCATTTGTCAGGGTAGCTACTTATCCAAATTGTCGTTACAAATGACGTTTAATTTACTACAAGCCGTTAAAACCTTGATACGGTTGGGGAAAACTTTGATAAAGGGCGGGACTTTACTAGAGACGCACGGCCGTGCGTCTCGGGCCAAAAATACCGAAACCTATTACAGAGACGCACAGCGTGCGTCTCCGGACAAATGGGAAACTATCCCTGAGACGCACGGCCGTGCGTCTCTACTGAATGCTCCCGTCGATCACGATTCCATGCTCCTCGACGGCGTCGAACAATTTCCATCATTCTACTTGCAAACTTTTTGTTCATAGTCGACATTTAATTGACCAGCGCGAGCCAATTGCGATCATGCCAGGGAATCAGGAATTGCCGAACCAAAACATCACCCGCAGGGAGTTCGTCACCATAGCGGGATCACTCATGGCCATGGGTACCAGCGGGTTCAGTCCGGATCGTTTGGAAAATCATATGAAACCCTTGCCCAGAATCCGGGTCCGAAATGTAGACTCAAACTTCGAACGCGAACCACTTTATCCATACCGCTTCAAAGGAAGTTTCGTCACTGAGTTGTGGCAAGCCGTGGCGTACCTTGAGAGCGAATCCGGCATCGGCAAAATTGGGTTGGGAACACAGAGCGTACTATGGTCTGACGCCAAAGTCTTCGCAGAGCACTCGGTGACTGGCGGCAACGCCTTAATGTTCGCGACCTCGGAAAGGGCATTGCAGATAATAAAAGGCAACTCATTTGCCGATCCTATTGAATTGCTC
>DASVCT010000225.1:0-17100 GCA_036381475.1 Cyclobacteriaceae bacterium
GGGTTGCCGAGGTACCGCAGGTCTGGATGTCGGCACCTGCGTCGGCGGTCGAAGGGCCAGGTTCAAAAACGATGGTGACATCATCCGTAGTACTTGCGCATGTTGCTGCAATGGTCCAGCGCAGCACGTATGTTTCTCCAGCCAGCCCCGTAAACAGGGTGCCAGGCGAAGAAGGGTCCGCAAAAGATCCGCCATTGCCGCTGACGATCGACCATTGACCAACGCCAACCGTCGGCGTATTGGCAAGCAGCGTAGCGGAAGTGCTTACGGTACTGCAGATCGTCTGATCGCCTCCGGCATTGGCAACGGTGGGGCTATCAGGATCAAAGGTGATCTGTACCTGGTCGGAACTCGTAGCACAAGTGGCTATGGTCCACTCCAGCGTATAGACTTCCCCGCTGTTTCCGGTAAATCCACTCGCGGGATCGTTCGGGTCATCCAGTATTCCGCCCGTGCCGCTAACGATGGTCCAGGTACCTGTACCAATTGCAGGAACGTTACCTTCCAGGGTGGTCGGTCCGCAAACGGTCTTGTCGGGACCTGCGTCAGCTGTTGTCGGCAGTGGAGTTATGGTGACCACCACATCATCCGAAACCGAAGGACAGGACGCGGTAGCACCTGTGGTGAGCGTAAGCGTTACCGTGCCGGCGGTGATGTCGCCCATGCCCGGCGTATACACGGCCGAAAGTGAAGTGGGATCGTCGAACGATCCGTCGCCGGACGACGTCCAGCTGGCAGAAGTCGCGCTCCCACCGATGGTACCCGAAACGGTCACAGCATCGGTCGCACAAATCGTCTGCGGCGCGCCCGCGTCAACGGTAGGCGCGGCGTTGATGGTGATCACCACATCATCGCTTGCCGCGACGCACGGCCCGGTAGGATCATCGGTTGTGAGTGTGAGCGTAACTGTTCCGGCTAGAAGGTCGTTGGGGCCGGGCGTGTAAATGGCGTTGAGTAAGCTCGCGTTGTTGAATGTTCCATCTCCCGCACTTGTCCAGGTCGCCGAAGAAGCTCCGCCGCCGATAACGCCGGCAAGCGTCGCGGTGGCGCCTTCACAGACAGTCAATGCAGCGCCGGCGTCCACCGTGGGAATCGCATTGATGATGACAACAACATCGTCGGAGACCTGCGGACATGCTCCGGCCGGGTCGTCTGTGGTAAGGGTAAGAGTAACCGTTCCGGCGTTGATGTCGCCGGTTCCAGGAGTATAAATTGCGTTGAGTGCTGTAACGTCATTAAAGGTGCCGTCCCCGGAGGTCGTCCAACTCGCGCTGGTGGCGCTCCCTCCTATGACGCCTGCGAGAGTTGCAGTGCCGTCCGAGCATATCGTAATTGTCACCCCGGCGTCGACCGTTGCTCCTGGATCGATGGTGATCACAACGTCGTCACTGGCGGCCAGACACGGTCCGGCAGGGTCGTTGGTGGTAAGCGTGAGGGTGACGGTGCCGTTGTCAATATCGGCAGTGCCCGGCGTATACACGGCGTTGAGAAGACTTATGTTGTCAAACGTGCCGTCACCTGATGTGCTCCATGTCGCACTGGTTGCGCTCCCTCCTATGGTGCCGGCGAGCGTTACTGATGATCCTTCACATACAGAGAGCGGTGCTCCCGCATCCACGATGGGTGCCGGGTTGATGGTCACGACTACATCGTCACTCACCGCATCGCATACGCCGGCAGGATCGTCCGTAGTTAGTGTCAGGGTCACCGATCCGGCGTTGATGTCGCCGGTTCCGGGCGTATAAATCGCGTTGAGTGCTGTAACGTCATTAAAGGTGCCGTCGCCGGCTGTACTCCACATAGCCGAAGTGGCGCTGCCGCCAATCGTACCGGCAAGCGGAGCAGTGTCGGTTGCACAGACCGTAATCGGCGCACCTGCATCCACGGTAGCGGCCGGTTCGATTGTAATGGTCACGTCATCCGACTCAGCATTACAAGGTCCGGTTGGGTCGTTCGTCGTGAGCGTGAGGGTCACCGTACCCGCAGTGATGTCGCCGTCGCCTGGCGTGTATACGGCGTTTAGAGCCGACGGATTATCGAATGATCCGTCACCGGAAGACGTCCACAGAGCAGAGGAGGCCCCTCCCCCGATGGTTCCAGCGAGCGAAGCGGTACCGGAAGAGCAAATCGTTTGATCGGCACCGGCGTCAACGGTGGGCAGGGCGTTAATAGTAAGTGTCAGGTCGTCCGATACCTGAGGGCATGGACCCGCCGGATCGTCGGTAGTAAGCGTAAGCGTCACAGTGCCCGCCGCTATGTCGGCCATCCCGGGCGTGTATACGGCGTTGGGATTGGTTATCACATCAAAGTTACCATCTCCGGAAGTGGACCAGGTGACCCCGGTAGCCACGCCACCGAACGTTCCCGCCATCGTTGCCGTCTCACCTTCGCATATCGTGAGGTCAGGTCCGGCGTTGACTGAGGCAACGGCATCGATGGTGATGGTGACACTGTCACTCATCCGACCGCAGGGGCCTAGCGGATCGTTCGTTTCCAGCGTCAGCACAACAGAGCCCGCCGCAATGTCGTTAGGTCCGGGCGTATAAATGGCGTTCAGCAGGGAGACGTTGTTGAAGGTACCATCGCCAGCCGTCGACCAGGTGGCGCTGGTTGCCGAACCCCCGATCGTACCGGCGAGCGGAGCCGTAGTGCCCGCGCAGATGGTGATGGGTACGCCGGCATCTACGGAGGCTGGCGTGAACCGGTTGATGGTCACATCGCTAAACGTTCCGGCGCAGGTGCCTCCGGAATCGGTGATAGTCCATCGAAACACATTGGCGCCAAAGGCCAGGCCACCTACAGAGGATGTGGGCGAACTGGGATTGCTGAAGGACCCTGAGCCCGAGATTACGGTCCAGGTTCCCATTTCGCCAACGCCCGGGCTGTTGGCCGCGAGGACGGTGTTGTCTGCACAGATGTTTTGATCAGAGCCCGCCATGGCCTGGGTAATGACGGGCACCACGGCATCGGCGCCAATTACGCAGCCGTTCGCGTCGGTAACATCCACGTGATAGTTTCCGGCATCCAGGGTGGTGCGGTCTTCTGAAGTTGCACCGTCGGACCACAGGAACGAGTAGGGTCCGGTGCCACCAGACACGGTGATATCGATGCTTCCGGTGCCTGACCCAATGGACGTGTCGCAATCGGGCTCGATCGCATCGACGCTGACGGCCAGCTGTGTCGGCTCAGTGATTTCGATGCCACCCGGGCCATCAGATATCTGGAGTGCGGGACAACCCGGCTTGAACGCTACCACCTGGAACGAAGAAGGATATACACCGCTGTAGGTTACACTGTTTGGCGTTTGCGTTTCGGTGACCGAGATGGTCACGAAACTTCCCAGGAAGTTGTCGAAGAGCTCGAAATTATCAACATTCTCGGAGAGCGTGACCGTTATCGTTCCATCGTTAGCACCGAAGCAGGTGACATCTGTATGTGAGCTGGACACGACCGTCGGGCATTGCGCTAAAGCAGGCTTCGCGACACCCAGTGCCAGGGCAACCGCCAGACCGGATCCAAGTAGCTTAAAAAATAACCGGGTCATGTAGACGTCTTATGTCAATAATTATTGGCCAATTTTTATCCCCTCAATCGAACCCAGACTTCTGTATTCGTCACATCCATCTTTCTTTACATAAATTGTATAAAGTGATGGTTTAACGTTGGTGAAGACTTCCGTCTCACGCCCGGAAAGGCTGATCCGTTTCGATTGGACCGCCTTGCCGAGGTACAGGTCTTGCAACATTGCGGTAACCGTCTGGCTTCCCTGTTCAGACCGCAGCAATACGGTGTAGCTGTCCGCCGACACCTGCTGGAACGTTACGTCGATATCCGCCTCGCACTGCGCATGGCTGGCGGCCGGAAATAGACATAGAAGGAATACGAAAGGAATCAGGGGTTTAGCAAGCTGCATTTCAAGTGAGAATTAAAAAGTAGTTCACAGGCTCAATTGAATTACCTTGAAAAAATATATGTAACCTAAGGCTCCAAAAATCAAAGATCAGCTATGGACCTCTTAGTTCAAAAAATTAAACATGCTTAAAAAATCACTTCCCTATTCGGGTAATATTACATCAAAAAAACGACTTTTTGCACTAAAATTTGGGTTTTAATATCTCACTCAGCACAACCGCCTTGCGAAAACCGGACGGCGTTTTCAATTCTTTTACGTATTCCTGAAGCAGCCGGTCCCGATGTACGACCCGAACTGTCGTCGACAGGCTCGATTCCAAGGTCCCCAGCGAGGATTTAAGGGTGCGGAGCGACGATTTCAGCTCTGCACTGCGCTTTGCCTGCTCATACACTTGTAAGGTCGTGACCTCCCTTTGCTTGTCGTAATCGACCCGTTCGAGGCTTTTTTCTTCATCCTCCAGGTCCTCGTCGTAATCGACATACTCACGCGCAACAGGCTTGGGTACGGGTCGCGGCTGTGGTACAGGCCGTGGTGGAGGCGGTGCTTCCACCCTGCGCTGCTTCCCTTCCGTAATCTCGCGAAGGAGCTCTTCAAAGGTCAGCGGCGGTAGTTGCTCACTCCCCTCCTCGCTGCGCTTCGGCTGCTTCGGCGGGGCCGCGCTGCGCGACTGGCGATTGCTTTTTTGCACGGCCTTGCTGACGAGGTAGATGATCGCAACGATCACGTATAGCCAGAACTGATAACTGTCCATCCTCTACAAAGCTATCAAAAAAATTTGATCCTGGTGTACGACTATCCCGCCATCGGTCGACCCGACGAGGCGTCGGATATTTTTCTTTGAATTGATCTGGGCAGTGATTTATCTTTGCCGACCCCTATTGGTTGGCCGAACCATTCGATACCCGGAGCGCTTGAATGATCCGGGAAACACCCGTCTGAATGTGCTCTTGGGATCCATCACAAGCCGGGGTCGGTTTTTTACTTACAATCACTGCAGAGGATGCAATTAGCCAAGCTGGAGATCAAGGGATTTAAGAGTTTCGCCGACAAGGTAGTGATCAACTTCGACGAGGGCATTACGGGTATCGTAGGCCCGAACGGATGCGGCAAATCCAATGTCGTGGACTCGATACGTTGGGTGCTCGGCGAGCAAAAAACCAGCGCGCTCCGCTCAGAAAAGATGGAAAACGTCATCTTTAACGGCACGAGTCAGCGCGCGGCCCAGCAGATGGCGGAAGTCTCCCTGACGATCAACAACACAAAGAATATCCTCCCTACCGAATACTCGCAGGTGACGATCACCCGCCGCCTGTACCGTTCCGGGGAAAGCGAATACCTGCTTAACGGCGTTACGTGTCGTCTCAAGGACATCACAAACCTCTTTCTCGACACCGGTGTGGCTTCCAATAGCTACGCGATCATCGAATTGGGAATGGTGGATGACCTCCTGAATGACAAGGACCACTCCCGGCGAATGCTTTTCGAAGAAGCCGCCGGTATCTCCAAATTCAAGAAACGGAAGAAAGAAACCATGCGCAAGCTGGAGGATACTGACGCCGACCTGGAGCGCGTGGAGGACTTGCTCTTCGAGATCGAGAAGAATATGAAAAGCCTGGAAAAGCAGGCTAAACAGACAGAAACGTACTACCGGTTAAAGGAAGAGTATAAGCAAAAGAGCATCGTGCTGGCGCGCGTCGTAGTGCAGAAGCAAAAGGAAAAATTCGATACCATCAGCGGCCAGATTGCGAGCGAAAACGATCAGAAGGTGGCGTTGAGTGCGGCAATCGCGGAAAAGGAGGCAGCCATAGAAAGTGCCAAGGCCGACCTGGTTCACAGGGAAAAGACGCTCTCATCCCGGCAGAAGGCGATAAACGAATTTGTCGGACAGATACGCCAGTATGAAAATGAGAAGCAGATCCGGAACGAGCGTCTGAGGTATCTGGGCGACCGGGCTGCAAGCCTTCGCGACCAGATCGAGCAGGACCGGAAGAGCAACGAGCGGGCGAAATTCAGCATTGAAAGTCTGGAGGCCGAAAAGGCCACAGCCGTCCTCATCCTGAAGGAGATTGAAGAAAAACGGGATGCTCTCGGGAAGGAATACGAGGACCAGAAGCTAAAGACGCACGAACTCCAGCAGGAAGCGGACGCCTGCCGCCAACTCCAACGCGAACGGCAGGATGAAAGCTATGAGCTGAACAAGGCCGTTGAAATCCGCGAGATCCAGATCGCCTCGCTCAAACAGGAACTGGAAAAGTCGACCAGCGACAGCAGCCAGCAGAACGCCAGCCTTGCGGAATTTGAAAAGAAACTGGTCGTCCTGGAAGAAGAGATCGCACGTCACACCGCGCACATCGAAACTCTGAAAAAGGAAGAAGAGGATGTTCTCGCACGCATTGCCACAACCGAAAAGACCATCGAAGTCATTCGGGAAGAGATGACGGCAACGGGCCGAAAGCTTGACGCGCGGCAAAACGAGTACAACCTGACCAAATCGCTCGTCGAAAACCTGGAAGGATTCCCCGAAGCGATAAAATTCCTTAGAAAGAAGGTCAGCAAGAAAGCCCCACTCCTCTCCGACATCGTCACCTGCCCCGAGGAATATCGTATTGCCATCGAGAACTACCTGGAACCGTGGCTGAACTATTACATTGTCGACCATGAGTCGGAAGCCTACGAGGCCATCAACATCCTGAGCGACGCTTCGAAGGGCAAGGCGCACTTTTTTATCCTGGATGCATTCGACTCATTTGAGCCTTCCAGTTCAACTCTTTATGACAACGCATTCCCGGCAACGGAAATCATAGAATTCGATCCGAAGTACCGGAAGCTCATGGCATATATTCTCGATCGGGTATATGTGCATGAAGGAGATATAAAGACCATACCGGCGGGTGACGAGAACACATTCATCACGAAAAGCGGTAAAGTTATACGGAAGCGCTTTAGCATCTCGGGTGGATCGGTCGGACTTTTCGAAGGGAAAAAGATCGGTCGCGCGAGAAACCTGGAGAAACTGGAGAAAGAAATCAAGACTCTTTCAGCCAAGCTCGAGGAAGTCAAACAATCGCTGCTCGACCGGCAACGCGACCTGGAAAAGCTTCGCAACAACGGCCTTCGCAGGCAAATCGAGGAATTGCAGAACACCATCCGGCAGATCACGGAAGAGCACGTTTCCGTACGCACGAAGCGCGAGCAGTTTTCGGAAATGCTCAGCAACGCCGACCTGCGTCGCGAGGACATGCTCGAAAAGATTGACCTGCTGACCCAGGAACTAAAGGAATTGCGACCGAAGGCTGCGACAGCCCAGCACGATCTGCAGGAAGCCGAGGCGAAACTCGCTGCAATTACAGATCGACTGGCGAATGACAACGAACTGCTAAGCCATAAGTCGGCCGCCTTCAACGAACAGAATATCCTGTGCCACCAACAGGAGAACCGTGTGAAGAGCATCACCCAGGAGATTTCTTACAAACAGGAATCGATGGATCAAAGTGGCGCGCGGATCGAAGCCAATGTCGAAGAACTCAGAAAGAATGAAGAGGAAACCCGCCAGATCATCGAAAGCACCCAAACCGGCGATGACACGCTGGTTGCTATGTATGCTGAGAAGGAAGAAATGGAAAAGGGTCTGAACGAGGCGGAGACGGCGTACTATGAGGCTCGCGGTGCCATTGACACGCTTGAGAAAGACCTTCGCGACATCCAGCACAAGCGCGAGAACATCGATACCGTGCTGATGCAACTCCACAACGAGCTCAACGAAAACAAACTCGAGCTTAACTCGGTCAAGGAGCGACTTTCCGTTGAATTCAAAGTTGATCTTGACACGCTGCTCGAACAACCACAGGCCGGGGATGACACCGTCGTGGAAGCCGACGAAGAAAAGCTGCGCGCCGAAGTCTCGAAGATGCGGGACCGCCTGGATAACATGGGGCCCATCAACCCGATGGCCATGGAGGCCTACCAGGAAATCAAGGAGCGAAACGATTTTATCCTCTCGCAAAAGGAAGACCTCATGAAAGCCAAGGAATCGCTCATGAGTACCATAAGCGAGATCGAGGCGGCCGCAAGCCAGACTTTCATGGACGCGTTCAACCAGGTACGCGAACACTTTAAGGTCGTGTTCCGCTCGTTGTTCAACGATGAGGACGACTGCGACATCAGGCTGACCAATCCGGACGCGCCACTCGACTCTGAGATCGATATCATCGCCAAACCCAAGGGGAAACGGCCACTTACCATCAATCAGCTCAGCGGTGGCGAAAAAACGCTCACCGCAACGGCGTTGCTCTTTTCCATGTATCTGCTCAAGCCTGCTCCGTTCTGTATCTTCGATGAAGTCGACGCACCGCTCGACGACGCCAACATCGACAAATTCAACAACATCATCCGACACTTCAGCAAGGATTCCCAATTCGTCATCGTAACACACAACAAGCGCACGATGACATCAACCGATGTGATCTACGGGATCACGATGGTGGAGAAGGGAATTTCAAGAGTAGTGCCTGTTGACTTGAGACAGTTGGCTGAGGGGTAATGTGTTGGAGTGTATACACTTTAATATTAAAGCACACCCTCGACACCGTGCGCAACTTCAACACACCAACACATCAACACTTCAACACGCTATCTGCCCGAATTACTCACAAACGCAATACTCTTACTGTCCGGCGACCACGAAGGGACGTTGATAGTACCCTGCCCGCCATACAGGTAGGCTATGACCCTGGGTGCCCCGCCGGACACCGGCATCAATTTCAACTCGACACGTTTGTATGACGGATGACCGTTGACGGGAATATCCGGTGGGAATGAAATGTATACTATCCATTTGTTGTCCGGCGAAATGTGAGGGAACCAGTTGTTGTATTGGTCGAACGTAAGCTGCTCCTTCCCCGTGCCATCAGGCTTCATGCGCCAGATCTGCATGGTGCCTGACGCACTTCCGTTATAGTAGATGTATTTTCCATCCGGTGAATATTCACAGCCGTCGACATGCTCACCGGGGCCTGTATCAGTCAATTTCACTTCAGGGCTTTTGCCATCAATGGCTTTGCGATAAATATCGTAGGTTGGATTATCCGGGCGCGTGGCCACATATACCACGTCTCGATTGTTCGGGGCCCAGCCGTGAAGGTAGGAAGGCGTTTCGGTTGCAACGGGACGCGGCTCGCCTCCCGTCAACGGCAGAACATATACGGCGGAGCCTCCACCCGCGTGCGAACTGCTTATGCCGAGCATCTTGCCGTTGAATGAGATGACGTGGTCGTTGTTCAGCCGGTTGGCCGTACCGGTGTTGAGTTGTGTAAGTTGTCCGCCGCTTGCAGGAATCGAATACATCAAGCCGTCCATGTTGATCAGCAGCGACTTGCCGTCGGGCATCCAGTTCGGTGCCTCAAAGCGGCCATCCTTCTCGTAGATGACCGTTCTCTTTCCATCGAAGACGTTCATGGTTTCCAGACGGCAGCCCAACCACCCTTCGCGTCCCGGATTGTAATCGTCGGGAACCGGGCGGTCGATGCGCACGTTCCAGGCCAGCGCTTGTTCAGTAACGTCAGCGTTGTGGGATGAAATGAACAGCCCGACCAATACCGAATCGCCGAACGCGTTCATCGCGTGTGATCCAATCACCTGGAGCGGCTCACCTGGATGTGCCGCCCTCATGATAATCTCCTTGCCTGCCCGCTCCAGTTGAAGGATCGTGTAGTTGCTTTTCGGCGAAAAGATCTGATCCTCCGGATCCCGCATGTACGCGCCGCGCAATTCCCGCCACTGCAGGACGGTCAGTCCATCGCCGTGCAGGGTCGCGTTAATGCTTGCTGCCTTTTCGTCGTCCGACTCGCGGACCATCAGTCCAATTTTGCGATGCGGGTCAGTACCCTTTCCAAGGAACTGGAAATTGGCGGTTATGATGAAGTCGCCACCCATCTTGTTGTAGACATAACGAAATTCGTCACGCTCAAACCAGATGTTGTAGCCCGATCCCGTGAGCGCGTACGTTTGGGTCGCCTCATCGAACGTCGCGCTTCCCTTGTTCCGTGGGTTTCCGATGTCCTTGCTGTTGGCGAAGATCCCGACCTGCGACTGCGCCGTAGCCGTTCCCAGGCTTAGGGCCAATAGAAGATTGAAAAGGGGTTTCATAGGCTGTGGGTTGTTCGATGCTGGCGCATCGGTTCGGCAAGATAACATCCGGCATCCGGTCGGCTAATAAGTATTGGATGTGTGGTAGTCCCAGCTTCATGCGTGGTCTGGGCGACTCCTGCATCAGGGTTTTATCAGCTTACCGGTCAACCGCTCGTTTCCGTCAAGAAGGAAGCCATAGCGATACATGCCGGAGGGATAGTCCGAGGTATCGACTGTGAGCCGGTAATGGCCCGGCTGAAGATGACCCTGGGGATAAAGTCCGACCTGACGACCGGTGACATCGACAAGCTGAATGGATACCCGCCCGGGACGTTTAAGGGTATACTCGAGGGTAAGCGACTCATAAAACGGGTTGGGGAATACCCGTGGACGAGCGGTAGTATCCAATCCGTCCGATGCCGCCGTTACGACACCAGGAAGGTAGGTGTCGAGCCATTGCAGCCGGGCAGCTATCCAGTCCTTCAGCCAGTCGACCTCCTGTTCAAAAGTTTGACCCACATAATAATTGGGCCATACGTATTCGCCCAATACGGGCCATCGCTGGAAGTTTCGTTCCTGGGCTGCATCCAGCACCGTGACTACAGAATCGATGTACGTAAGGATCGTTTCAGTTTTGAACGGACCGGCACGCAGTTCGTCCCAGCGTTCGTTGAGTTTCACGCGGAACGCCTGGTCGGAAAGCAGGCGCGACCACCAGAACGGGATCAACCAGAAGTCGTCGGGACACACGTAGTTAAACGACGTGACAAAACCTTCCGGATTACCCATGATGCAATAGTCGACGTTACCAAAGCCCAGATTGAAATCCCAAATGGGTCCCATCCTGAGCTTGCCGCCGTCGGAGTCGCGTTGCTTATGCATGAATGTGCTCAGCCGGTAGGCGTCGACATTTTTTGTAAGTTCATTGATCAGGTAATAGTCGATGAACGACTCCACGTCGATGTACTTCGAATAGCCTTCAGTAGGATCATTGAAGTTTTCACTGGCCAATACATCCTCGAATTGATCCACAAAACTCTTGATGTACTGCTTTTGTTCGGGTGCAATATCATCTGGCTTCGGATATTCGTATTGAAAAAAAATGGTCTGAGTTCCGCTCCGGTTTGGCGGAGCATACTTCGATTGCCAGCCGTCGCCTCCGCTTCCGGTAGACTTATCGATCTTGAATAAATAACCCCCCGTAAGGTCGTCGCCGGTTATCTCTTCAGGCTCCAGCTTCGCGATGTCCACACGTTCGCCGTCACGTTTCACTTTCTCGAAGAACACGAACAATCCCATGTATTCGCCGTTCAGCACCACCTCGCAAAAGCGGTGCCTTGAGGCGTACTGACCCATGTCGCGGCCGAGCTTGTAGGCCAGCGCGTCGCGAATCAGGGACTTATCGTTGTACGGCGCGAAGAGCACCCAATCTTCTTCTTCAGGCATACCCAGGATGGAGACATCGATGCCGTCCTCTTGTTCATCCCACAACTCAATGCCGTATTGCTTTTTGGGAAACATCTGCGAGGACGATCCGCGGATTTCTATGCCGATCTTGCCGTCGTAATCGTTGGGCGTGTCGTCTATATGGTTCATCATTCCCGGCCCGTTGTCGATAATCTTCATGTCGGCCATAATTTTGGGGTCGTCCACAATGGTCTGGCCATGTGTGTCAATCAACACGACGGGAAGATTGGATTCTGTGAAGGTCTGCGAAAACGCCGGCGATAGCGCCACGCCGGCCAGCACCACTATCATCAGTCTACAGACCATACACGGGAGGTTGGTTGGTCCCCGAAGATAGTAAATGTGGGGAATTGCGGGAAAGGGGGAAATAGGGAAATAGGGAAATAGGGAAATAAGGAAATAAGGAAATGAGGGTATAAGGGTATAAGGGTATAAGGTATATAGGGGTATAGGGGTATAGGGGTATAGGGGAAGTGTGAGAGTGAGCGTGAGAGTGAAAGTGAGAGCGGAGAACCGATTACCATAAACTAAAACCGTGGTTGGAACTATCAACTAACCAAGACGCTATGATAGAATACAACTTCAACACTTCAACACATCAACACTTCAACACGTGAGTGCGTCGGGCTCTTTAGGGGTTAGGGGCTGAGGGTGGGGAGAAAGGGAAATAAGGGTATAAGAGTATAAGGGTATAAGGTATATAGGGGTATAGGGGTATAGGGGGGCTTATTCCTCCTTCAACACCTCGGCGGGGTTTGTTAACGCGGCGCGTATGGATTGATAACTGACGGTAAGCCAGGTGAGGGTGATTATCGAAATACCGGCTATCCCATATACCCAAAAGCTGATATCGACTTTGTACGTGAACTGCTGCAGCCACCGGTTCATGGTATACCAGGAAAGTGGGATGGCAATAGCGAAGGAAACCAGGATCAGCCTCGTGAAGTTTCCGTTCAACAGGAGAACCATCTGCGTGGCTGTCGCGCCGAGAGACTTTCGGATGCCGATTTCTTTTCTGCGCTGTTCGGCGGCATAGGTTACAAGTCCCACCATCCCGATCATGGCGATCAGAAGCGACAAGCCGGTGAAGAGGGTAAACAAACCACCCAGTTTCTCGTCCTGCTGATATTTGCGAGCCCACTCGTCGCGCAAGAAAGAGTACTCGAAGGGGGCATCATGAATAAGATCGTTCCAGGTATTCTGCAACTCGCGCACCAGCCGGCTTACGGATTGTCCGGTGATCTTCAAAGCTACAATGCGGTTGCTGTTCCACGTCTTGACATCGGTGTGATAAAAAATCGCCGGCGCGATGCTTGCCTTGAGCGACCGAAAATGAAAATCCTTGATCACCCCCTTGACTTCCTTGGGCCTCGTGTCATCGCCGCCGCCCATGTAAGTAATCATCTTACCCACGGCTTCTTCGGGCTCCCACCCGAAAAGCCGCGCTGCCGTCTCGTTGATGAGTACCTTCTGCTTGTCTGACTCGTCGTTCTCCGAAAATCCGACTCCCGCGACAAGTCTCATATCCAGCGTTTTCATAAAGTACTCATCCATCTGCATCAGCGCCACAGGATATTTTTCCTCACTCCCCTCACGTGTGAATATGTCTTCGAGGGGGACACGGCCAGGGACATCCATCGCAATGGCGGCGCTGACAACTCCATCCATTTCCGCAGCCTTTTCACGAAAGATGTCGATCCGTTCGCCCAGCTTGTCCGCATGATCTACGACGAGCACATTGTCCTGGTTGAAGCCGAGGTCAATGCGCTTGACGAATTCAAGTTGCTGATACACGACGATTGTCGCCACGATAAAGCCGATAGCGATTGCAAACTGTACGACGACAAGAGCATTTCGCAATCCGGATCGCCCGTGGCTGCCCGTCTGCTTTCCCTTCAGCACCCTCACGGGCTCCAGTTTGGTCAGGTAAAACGCGGGATAGGCGCCGGCCAACATTCCTACGCCAACGATGAGGACCGGGAAAAACCATAGCGCGTCTGTACCCCAAACGGAGAGGAACGGGATCTCCAGTCCTAATCCGCGGGCAACCGCAATACGAAGCAACTCCACGATACCGAGGCTAAATATCCCGGCCAGTAGGGTAAGCACAATGCTCTCTATCTGGAATTGCGCTACCATGGCGCTGCGGCGCGCGCCGAGTACCTTTTTGACACCGATTTCCTTGCCGCGGCTGCCGGCACGAGCGGTAGCCAGGTTCACAAAGTTGATAATAGCCAGCATCATCACGAATACACCCACCGCACTGAAAATGTAGACATACCGAATGTCACCGACTGGTCCAATCCGGTTTCCGATCTTCACCGAATACAGGTAAATGTCCCTCAAAGGCTGGAGGTAGAAATTCCAGCCATCCTTTCCCCGGATGAAGTCTTCATAGGCGATCCCAAACCGCGCGAACGTCGGCGCGATATGCCGAGATGCCAGCGACTCGAATTTTTTCTCCAGTGCTACCGGGTCGGTTCCCGGCTTTAACCTGACGTAGGTCACTACCTGGGTATATATCCAACTCCATTCGAACTCACGGATTGCCGGGTTCGTGTACATGGAAAGGAGGTAATCAAAATGGAAGTGGATGTTGTCCGGTTGTTTTTCGGTGACGCCGGTTACTTCGATCGGGATGCGATCGTCCCCGATCAGCAATGTCTTTCCCAGCGCAGGTTCGTCGCCAAAAAACTTCTCCGCAGCTTCCGCCGACAGCACCACCTTATTCACACCATACAGAGCTGTCTCGGGGTTACCTTCACGCAAAGGGAAAGCGAAAAACGAAAAGAAGTTGGAGTCTGCCGCCAGGATTTCCGTCTCATAAAACGCTTTCACCTCACCCCCGCCGACATCATAGCGCACCAATTGGGGCATCGGCGTATTGATCCTCGTAGCATCCTCTATTTCAGGAAACTCATGCTCCAGGGTGTAGGCCAATGGAAGACCCGTCGAGCTCATGATCCCACCCTCCGGCGTCCAAATGGCCGTCTGGTTGACCCGATATGTTCGATCTGCTGCAGGATGGTCGCGATCGAAACTGAGTTGGTGCTTCGCATAGGAAAAAATCAGGATGCACGAGGCCAAACCTATCGCGAGCCCCAGGATGTTGATGGCCGTGAAATAGCGATTTCGAAGAAGATTCCGAACGGCGATGGTGATATGGTTTCTTAACATGGTTTCAGGCTATTTGTTGTGTTGAAGTGTTGAAGTGTTGCCGTAAAGCAGGCCTGCGGCCGCTTTACGGGTGTTGAGCTCCTCCGCGGATTTGACCTATCGGCTTCGATGAACCACGACATAGCGTTGCGATGAAACACTGTCGTTCATCTTACTCGACACCGACATCAACACACCAACACGTCAGCACATTAATATATAAGTTATTCATTCCGTAATACCTCCACAGGGCGAGCCGACGCCGCCCGCAGCGAACGGTAGCCCACGGCGGCGATGGCTATCAGCAGAGTGACTCCGATTCCGGCGGCGAACATGAACCATTCGAGGGGAACCCGGTAAGCGAAGTGTTGAAGCCAAAGCTCCATAACATATCCTGACGCCGGCGCTGCCACGAGGAAGGCAACCACAATAAGTAATACGAACTCGCGTGTGAAGATATGAGCTATCTGTCTCGCGCTTGCACCGAACACTTTGCGCACACCTATCTCTTTCTCCTTCTGCGTGGCGATGTAAGAGACAAGCCCGTACAGGCCCAGGCAACTGATGAAAATCGCAACACCGGAAAATACAATGACCAGGATCGTTAGGTGCCGCGTGTCACGGTAGAAGTTGGCGATTTCTTCTTCCAGGAATTCGTAGCTGAACAGGTAATCGGGATAAAGTGCGGTCCATGCCTTTTCAATGGCGTCGATCGTTGTGTTGAACTGTCCCGGTCGGATTTTCACTGCAAGGGTCCTGTATCCGGCAGGATCCTTCATGAGAACGGTGGGTTCAATAGGCCGCTCGAGCGACATGGTATGGAAGTCGCGGACAACCCCAATGATGGGAAGTGTACGGCCCCACATGTTCATGTTTCTGCCCAGCATCTCTTCCGGTTTCATGTTGAACCACTTCACAAATTGTTCGTTGACGAGCCATGCATTGGAAGTGTCGACATCGTCGAACGGCCTGCCGGCGATCAGGTCGATGTCGAAGAGATCGAGATAGGCCCAATCGGTTACCTTGACATGGGCGGCATTATTGGTGCGTTCGATGCCGTCTACCTGAAAGCTCGAAACATTGACCGAGCCGCTCGAGGGTGGTGCACTGCAGAGGCTCGCAGTCTCCACACCGGGAAGGCCGCGAACTTCCGCGAACAGGGAAGCCTTCGCAGTAAGGCTATCCCGTTGCGGAATCGGAATCGTAACGATTGCTTCCCTGGAAAATCCAAGATCCTTGGTATTGAAGTAATTTATCTGCGAAAGCAAAACAATCGTACCGATGATCAGAAACTGTGAAATCACAAACTGGAAGACAACCAGCGCTCTCCGGAGCACAAAGCCGCTCGAGCCGCGGTTCGTGAGCTTGTTCCGGAGTGCAACTGCAGGACGGAACCCGGACAACAGGAACGAGGGATAGAGTCCCGAGATAAGACTCACCGCAAGCCAGATGATTAGGATGAATCCCCAAAACGTCGTAGAGGTCAAATCTATGTGCAGGTCAAGATCCTGAAAGGAATTGAGTTTTATCAGAACGAGTTCCGCAAGGCCGGCAGAGACGATGATTGCGATCAAAGTTACCACGGCCGTTTCACTTAGATATTGGAAGATCAGCTGGCCCCGTTGGCCACCAAGCACTTTACGGATACCCACTTCCTTCGACCGTCGAACAGCCACGGCGGTGGACAGGTTGATGAAATTGATACACCCCGTAATCAGAAGGAAGATCAGGATTGCGCCCATCGCCCATATCGATTCACGGCCGACGGTACGATGTCGGTAATTGGACAATCGTGAGTCGTGCTTGATGTCGCTCAGGCGTTGAAGCCATCGCTTCGTGTGACCCGCCTCTTCCTCGTCGACATACTTTTTGGTGAAGTCCACCAATTGTGCCTCGATGTTTGCCGGGTCCCCACCCGGAGAAAGTTTGATGTAACACTGGTCATCGCTGCTGACGTTGTACCATCCCGCATCCACCTTTTGTTTTCTGATCGTTTCATAAGACATCAGGAGTTCGAATGGAAAGCTGGTATTGAAGGGATAGTCCTCCATCACCCCTGTTATCTGGAAGTCCTGTGTGTTGTCAATGCGAATGGTTCTGCCTATCGGGTCCTCGTTACCAAAATACTTTTTTGCCCATTTCTCAGATATCACAGCCTGGTTGGGCCGGGCCAGTGAAGCGTCACCTGAAATGAGATCTCGCTTGAAGAACTGGAAGTACATGGAGTCGGTGAAACCGATGCTTCCCTCCTCTTCAAACATGCGCCTCTCCCCATTGTCTTCGACGCTGACCAGCGCCCTCCACCGGCCCGAAATAAACAACACTTCATCAATGCCCGTGATATCATTCTTTAATGCCTCAGGAAGGGGTCCGGGTACACCGGCGGTATAGTTGTATTCTGCCCTCCCCCAATCCATAGTCGTGGCAATCCTGTAGAT
>DASVCT010000226.1:0-8557 GCA_036381475.1 Cyclobacteriaceae bacterium
CCGCGGACCCCCTATACACCCTGTACACCCTATACCCCTATACACCCTATACCCCTTATTTCCCTATTTCCCTATTTCCTTATTTCCCTCTTCCCTTATTTCCCTCTTCCCTTATTTCCTTATTTCTCCGTTTCCCCTAACTTCACCATCATATGATCCGACTCGTACTGGCTGATGATCACCAGATGTTCGTGGAAGGCCTGAAGTCCTTATTGGAGGACGAGAAGGACCTCTGTGTCGTGGGGGAAGCGAAAAACGGGCATGAGGTGCTGGAATTGTGCGACCGCGAGCCGGTGGACATTGTGATCCTCGACATTAACATGCCGGGAATGGATGGGATCCAGACGTCGAGGGAGCTTTCCAAAAGGCATCCCTCCGTAAAAATTCTGGGACTTTCCATGTACAACGACCGCGACTACATCTCCGATATTCTCAAAGCCGGCGCCCTGGGGTACATCCTGAAGAACACGGGTAAAGATTCCCTGCTCAAGGCGATCTACACGCTGCACGAAGGCTCCACCTACCTCAGCGACGAGGTGAGCAAAACCCTGCTAAGCAGTTTTATCAAGGCTGCTCCGGATCAGCATTCTGCGGAAGAAAAGCTGTCGGACCGGGAAAAGGAAGTCCTCGAATGCATTGCATCCGGTTTCACCACCCACGAGATCGGGGAAAAGTTGTTCATCAGCAAAAACACAGTGGAAACACACCGTAAGAACCTTCTCTACAAACTGAAAGCCCGCAATACAGCCGAGTTGGTCAACAAGGCGTACAAGCAACGACTAATTCAGTGATTGTTGTAAATCACTATTTTCCGGGATGCAACCATAGCTTCCGCGGACAATCTTTGTCTTAAAGGGTATCATCACTCCTTTTACCCGATCTACTCTGACAGACAGCCATTATGATATTGATTGCGGACAGCGGCTCAACCAAGACGGACTGGCGGTTGGTTGACGAAGGCGGAAACCGTCTTAGTTCAGTGGTGACAGAAGGCCTCAATCCTTATTTTCTCTCGGAAGAAAAAATCGCCGCGATTATCGAACAAAAGGTCCTTCCTTCACTCGAGAAGGTGGAAAAGATCTTTTTCTATGGCGCCGGATGTGGCGCTCCAGTAAAAGCGAATGTTGTAAGCAACGCACTGTCATCCGTGATAACTACGCGCTTTCCCGTGGAAGTGTCTGGCGATATTCTCGGAGCCGCAAGGAGCCTGCTGCAGAATGAACCTGGGATCGCCTGCATTCTCGGCACCGGCGCAAACTCCTGTCTTTATGATGGCAGCAAGATTACACACATCATGCCCTCGCTCGGCTACATGTTTTCCGATTGGGGAAGTGGAACGGTGATGTGCAAAGACCTCATCGCATTGGTGCTCCAGGAAAAGCTCCCGTCCGACCTCGTTGAGGATTTTCACGCTACCTATCGGATGGGCAGACCCGAGATCCTCGACAACATCTACAACAAGCCCTTGCCCAACCGCTTCCTGGCCTCGTTCACTCCCTTTTTGCTCAAACATGCTGAGGTGATCGAATGCAAGGAAATTATTCTGGGCAACTTCGCTAAATTTTTCTCTTATTACGTGAATCGGTATCCCCGCACCAACGGGTCCTACAAGGTCAGCTTTGTTGGCTCCATAGCCTATCGCTTCCGCCAATACCTGGAGCAGGCAGCACGCGATCATGCTATAGAAATCGCCGCCATCGTACAGCACCCCATGGACGGATTGGTCAGGTACCATTGTGTCACGGTACCGGAATCTGTCGAGGGTAATCGGTAGCCAGTGTTCGGTGGGGTAGCGTCACACGTCATGGGTTCGACACGAATGAGATTTATTCCGGCTTTTCTTTGCTTCATCGCATGTGTTTCCGTTTCAGCGCAGGTGCCCCCGAAACGCGAACTGCGCGCGGCGTGGATCGCAACAGTAGCAAACATCGACTGGCCATCCAAAAGCGGACTAAACGCCTACGAGCAACAGGCGGAATACATCCGGCTGCTGGACCGCCTGAAAGTCGTGGGCATGAATGCCGTCGTCGTCCAGGTACGTCCCAGCGCCGACGCATTCTATCCCTCCTCCTACGAGCCATGGTCCGAATACCTGTCCGGCAAGCAGGGGAAAAGTCCTGAACCCTATTACAACCCACTCTCCTTCATGATCGCCGAGGCGCACCAACGCTGCATGGAATTTCACGCGTGGTTTAACCCCTACCGGGTAAGTATGAACGACTCCGTTACATTCGCGCCGAATCATCCTTTCTACCTGCATCCGGAGTGGTTTGTTCAATACGGCGGAAGGTGGTACTACGACCCGGGAAACCCCGAGGCGCAAGAATATGTGCTGGAAACGATCATGGAAGCAGTCCGGCACTACGACCTGGATGCCGTGCACTTCGATGACTACTTCTATCCCTACCGGATTGCCGGCGAAGTTTTCCCCGACAGCTGCAGCTATCAGACTTATGGACAAGGCTTCGCAAACATCGACGACTGGAGGCGAAACAATGTCGATTTTTTTGTTCATGAACTTTCAAACCGAATCCGGAACGAGAAGCCACACGTCAAGTTCGGCATAAGTCCGTTTGGCGTTTGGCGAAACATTGACCGCGATCCCGATGGATCACAGACAAAGGCAGGACAAACGAACTACGACGACCTGTACGCCGATGTTTTGAAATGGTTGAGAGAAGGATGGATCGACTACGTCACGCCACAGCTTTACTGGCACATTGGCTTTGAACTTGCCGACTATTCCGTGCTCGTCGATTGGTGGAGCCGGCACTGCTACGGAAGACAACTGTATATCGGACAAGCCGCCTATCGCATAGGCCGGAAGGGATGGGAAGACCCGAACGAACTCGCAAACCAGATCGCGCTGAACCGCTCGTATGAGGAAGTCGGTGGAAGCATGTACTTCAGCGCGAAAGTGTTTGTCGAGGACCGTCTTGGCATTAACACCGAAATGAACAAACTCTATCCGTATCCGGCCCTGGTTCCGGCGACGAGCTGGATCGACGCGGTGCCTCCTTCAGCACCGTCCGTTGAGGATGTTAGCGGTTCCCAGGGTGCAGGCGTCTCCCTGGCCTGGTCGGACACGACGGACGCGACTTACTATGTCATTTACAGGTTTCAGAAGGAGGACACAGTATCGGCCGAAAACGCTGCAAATATCGCGGCCATCATTCGGCGACAGCCGTCCGGTTTACAACACTGGAAAGACACCACCGTCGAAAAGAGAACCTCATACACCTATGGCATCACTGCCGTCGACAGAACCCATAACGAGAGTGCGCTCAGTCAGCCAGTAGCCGTCAGAACCCGCGGCAGAAAGGGCAGCGTGCGGGTGGCCGGGGATCGGTGATCGGCACCCCTATACCCCTCTCGGATTTGTGATTAGTGAATTTTGACTTGTGATTTGTGATTTATGCCCCACAGAACACACTTCGATCAACGACCACGCTTGGTCTCCTAAGGCACAGACTCCAATCACAGGCATCAAATCGAAAATTGAAAATCGTAGATCAAATCTACTCCAACCCCATTCCCTGGACCCCCTATACACCCCATACCCCTATACCCCTATACCCCTATACCCTTATTTCCTTATTTGAATTCGCCTGTTCCTCGGGAACCGTCATCACACGTAAAGGAATGTCCTAGCAGCCCCTATTCTATCAGCACAATCAAACCTTATCACCTTAGTAACAAAGTACCACATAGGTCACGCAACCTTATTACCTTATTTTCCATGGCAGGCTATGAGAAACGTAACCACCATGCCGAATGCGACCGAGGCGACTGCCTACTGCCTATTGCCTACTGCCTGCTGAATCGGTCCCGTAGGGACAGCATATAAAGTCCGTGGTACAATCCTGGCCTCCGCAAATCCCTACTCATACGCCAACGCCTCCCTCGTCGTCACCCTGTTTGCCCTCCTCGCTGGCAGGATGGTTGCCAGGTAGGACCCCACCATAACAATCAATACCCAAATTGTGATGGCCGACATGGATATTGTCAACGTTAACGTCGTTCTGAATGAAATGTGACCGATAAACCTTCCCATGAAGTATGAAAGCGCAATAGAAACGACGAAGCCGACGACGATACTCAAAATTCCTATGATTAATCCCTCAGCGACAATCAGTCGCCTCACCTTTCGCGGCGTTGCGCCGATGGCCCGCATCACGCCAATCTCCCTCGTGCGCTCCAGCACATTCATGCTGATCGTTGACGTGAGCCCGAATGTGCCCACGACTGCCATAAGAATGGCCATTGCCAACAGGGAATTAACCAATACTTTCATGTGTGCTGCCACTGCATTGTGAAGTAACCAAACGGGTGTCGTTGAACCCACGCTCGCATGAGACTCTTCCAGGAGCGCTTCTATGTCGCGATTCATTTTCCGGACAAACTCCCTGGAACGATCGGTGTATCCGATACGAATCATTTTGATTTGGTCGGCCGATCCATTCAGCCTGGTAAAAGATTGGATAGAAACATACGCGGCAGCCGAAGACCCAATATCTTCCGTAATGCCAACGACTTTCCATTTCGTGACCTTGTTCTCCAGCGTCAGCGAAATTTCATCGCCAATCTTCATTCCCGAGGTTCGTGCCAGTTGATTCAGCACAATTTCATTGGTGCCTTCATCTGTCAGCCATTTACCCTCCGTGACAATCGGGTTCAACAATTTTGTGTTAGCCGGCAAGGCCAGCATAGTGAAACTGCCGTGGCCCATATCGGGATAAGTGTTTGTTATTTCATATTTACTTTCACCAGCAAATGAAGTCGGCGAATAATCCCAGCCTTCAACCGTCGTAACGCCATTGAATTGTGCGATCTTGTTGAGCAAGCTATCAGGTGAAATCCGATCATTTAATTTTATCTCCTGATCATACAGGCGCTGAACATAGATTTGCGCGAGGTTCTTGTCCCACGCATCCGACACGTTGAGGGCCGTCATGAACATGGCGCCACCTGCAGCAAGCAAGCCCAATGTCAGGGCGAGGCGCGACCGCTGGCGAAACGCGTTGCGCAGGGCAAGTCTTGCGGTATCGTTGAAATGACTGGAAAGTTGGGAAATCCATGTACTTGCTTTCGATGTGACCGACACCCCAGAGTTGTCTAGCGCAGCGCGAACTGAAATCCGACTTCCACGAAGCAAAGGAAATGCGGCCGCTATCAGCGGAATCCCAATGCCCGAAACAATCTGAGTTGCGGGGACAGTCCACGGAATTGAGCCATCCGTAATTTCCAGGTTTAGCAGTTCGGCGATTTGAGTGACAAACTTAGCGGCAGCAAGTTGGCTGAGAGGGATACTCACAACGAGTGCGACGATGCAGATGACGACAAGCATAAGCACGTACAGGCCGGCAATTTGTCCGGGTGATCCGCCAACCGTTTTCATTACGCCAATCTGTCGGACTTGCTTAACCATCAGCGTTGACATCGATGTGGCCACTAGTATCGATCCGAGCGCGAGGATCATAAATGCGAAGATGATAAAGATGGTAAGCACCGTGTTCATCTGGCTTTGATGTGGGTGCTGCCCGGGCGGAGGTACCTGGATTTCATGAATGGTTATGCCATTCCGCTTCAGCAAGTCAGCCACCTGTTCTGCTTTTCGCGTGATGTGGGCTCTTGAGAACCGGTCCTCGCTGACCATCAGCCTCAACAAATCAAAGTCCTGGCTTTCTCCAAGTTGGTGTAAACCCTCCAGGGTGATGTAGGCATATCCGGCTTGCTGCTGCCATGCTGGAGCCAGGCCCGGATCGTGTACAGTTCCTGTGATCTTCAGCGACTGCGCTTCACCATGAGGGGTTTGGACAACAATGTTATCGCCTTCATTCGCGCGCATTACCCCCAGGGCAGTACGTTCAACGAGCATACCACCGGGTGAAGGGCTCCGGGCACCTGAGATCGGCAACACTTTGTTGACCTCCATCCGACTGAAATCATCGATCACAAATAGCAAGATCGGATACCAGCGATCGTCGACTTTCATTCTTGCCTCAATTGTTGCGCGTCTTTCAGCTTTGTCTATCCCTGGAAACTCTCTGACACTGTCGAGCAATTGGTCCGGGATTTTTCCCTCGAATTCAATGGTCGCCGACGCAGGTTCCGTGCTCAGATAGTTTGCGGCCATCTCGCGGTTAATCACCGTGTAACCACCGTGAATCGACCCTATGCCAAAGACACCAACAGCTATCGCCAGAACCAGCATCAAATTTTTGGGATAGTTTGACGTGAGGTCACGAATGACCTTCATGTATCGTGGATTCATTTCCAGGGGATTAAGAGTGAACAGGTTCGGCCGCGGTGATTGCTCCGTCAGTGAGATGGATGGTGTTGCCGAAATACGAGGAGAATTCCCGTTCGTGGGTGACTACCAGAACAGTCTTTCCATCCCTCGCCAGCTTCGCGAACAGCTCAAAAATTGCCGCAGCGGTATATGAATCGAGGTTTCCGGTTGGCTCGTCTGCCACAACCAAAGACGGATCGTTGGCCAATGCCCTCGCGATTGCCACACGCTGCTGTTGTCCGCCGGAGAGTGTTGCAGGAAACTTGTCGGCCTGCTCTTGGATGCCGACCATCTCCAGCAACGAAAAAGCGCGTTCCCTTCTATCCTTCCTGGAATACGTGTTGCAGAAATCCATAGGCAACATGACGTTCTCCACGATGGTGAGCGTAGGCAGCAGCTGGAAAAATTGGAAAACAACACCAATATTTCTCCCGCGCCAGGCGGCAAGCTCAGATTCAGAAAGTTTGTCGACACGAATCCCGTTTACCGTGACCGTGCCTTCCGTTGGTCTGTCAATTCCTGCGATAATATTGAGCAGGGTCGACTTACCACTTCCCGATTTACCGGTTATGGCAACGAGCTGTTGGCTATCGATCATGAGTGACACATCCTTTAAAGCCTGAAAGCTGCCAGAGGCAACCGGGTAGTTTTTAGACACATGGTTTAGTTCGATTAGGGCTTTGCTTTGATCGCGGTGCATAATGTTTTTCCTACAACATTATGGCTGTGAAGCGTTGGGATCGTCCGCGGTATCCTGTTGGACGTCCGGCTAAGTGATATTTTTCTTGTACTCTGTGGGGGTGAGTCCTGTAAACCGCTTAAAAATGAGATTGAAGGTAGATTTTGATTTAAACCCGGCCTCCAGTGCGATTCCCAACAGATTGTAATTCTGCTTTTGAGGATCGGCCATAAGGCGTTTGACTTCTTCGACGCGGTATTTGTTAATGAAGTCGTAAAAATTTTCGCCAAGTCCGGCATTGATCAGGTGGGACAATTGATTCCGGGTGAGTCCCATTTTTTTGGAAAGCGAGCTCAGCGACAATTCGGGGTCCAGGTATGGCTTTGTATCTGTCATGAATGCCCGCAACTTCTCGACCAGATCCTGATTGGGCTTGTAAAGGTTTTCCGCCACAGGCTCTGCGGGAGGTATCGTATAGAATATCTCCCTTTGAAGGATGCCTTTGTATCCGAGCGCAAATATTGACAAGGATAGCACGATACCCATTGCCTTCCAGAGCCAGTTCGTGGCGTCGAGGTGGATCACAGCAATAACGGCGAACAGCAGGCAAATGCTTACGGCAAGAAAGACGCCCATGAAGAAACGTACCCACGAAATACTGACGTCTTCTGTATTGGAAACCTCCTGTCTCAGCAGGCTTTGAAATCCCTGCCATTTTTTGTGAATTGCGTATAGGTACGCCCAAAATTGAATCGCAACTACGATCCAGAAAACAGAAAAACGCAAGCGCGGATGATCCCCAAGAAACGCCCTGGCCGACGTGTCGTTCAGGAACGACCCGAAGGCAACCGAGAAGAAGGCAATTAGCAGGAAGGGAATAAAGTGGATAAGGAATGAAATAGAAAACCGTATCCTGCCGCCCGTCAGCTCGACAATGTAAAACCAGAGTAAAGGTGCAATGAGCAGGAACGTCGGGTCGCCCAGGGAATGGGTCTTTACGGAAAAATGGTTTATGACATCGCCCGCATATCGCAGATGAAAGGTGCTGAAGGCCAGCGCCCCCAGCAAGACGGAGAGAAAAACGTTAGCCCGGGTTTTCCGAACGCCCTTGGTGTTCAGCAGGAGGATGACGAAGATCCCGAGGACAATTCCTCCATTCGTTAGTATATGGAATAGCTGGCACATGGGCGGATGAGGGGACGAATACGGCCGTAAAGATAATCCGAAACCTCAAGCCGATGCCCTTACGGACGTCCAATGGGGTCCAATGGGATACGTTGGACGAAATTGGCGAGCGTCGGTACCATGCTGCACCCCTTACGTTCACGAGCCCCGTAGGGACGGCATATCGGTAGAATCAGGATGTACGTTCTACGCCGAGTCCCTTAGGGACGGCATATAAAGTCCGTGGCACAATTGTGGCACGCATGATTATCTCGCCATTTCTGATTCTGTGCCTCCACACTCATTAACACGCCCACTTATCGTTCGTGCCTGTTATATGCCGTCCCTACGGGACTAGATTCATCTATCCGACCATATTCTACCGATATGCCGCTCCTAACGGAGCTGGCTTCGTTGAAACC
>DASVCT010000227.1:0-2836 GCA_036381475.1 Cyclobacteriaceae bacterium
GCCTTTGTTCTTCATGTCGGATGATTTGTTATTTCGAAAATACCTCACTGATTTCAGTGACACGCGGAATCAATTTAAGGAATTAAAAAAATCCGGTCACAGGAATTTCCACTAATTCGGGTGTTCAATCACACACCAACGAAGCCCATCTCTGAAAAAGGGATGTGCGCAAAAAAAAAAGTGATACATGAGGGTTTACCGTGTGTGCATTTTCACATTAAGCGCCAGACGAAACCCCCGCATGGATCTTTTTACCCCATACAGCAAGAGCACGAACGGCCGCATGATCCTAGTCGTTGGCTTTATCGCCATGCTGTTTGCAAGCTGGCTTATGCGGGATCGTGTTTTCCAGATCGTACCCGGCGTCATGCCACAATGGGCGCAAGGACCGCTGTTCATTTACAAGGCAGCAGGTCAGTCGCCCTTGCGGTTGCCTGAAACACGCGACATCGAACTGATCGGCTGCTGGCCCCGGATCCAGGGTGATCCTGAGATGGACACCGGTCCGGGCGACTACATACCGGTCCGCTGTTCGTCCAATATTTATATTGACGGCAATAAGGTAATGCTCAAAGTCTTCTTCCGCGTCGAAGAAGATGGAGGGGATCACACGATTTACTCCGGCGCCCGTACCGTCGTCCTCTTCGTAAATGATCGGCCGGACTTTCGCATCAGCACTGTCGAGCTGCGTGGCCCGCGACTGAACAATTTCATCCTCTACAGTGCCGGCGTGAGCAAGGACTTCCGGAGCATGGGTCCGCTCGACTCCTATTGGGAAACGCTTGAATATCGCATCGACAGCCCCGAGGACGACCAGCTGCACATAGGGATTCGCGGCCGGCTCTCGTTCAGCGTTGTGCTCGAAAAAGCCAATGCCATTGTCGACGCCCTTTCGGGTCGCAGCTAAGCGACGCTACACTTCCGGCGGGTGGCACTTCATCACCCTTTTGTATAGTAGCCCTTGCATTTCTTTAGGCAACAAACGAGATTGATCATTCAACGCGTTGCGAAATGTCTCCGGAAAAATTGTTGCCTGCGGTTGCGTCCTGGCTGGTGCTCGTTGTGCCAGCTTTTACGCAACAAATTGCAACATTTAGACCCGAAGTTGCACCAGCAAACGCCGCTACTCCCGTTGGTGTAAATCTGGCCCGCATTACCAAGGTCAAACCAGACAAGATTACACTGCTGGAGGTATCGGCCGAGGGAAGTACCCCCGTACCTTTTCAGGTCACGGATGGAATGCTGTGCTGGATACTGAACCCTGGCGCGACCAAATATGAACTGCGCCGGGGTACGAAGCCGCCGGCGAATCGCGTTGCCGTCGTCGACAAGGATGGCTCGCTGACTATCGAAGCGTCCGGCAAACCCCTTCTCCAATATCATTATGCGACGGTTTACCCACCGGAAGGAGTCGACTCTGCCTATAAAAGAAGCGGTTTTATTCACCCCCTTTGGTCGCCTCATGGTCAGGTACTTACACGGATTCAACCGAAGGATCACTATCACCACTACGGAATCTGGAATCCCTGGACGCACGTGCTCTACGAGGGGGATACGGTCGACTTCTGGAACCTTCGCGGTCGTAAGGGTACGGTACGCTTTGCGAAGCTGGAGTCCACAACCTCTGGGCCGGTCTTTGGCGGGTATCGCGTACTGCATGAGCATGTGGTCCTCCGCGGCGATGAGGAGGAAGTCGCCCTGAATGAGTTGCAGACGGTCCGCATATATGCTCCGGATAACGAACCGTATTATCTTGTGGACCTCACCTTTGAGATGAAATGCGCCACCGAAAGTCCGGTACACCTTCTCGAATACCGTTACGGAGGATTGGGTTGGAGGACTACCGAAGAATGGAACAAGGACAACAGCAAGGTGATTACTTCTGAAGGAAAAACGAGGCGGGACGCCGACGGCTCGAAAGCCCGGTGGTGTATTGTGGAAGGAGAGGTTGGAGGAGACTATGCCGGCGTAGTAATGATGTCGCACCCCACGAACTACAACCATCCCGAACCCTTGCGGATCTGGCCGGAGAATCAATACGGGCGAGGCGACATGTTTGCCAACTTTTCCCCCACGCGCGATACGGACTGGCTCCTGGAACCGGGAAAGACTTACGTATTGAAGTACCGGTTGCTCGTCTATAACGGACCGATGACTGCCGCCAAGGCCGAGGCAGCCTGGCAGGCGTTCGTTACTCCGCCGGCCATCACCACGACCACCAACTGACATCAAAAACCAATACCCCATGAAAAAGGCATCTAAACCCGGCATCTCGAGAAGAAAATTTATCTCGACGACTGCGAAGACGGCCGCACTGGCATCGGTAGCGATCAGCGGATTCCCTACCATCGTTCCAGCGCGTGTTCTTGGAAAATACTCACCGGCCAACCGCATCAACGTCGGTGCCATTGGTACGGGACGGATATCCAGGACGCATGACATGCCCGGCGTCTGGCAGTACGACTCCGCTCAGATCGTTGCCGTCTGCGATCTCGACACCAAGCGTGCTGATCAGGGAAAGCAGCTTATCAACAAGTACTACAGCGAAAAGACAGGGAAGCCGTTTGACGGGGTGAAGGTTTATCACGACTACCACGAACTCATCGCGAACAAAGATATCGACGCGGTGATAATCAGCACCCCCGACCACTGGCATGCGGCCATTGCAGTGGACGCAGCCCGCGCTGGCAAACATATTTATCTTCAAAAACCGGCGTCCCTGACCATCGCTGAAGGACGGATCATGAGCGACGTCGTAAGAGCCAACGGTGTGAAATTCCAGATCGGCAGCCAGCAGCGATCCTCAGAACAGTTCCGTTATGCAGCCGAGCTGGTG
>DASVCT010000228.1:0-3023 GCA_036381475.1 Cyclobacteriaceae bacterium
TTGTTGCGGAGAGAGGGGGATTCGAACCCCCGGTACACTAAACGTGTACGACAGTTTAGCAAACTGTTGGTTTCAGCCACTCACCCACCTCTCCGGGTTATGCCGAACTTCCAAAAAAGGAAGTGCAAATATAACGAAATACGCCAATCATCCAGATTTTGCCGCTTTCTTTCGCGTCACCAGGGATCCGGTGTATGAGGCCAGCCCGCCCACCACCGCGCCGGTGAGACACGTGACGACAATCAACAAGGTCTCGTTGATGTACATGATGGAAGCAACCTTCTCACCCAACGTACCGGACGACGTGATGTCGATCACCACCGCGGCGCTGAACCACAGCACACCAACGCCACAAAATCCCGCCCAAAAATTGGCGTCAGAGCGGAGGAACAATCCTCCGAACGCCGCCGCAATCGCTACACTCCACCACGGAAGGAACAACTCCAGCATATACGCCAGCAAGGCAATGACAACGGCCTGAATGACAAACTTCTTCATAGCTGTCGACTCGGCTCAGTGGATGTCAATCTATCGTGATACTCAGTTTTCCTTTTCACGCGGGTTGAGATCTGTTTCAAAGAAAAGATGCTGTTGCATTTCCTCCGGACGCTTCGGGAAAGCAAGCCGGTAATACCGGCCGTTTGCCCAGGCCTCCAACATATCGCTGTAGTGATAACTGCCCGGATTGCCCGACTGCCCGCCGGGATAAACACCGTATGCTTTGATGCCCGTCTTCTCAAGACTCACGATCATCCGCCATGAGGGGCCATGCAGACGGTCGCTGGCATTTACCGCATTGCCGTTGCCACCATGCTGAACGTGATAGCTCAACGGCTCGATTCGGGCAAGATGCCGCACATACGTGTCCTTGTAATCGGCCCACCGTACGCGAGCCAGGTCGTGATCTTCCTTCCACTTTTCGATGCGCGCCACAGAGGTTGCAAACGACGTGCGGACTAAATCCCTCAATGTCTCCCGCGTTTCCGTCGACCGGATATCGTAAAACGACGCGATGCGGTTTTCCTTCAGCAACTTTACGGTGTTGTATTCTGTCGGCCTCGCCAGGGGGAAGGGTTGATCGAGCATTTCATCCCATAGCCGGAAGTAAAAGTCATCCCACCAGGCCTGGAAATATGAGGCACCTTCCGAGTCCTTATCGTTGAAGTAGTCCCACGTAGCAAGCTTTCGGTACGCTTTGATAAGGGCAAGACCTTCAGCGCCTTCGTCGTGAAGTGCAGTGGTGTCAATGGAAAGCTGATCGATCAGGAACGGAAGCGTCTCCGCCGCGTGCAGGTTGTAGTTGTCGTTTTGCAGCCGCATCATGTCAGTGACCGTAATGCTGCTCAGCCTCCGCAACACATTGTTGATCCTTCTATTGCGATAGGCCTCATAGGAGGTCGCGGTGATGTAATACGGATACGTTGAATCGACAGGATACTGATTTGCTGAACTTACGAACCCGCGCGACGGGTTCTTTTCCATAATGTTTTGCTCGAGAGGAATGAACGCGTTCCAACCATCGGAGCTCTTGCTGCCGTCCAGTACAAACTTTCCTTCGTCCTTTCGGCGTACCGGGAATTTTCCCTGGATGCGAATAGCAATATCGCCCGACACCGAGGCGAACGCAAAATTCTGTGCAGGCGAGGCATAGTGATCCAGGGCCTCCATGTAGTCGTTGAAATTGTTCGCGCGGTTGAGCTTGTAAAAAGTGGTGGCTTCTTTCGATGGATCGTGCGCAATCCAGCGGAACGCATAATCCCTCAGTTCGTTGTCGCCATGGAAATTTCTGTCGTAAGGTACCGGTCCCCAATGCGTGTAAATTACTGTGTCGTACACCGCAGACTCTCCGCGAACAACGATTTCTTCAATCTTCTTTTCCGTCTTCTTCCAGGTGCCGTCAAGAAGGTAATGTTCGCGACTTGCATCCTGGTAAGTGATCTTATACCAGTCGACGAGGTCGCGTTGCGCGTTGGTTAAACCCCATGCGATGGAGTCGTTAAAGCCGATGATCACGCCGGGCGAGCCGGGAATGGAAACACCCATGACGTTGACCCCCGGACCGTTGAGATGAACGGCAAACCAGATCGACGGAAGTGACGTGTCCAGGTGAGGGTCGTTGCACAGGATGGGGGCGCCCGTCGCGGTCCGACTTCCACTCACCGCCCAGTTGTTGCTGCCGAGGTGAGGATTCGATTTCGGCATAGGATCCATCTTAATCAATTCCTCGGGAAGGGCAGGGGGGAGATCAGCCAGGGTGACTGGGTTGAAGTTCCACCCGCCGGGGTTGTCCACGATCGGGTCGGTTTCGCAATCGCGATCCGGGTAGAGCAGGTCGACCATCTCCTTGCCATATAGCTTAAGCGCATTGGTCATCTCGATGTCCTTGTCTCCCATGTTCAGCGTCTGGGCCATGCTTTTGAGCAGCAGCGCACACTTAAGCACCGTCCAGGGCTCCGGCTTGTAGTCCATGAGCTTGTATTCGAGGGGAAGGTCTTTGTATCTCAGGGAGTTGATGTACCGGTTTATCCCCTCCGTATATTTTTCGATCATCCGCTTCTGGACCGGATCCTTTACCATCATCCCGGCGGCGTTCTGTGCGGCAAAGGGTACACCCAATCGTCGCTGCCGGCGATCGTATTCTATAAAGACATTCTCAGGTCCGGGTCCCAGGATCGAGGACAGTCGCCCTGCTGCTGCCAGGACCTGAAACTCCATCTGCCACAGTCGGTGCTGCGCGGTCACGAACCCCTGCGCCATGTACAAATCTTCTTCGTCGGCGGCAAAGATGTGTGGGATCAGGAGGCTGTCATACTGGACTACCACCCGTTGTTTGAGTCCATTCAGCCGGAGATCTTCCGGCCCGATGTGGTTTCGTGGTTCGGCATTTTGCCAGAAGCCGTTCAGGGGATCGAGGAACTTACCCAGTGGGGGAATCCGGGTGGGACCGGCCGTCCAGCTCCGGTCGAGAACCAGGATCAATGCAAGTGTACCAAACAACGACAGGAAAAACTTCATGAGCTGAC
>DASVCT010000229.1:0-17794 GCA_036381475.1 Cyclobacteriaceae bacterium
GCCCCGGTAGAAAGAGTCACTCATCGAAGGAATGCCCAACGAACTCCATGAATTCGCGGGGTGTATGAATGAAAGCCATTACAGAAATTATAAGTTGAATAGCAAAAGACAGAAGTAGATGTCTTCGACTACGCTCAGACACCGGACTTCGGCTTCGCTCAGTCCAAGTATGTACATACATACTGTGATAGTCACGGTAGTGTCAATTTCTCCGGGACTTCGACTCCGCTCAGTCACCGGAGAAATTGATACCACCCACGAGTAGCTACCCTTGTCGACCATCACGTCCTACCTCTCAACTTCATTATCTTCGTCATTCAAATTTATGTAATTGTCCAGCATAGTATCATCTTCATTTTAGTTGTTTGCGCGAACCAAGCTCTCGACATGCCCTTATGGCAGGCGAAGTCGAAATTCGGCGTTTTCAATAATAGTAGTTCACCGGAAACATTTGCAACAAAGTCTGCCAACTTGTGTCGCAAAGGCAATAAAGAATGGCTCTTATGAATATCACAAAATAAATTCAATACCCGAGACATTGAATTAGTGATATGGCCAAAGGATACGTATATATACTTCTTTGCTGCGACATGAGCTACTACGTGGGCAGCACCACTGACCTGGAAAAGAGATTCGTAGAACACCTTCTCGGAGAAGGATCAAATTATACGCGCAAAAGGTTACCCGTTAAGCTCGTTTACTTTGAAATATTTGATCGGATTGACGAAGCGTTTAACAGAGAGAAGCAAATAAAGGGGTGGAGCAGAAAAAAGAAAGAGTCACTCATCAAAGGAATGCCCAACGAACTCCATGAACTCGCGGAGTGTATGAATGAAAGCCATTACAGAATAAAAAGACAGAAGTAGATGGCTTCGACTCCGTTCAGCCCCAGACTTCGACCACAATCAGCCCCCTGAGGCGGCGCAATATTGGGAAATGAAAATAAGAATCTACTCCCGCTAGTGGTTCATTGTTGTTGGGGTGAGCGGAATACTCCGGTGGTTGAGCGGAGTCGAAACAACCGGAGCAATCCGATCACCCAAACCCTTATTTTTTATTGGATGTACACTTGGGTCGCTGAGCGAAGTCGAAGCGCGGTCGCTGAGCGGAGCCGAAGCGCGGTCGCTGAGCGGAGCCGAAGCGCGGTCGCTGAGCGAAGTCGAAGCGCGGTCGCTGAGCGGAGCCGTATCAAACATCAAGTGCCTCATCGGGCAACCAATGCACAATTGTGTTTCCAGGATCACCGGAAATTTGCCTGTAATTTGGTAGCCCCATCCAGTTTCTGATCAAAAAAAAATCAAATGTCCTATCTCATGCATTACTGAACGTTGCATCTGCCAGTTTGAACCAGGATTTCCAGGACGTAAACGGACACCTAAATGGACGATTTTCTATTGAATGATATTCCATCCCAACGATCCTTTAATCCCGCAAATCCTAATTCAGACGTTTTCCCCCATAGAACCTTCCCCCCTTTGCAAATTCCGTCACCCTGGCTAAATTTGCAATCCCCTGCGGCGCTGGCCGCGGGCGGAATTTCATACGGTGAATGTAGTTCAGTTGGTTAGAACGCCAGATTGTGATTCTGGAGGTCGCGGGTTCGAGTCCCGTCTTTCACCCAGGGGCTTCTAGATTAGTGATTTGTGATTTGTGATTTGTGATTTGTGATTTGAATGCCCCGCTTATGATTTCGGGCCCTCAAATCGAATATCGATCATCGCCCATCATCAATTCACCAGTATCTCATCCAAAAACACCCAGCCCCGCTCGCCTTTCGCCGGATGCCACGACGGCAACCGCTCTACCGGGTGCGCCACTACCTTCAGCCGGCTCACGGTCTTTGGTCCATACGCGCATTCAAACAATCCGATTTCCGTCCCATCCTCGCCCTTCTTCGGCTGCCTGGGATTCCAGCTTCCCAACAACGTCATCGACTCTTCATCCATACCACCCCAAACCTCTACACGCGCCGCAGGAAAAATATATGAAGGCGTGCTTTGCAACATGCTCAGTGTGAGCGACCGGGTCGTCACCGGCTTCCCAAAATACAACACCACGGCCGCCTCATTGCCCCGGTAGCCAATCCAGCTGCCACTCCGGAAATCCAGGTTGTTGGTCTCGCCATCCACCAGCAACCGCGGCGTTGTCGTCCGGTACTCCGGTGCCGGCGCCGACGCCAGGGTCACCGAATCCGGCACAAAGGCCGTGCGCAAAAACCGCCTGGAGACCACTTCGCTGCCAATCCACCCTTCCTTATACGCCCTGGCCTGCACTAAAGTCACCGGCGCAGTTATCGGCACCGGACCCTCGTAAACCAACCCATGCACGCTGTCGGGCTCCGTCCCATCCGTGGTGTAGCGTATGATCGTGTTCTTTATCGGGTGGCTCAGCACGAGCTCCATCGAGTCCCTGAATACAGAAGGCGCATCCGCAAACCGCGGCGTATTCAACCGCAGCATCGTGCCATCGTCCTTGAACCCCGTATCAAACGTGACCCCCGGCAGGCTCTTTCTCAACTCCGACACCTCCGCTTCTGAAACCTGTGTCTGCCATAGGAATACGCTCCGCAACGACGGCAAAGACTTCAACTGCGCCAAAGCAGCAGCATCCGTCTTTGTCCCCGACAACGAAATCTCTGCGAGCGACTTCAGCGACGCCAGATGACGCAAACCACTCCCCGTGACCTCAGTAAAATTCAGATTCAACTCCTCCAGGTTCTCGAACCCCGCAATCAACTCCAGGTCGGCATCGGTAACCGGCATCTTGCTCAAATTGAGCGACACGATCTGTCGCCCGATTTTTTTCAGTTCAGCGAGCGACTCCCGCGAAAAGACATGGCGGTTGTAAAAGTTGACAACAAGGGCGGGCGACTCATACGCGAGGGGATAGATCACGCGGTAGTCCGTCTGCAGCGACCGGATGTCTTCATCACGTGCCGCCGCAAACCGGAACACCGGCTGCGGCTTTCCTTCAGACTGATCGAATCGCGCCTCCGCAATCTGCCGGAGTGTGTCCGACGGGTCCAGGCTGACAAGCCGGGTGCTGAACGGCGCGCCGGCAGCAATCCAGGCCGTCAGCAACTGACGCTCATTTTCCGTCAGCTGCGGCTTACCCTTGGGCGGCATGTGCTTTTTGTGACCCATGGGAAGGTTCATGCGCCGAACCATTTCGCTCTCCCGTATGTCGCCTGGCACGAAAACGGGACCGTCCTTTCCTCCTTTCGCAAAATGGGCGGAGTCAAGCATGATCAGGTCTCCCTTTGCCTTGCGTTCGTTATGACACCCCGTACAGCGGGATTCAAGTACCGGCAGTATCACGTGATCAAAAACCACAGCTTCTTCACGCGAGACCGTGACCGGCTCCTTCGCCGGAAACAAGGGCTCCCAAAGAAAGTCCTCGCCGTGAGTCAACACTGAACCAAGGTGGCCTGCCACTACAACAGCCAATACCACGCCTCCATACGACGCCCGCATGACCACCGGCCGCTCTTTCTTCGCTTCCCTGAAAAGAACAACCACGTATGCCGATGCTGCGATCGCCACGCCTGCCCACTTGTGAACTTGCATGGCTGCAGTAGCCTGCTCTTCAAGAGACAGAAACAGTCCCATGATGACTGTCATCGACGCCATCAGCGCTCCCACCAGGAACAATGCGTCCAGCAAAATCTTTCGGTAACCATCTTTGTCGCGCGGCAGGAAAAAATCCAGGGCAACGGCAAGCAACAGGATCACAATAGGAAAGTGCACAAACATGGGGTGCATTCGGCCGAGCACCCGGAGCCAGCTGGGCAATTGAAGGTATTGCTGAAAGACAAGAAAGAACAGGATGAGCACGTTCAGCGCGAACAGTACCTGCCGTGATATCCACATGATCCTTCTCCTCATACCGGTCCCTGTCAGTGAAGTGTGTTATACACGTGTGAACTTGTACGGATAGACTTTACCAGACGCCCATTGCGCGACATACAAGTTCTCGTCGCGGTCGACGCAGACATCGTGCGGATGCACAAATATCTTTTCTTGCTGCGCCATGGGCTTCAACTTGCCATCTTGGTCGTATTGCGGCGGTGTTCCACCAATATTTGACACGACCCGGTTATTCTTGTCGAGAATTGTGACGAATCCGGTACCCTCTGCGCTAAGGTCGGGTGACCGCAACACAGCCGCGTAAAGATAGTCGCCGTGTAACACAGGTCGGCAGACGCACGCGCCGGGCAGGTGAATCACTTCGAGGAGTTTGCCGTTCAAATCAAAACGTTTAAACGCGTTGCGCGTCCTGTCAGTCACCAACAACGTTTCTTTGCCTGATCGCCTGTCGATGCAAATACCGTGTGCGTTATCGAGGTGTTCATCGCCTTCACCGCGCCCGCCGAACCAGGACAAAAGCTTTCCGTTGCTGTCATAGTGCAGGACGTACTGGGCGCCATAACCGTCGGCGATGTAAAAGTCGCCTTCGTCGCGAACAGCAACTTCCGTCGGCACGAATTCTTCCGCCTTGGTGTATACCCCGGATTCCTGCGGCCAGTTTATTGTCAGCAGGACTTTTCCTTCGAGGTTTGTCTTGAACACCTGGTGGCGGTTCGTATCGGTGATGAACAGTTCATCTTCCGCCAGTGTCAGGCCATGTGCACCGGGGTATTCGTGACCCCAGCTTTCTTTCAGTTTCCCTGACGGCGTATAAATCAGGACGTTGTTTTTTGTCTCGTTCGTCAGCAGAAAGATGCGGCCCTTGCGGTCCTGTATCATCTCATGGCAATCATTTACCGGATGGACGGCGGGGTCCAGTTTTCCCCAGTCGGCATCCATGCGATACTGCATGCCGTTGTGACCGTACACCGGTCCGTTATTGCGCGCGAGCATATCACGACCGATGAAGATGCTCCCCATCGTGAGGGCCGCGCTTCTTTTGAGTAAGGTTCTTCTTTTCATATGGGTGGTATTATCAGGCCAATAAACCGTTTACAACCTTTCCGCTGACGTCGGTAAGCCGGTAACGCCTGCCGAGGTGTTTGAAGACCAGGCGTTCGTGGTCGAGGCCCATCAGGTAAAGGATGGTCGCGTGAAGGTCATGAACATGAACGGGATCTTTGACAATGTTATATCCGAATTCATCCGTCTCACCGTATACGGTTCCCGGTTTCACTCCTCCGCCCGCCATCCAGAGGCTGAAGCAGCGCGGATGGTGATCGCGTCCGTAGTTGCCCGGCTCGAGCTTACCTTGTGAGTAGTTGGTGCGACCGAATTCGCCTCCCCATATCACGAGCGTTTCGTCCAGCAGACCGCGTTGCTTCAGATCCATGATCAGGGCCGCAGAAGCCTGATCAACGTCACGTGCCTGTCCGGCCATTTCGTTGGGCAGGTTGCCATGCTGATCCCATCCCTGGTGATACAGTTGCACGAACCGCACACCGCTTTCAGACAGCTTCCGCGCCAACAGGCAGTTCGCGGCATAGGTACCGGGCACCAGGCAATCCGGACCATACATTTTGATGATAGAATCAGGCTCGCGCGACACGTCGGTGATTTCAGGGACGGCGGTCTGCATCCGGTACGCCAACTCATACTGTTGAATACGCGTTTGGATTTCGGGATCCCCCATGTCTTCGTAGCTCATGGCGTTGAGTGACGCGATCTTGTCGAGCATGCGACGGCGGTCCGTCATGTTCATCCCTTCCTGGTTGTTGAGGTACAGGACGGGATCTTCCCCGCTGCTGAACTGAACACCCTGATGAATCGAGTCGAGGAAGCCGTTCGTCCACAATTTGGCGTATACACCCTGACCGTTGCCTTTGCCCCGCGACAACAGAACACAAAACGCGGGAAGGTTCTTATTCTCACTACCCAGCCCATAGCTCAGCCAGGCGCCCATACTCGGCCGGTTGCCCTGCTGGGCACCCGTCTGGAAGAACGTCAGCGCGGGATCGTGATTGATCGCTTCCGTATACATCGACCGGATGATGCAGATTTCACTCACGAGCTTCGCGGTATGCGGAAACAGCGCGCTGATCCATGCGCCCGAGTCGCCGTATTGGTGGAAGTCGTAATACGATCCCACCAGCGGAAATGACTTCTGGTTGGACGTCATTCCCGTCAACCGCTGACCCATACGCACGGAGGCCGGAAGTTCCTGGCCCATCATCTTGCGAAGCAGCGGCTTATAGTCGAACGATTCGAGTTGAGAGGGGGCGCCGTTTTGAAACAGGTAGATGATGCGTTTGGCTTTCGGCGCGAAGTGGGGCATACCCACGGGGCCGAGGTCAAGGTCGTCCTTGGATCTGGAGAAAAGACCAGGCACGAGTAATGAGCCCAGCGCGACGCTGCCGATGCCGAGGCTCAGGCGCGAAAGAAAGCGGCGCCGGTTGACGTTCAAACCGAATTCAAGAAGTTCTTTCTCCATGGTCACGTTCGGGTTGTGGCTTCTTCAAGATTGTATATCGAACAGATCACCTGCATAAGCGCTGCCTGCATAACTGGTTCGTGGTTCCCTTTCGGATATTCTCCGACGTCGAGAAGCTTTCTTGCCTTCGGTTCGTCCGAAGCCAGCGCAGTCTTTTCTTCCGCGAAATACTCGAGTAGTATGTTCAATTCTGCATCGGTCGGTTTACGGCAAATAATCAACCTGAAAGCCTTTTCGATTTTCTCGCGTTCACTGGTACTTTCATCCAGCAGGCGTCCCGCCAGAACGCGTGCTGCTTCCAGCACCGTAGGGTCGTTCAGCATAACGAGGGCCTGAAGTGGCGTATTCGTGCGTAACCGGCGCACCTCGCACTGGTCGCGGTTGCTGGCGTCGAAGATAATGTGCGAGGGCGGCGGCACCGTGAGTTTAATGAAGGTATACAATCCTCTGCGGTAGAGATCCGGACCGTGATCCTGCCGGTAGGTTGCGAGCAGGCCGCGACCGGAAGTCGAGGCTTCCCAAATACCTGCGGGTTGATAGGGCTTGACGCTTGGTCCGCCGATGTCGCGAACGAGCAGGCCGCTGCTGGCCAGCACGAGGTCTCGGATGAATTCAGCGCCCAGGCGGAAGCGCGGGGCGCGCGACAGGTACCTGTTTTCGGGATCGCGTTCAAGTTTTCGGGGCGTAACAACCGCCGATTGTCGATAGGTGGACGACATCACAATCTGACGGATGAGCCGCTTGATATCCCAACCGTTTTCCATGAAGTCGACCGCAAGCCAGTCGAGCAGCTCGGGGTGCGACGGTAGCTGGCCCTGCATACCGAAGTCGCCCGACGTAGCGACGATGCCTGTTCCGAAGAATTCCTGCCACATGCGGTTTACAAATACCCGGGCTGTTAGGGGATTCTTCTCGTCGACGAGCCATTTGGCCAGACCCAGCCGGTTGTGCGGAAGATCGTCACTGAAAGGAAAGACCGCTTCAGGTGTGGAGGCCGTAACGGGGATTGTCGGCGAATCGTAGTTGCCGCGTTCCAGGATGCGCGTTGAGCGTGGCGTATCGAGTTCACCCATCACAGATACCATGATGCTGCTCGTGTCTTTCTTGTTGATAAAGCTGAGCAGTTCGCGTACCTCTTTGTCTGACAGTTCAAGGATTGGAGGTTTTGCGGGGCGCGATTGGGTGATGTCCCCTTCGTAGCCTTTTTCATACGTGTTGTTGAAGAAGGCGAAGAGGCTATAATAATCTTTTTGTGAAATAGGATCGTATTTGTGATCGTGGCACTTTGCGCATTCCACGGTGAGACCCAGGATGCCTTTACCGACGGTGTTGGTCTTGTCGGTGACGTACTCGATGCGATATTCCTCGTCGATGACTCCGCCTTCTTCCGTGAATTTGTGATTCCGGTTGAAGCCGGTAGCAAGCACCTGTTCGAGTGTAGCGTTGGGCAGCATGTCGCCGGCAATCTGCCAGGTGATGAACTTGTCGTACGGGAGGTTGGTATTGAATGCATGGATCACCCAGTCGCGCCAGGGCCATTGCGTCCGGAGGTTGTCGTCCTGGTATCCGTATGAGTCGGCATAGCGGGCTACATCGCACCAGTACACGGCCATTCGCTCGCCATAAGCGGGGCTTGCGAGAAGTTCATCGACAATTTTTTCGTATGCTTCCTCTGAGGGATCGGCGAGGAACCGATCCATCATCTCCAGGGTAGGCGGAAGTCCTGTGATGTCGAGCGAAGCGCGTTTGAGGAGGCGTTCCGGGTCGGCGGCCTCATTCGGAGTCAGGTTGCGATCTTCGAGTGAGCGGAGGATGAAGCGGTCGATGGCGTTCGCAGGCCATGCTTCATTGTCGACATCGGGCACTTCAGGTTTTACGGGGGGAACAAACGCCCAGTGTCGTTCGTATTTCGCGCCTTGCCTGATCCACTTTTCGATGATGCGGATGTCGCGTTCGGAAAGTTTGAGGTTTGACGAGGGCGGCGGCATCATCTCACTGCTGTCCGACGAAGATATGCGAAGGAACACGTGTGACTCCTCCGGCTTTCCGGGGACGAGCGCGAAGGCGGTGGGATCGTCTTTGAGGTGTTTGTACGCGCTGTCGGCGATGTCGAGGCGGAGGCCCGCTTCGCGTTTGTTAGCGTCGGGGCCGTGGCATGTATAGCACTTGTCGGACAGGATCGGCCGGACGTGAAAGTTGTAGCTGATTTTGTCGGGCAACCTTTCTTCCGCCGTATTCCGGCATCCGGACAGCAGCAGGACGGTCCCCGCCAGTATTGCCATGCAACATCCCCTGATCATGCGTTGTTTGTGCCCTTTTTGTGTGAAATAGCGCAATTCCGGCATTGCCTCCGTGTGCGGACACACTCTAAAAGGTAAGTTAAAATTTTATTGGTTTACTTTCAACCGTTCGACAGAAAACGACACGTGCGAATAGCCAATTTTCGGTCGAACTTTTCGTTGAACTGTACGGTGCCTGAGGGTGTGTTTCTTTATCTTTGGTGATGCATTAAGAGCGGTGTGATGATGACTTGGAAGGCTTACAGCAAACTACCATTGTCCAGGAAGATCAGCGTCCTGTACGAACGCGGTACGTTTGTTATGGCCATTCGTTACTACGGCTATAAAGTCAACCTTTACCTTCTGGAAGACTTCTACCTCGAAGTTTTTGTGAACCACAAACACGCATCCGTAGAGAAGATCACGCTCCTGGATCAATCGCACACACGCATGAAGTTTTACTCAGATCAGATTAAGTTGCCGTACGATATCGTGTGCTCCAATTAGGCAACGGAACCCGCCGTGCTTCGACTCCGCTCAGCATTCAATAAAGATAAGGGTCAGGGATGATCGGATTACTCCGGTAGTTTCGACTCCGCTCAACCACCGGAGTAATCCGATCACCCAACAAGAAGAATGAACCACTGGGAGAGTAAATTTCTTATTTTTCCATATTGCGGGCGCGCCAGGTGACGGATTGTGGCTGAAGGCCGGTGACTGAGCGGAGTCGAAGTCACGGAGAAGAAATTGACACCTCCACTACCATAGTACCTATCAACATCCGGAGGCTGAGCGAAGTCGAAGCCCGATTCAGAAATTTTCCCCGGACAACACTGATTTTTGATTTATTCGGGATACCATTTGGTTTGGTACATGACCGGTCGCCCTGGCGACCCTCTGCGGTCTCTTCCCTCGGCGCATCCAACGCTCTTCGCTATTGGCACTTCCTCATCCCAGCGCACCAAGAAACCCTCAATCCGCGAACACATCTCATCATTAACACGCACTGACATTCCAAACATCAACATCTCAGCATCTCTGCGGCTCGGCGGTTAATTCATTTTGGTTTTGTGATTAGTACATCTACGATTTAAGATTTACTGAATACAAAAAAACCCCGACTTCGTCGGGGTTCCAATGAGCACAAATGGAATATTCTTAATTAAGCCGTCGCGGCCGACGATTCTTCAAACTTCTGTGACATTCTCAGCACCACAGACTTCTTCGCCTTGTAACCGCAATAACCACACTGGAAGTGCTTCAGCAATTCACCATCGACTTCCAGCGTCGGTGCTTTCAAGATTTCTTCCTTCACGACCTTAAAGGTCTGGTAATTGCATTCAGGACACTGCAGCGCATGCAGGTGACCCGCATACTTTTCGATCTTGACATACCCGGTTTCTTCGTCCTTCCACACGTCGTAGTCGATGGAGAACACATTTTCTTCGGCCTGCATCCCTTCGTCCAGGTAAGCATCTTCTTCTTCTTCACTGAGCAGCTTCATGGGCTTTCCGGTCTTCGGAGAAATCCTCGGCCTGTAACGCAATACCTTTAAACGCTTTTCAATGAAGAACGGATAGTAAAATTTCAGCAGGTTTTGAATAATAAGCGCCACAATCATTCCCATCGCGAATGTGGTGAAACCCCTAACGAATATCCACAACGGGGTAAGCTCGGAGATCCTGGAGTTTGCGTAGAAGCAACAGCCAATGATCAAAATGATGGACGCATACCACAGGGTGCGGATCTCAGCACGATTGATGAAATCATACTTTGTCTTTGCGTCTGTAGTGAGCGCAAGTCTGATCAGATGCAACAACACGATCAGGATTGCAACGGCCCACAGCGCGAAAGCTATTTTCTGAGCCGCCGCGTTCCATGATGCGTATTGTCCGGAAAGAGTTTCTTCCATAAAGCGTATAAGGTTGGTTAATAGTGATACAGCTACTTACAAAGTTCTCTCAAAAATTCCCCGCCCATTCCGACCCGGAAAAACAAAGGGCGCAAGACTCACCGAAAAATGATACAATATAATACTCTTTTCAAGAAAAACCCAAATCTAGCCCATCGCAAACGGCTTATTCATAACATCTTACCGCAAAATCATACACGAGAGAGGACGTTGCCGGAACATCCTCAACAAGCGCCATGTGCGCCTGGTGTTCCAACTCATAAAATACCGCGCGCGAAGCAAGCTCAGCCTGCCTTCGAAGGTCAGCAGGCGGGATTAGCGGGTCCTCTTCGCCGGCAACAAAAAGGATCGGACGCGGAAACGATCGCAGCACGTCGGTGCGGTCGGGCCTGTCGCGCATTGCCCTCAAATAACCCACCAGGGTTTCTGCATTTGCCCTAATATTCAATTCCCGCACAAATGGTACATCCGGGTGTTTGGTGTCTGCAAAAAGTGTCGTAGCGAAATTGCTGCCGTAAGCCTCTGCGCCGTGCGTTCCGATGAACTTAATGGCCTTATTACGCCCGGCCTTCTTTTCTTCCGTGTCGGGAAGCGCCGTGGAGTGAAGGAGCCCAAAGCCCGCGAACCGGTCGGGATCACGATTGACCATGGCAAGCGTCACGTATCCGCCGAGCGAATGCCCGATCGCCACCATCTTGTTAATACCCAGGGCGTCGGCTTTATGTAGAAGCATCGCGGCGACATCGTCGACGCCGAATGGACCGTTCGGAAGGGGACTGTCTCCAAACCCCGGAAGATCGGGCGTTATAACACGAAACGATTCTGAAAGTTTTCCGGTAATCCCCCGCCATACCGCCGCCGACATCGGGAATCCGTGGATCAGCATAACGACATTTCCACTGCCCGCTTCATGAAACGCAATATCCTTCCCGTCTTCCTGATTCATTATCAATCCTTGCTAACGATGTTCACAAAAAGCAACGAGGTTTCAACCCCTGGCTGCCCCTCTGTTTATGCACGATACACGGTCTCCAGCATGGCCACCACCGCGCGCTCGATATGTTCTTCGTCGAAGCCGCACGCCCGGTGCAACTCCGACTGTTCGCCGTGTTCCATCACGACATCAGGTATGCCGAGGCGCCTGACGGGCAGATGATAGTTGTGGTCCGACATAAACTCCAGGACGGCACTTCCAAATCCTCCCTGGATGCATCCATCTTCTAACGTGATGATCGAACTGTAGGCGCGGCATATTTTGTGCAAAAGTTCCTCGTCCAGGGGTTTCGCAAACCGCATGTCGTAGTGCCCGATAGAAATGTCTTTCGCCGCCAGCTTTTCACAGACTCGCGCGGCGTAATTTCCTACGTGACCGAGGGAAAGGATGGCTACACCGGAACCTTCGCAAAGCGTGCGTCCCGTACCGACCTGTATCGCTTGCATGGGTGTACGCCAATCGGGCATGACACCCTGTCCTCTAGGGTATCGAATGCTGAACGCTTTTCCGTCGCGGGGGAGCTGAGCGGTGTACATCAGGTTACGCAGCTCGGCCTCGTTCATCGGTGCCGATACGATCATGTTCGGCAGGCATCGGAAGTAGGCGATGTCGTAAGCGCCGTGATGTGTCGCTCCATCGGCGCCCGCCATCCCGGCGCGATCGAGGCAAAAGTTGACGGGCAGATTCTGAATACAAACATCGTGTATGACCTGATCATACGCCCGTTGCATGAACGTGCTGTAAATGTTGCAGTAGGGGATCAATCCCTGCGTCGCGAGTCCTGCCGAGAAGGTCACGGCATGTTGTTCGGCAATGCCGACATCAAACGCCCGGTCCGGCATCTCCTTCATCATGATGTTCAGCGATGATCCTGAAGGCATGGCCGGTGTGACGCCCACGATGCGATCGTTCATCCGTGCCAGTTCCACCATCGTATGACCGAATACATCCTGGTAGCGTGGCGGCTGAACCGTGTCGTATTCTTTCTTGCTGATCTCACCCGTGATCTTGTCAAACTTTCCCGGTGCATGCCAGGTGGTGGCATTGCCGTTCTCCGCAGGCCCGTATCCCTTGCCCTTGACCGTAACACAATGCAATATCTTCGGCCCTTTGATGCTCTTCAGATCGTTCAGCACCGTGATCAGGTGGTTGACATCATGCCCGTCAACGGGGCCGAAATAGCGCAGGTTGAGCGATTCGAAAAAGTTGCTCTGACTAAGAAGCGTTGACTTGATGCCGTTTTCTATTTTCGATACGATCTCCTGGGCGTTCTTACCGAACGTCGACAGTTTCCCCAGGAGATTCCATATTTCATTTTTGAGTTTGTTGTATGTACGCGACGTGGTGATGTCGACGAGGTAGTCCTTCAATGCACCAACGTTGGGATCGATCGACATGCAATTGTCGTTCAGCACGATCAGCAGATTCGCGTCGGACACGCCCGCGTGGTTAAGCCCTTCGAAAGCAATACCGCCCGTGAGCGCGCCATCGCCAATCACGGCGATGTGGTGACGATCATTTTCGTTTTTGTACATGGAGGCGACGGCCATCCCAAGTGCAGCCGACACCGATGTAGACGAGTGACCTGTACCAAACGCGTCATAAGCGCTTTCACTGCGTTTTGGAAAACCGGAAATGCCACCATACATCCGGTTAGTGTGAAACACATCGCGCCGCCCCGTAAGAATTTTATGTCCGTATGCCTGATGGCCGACATCCCACACGAGGAGATCGCGCGGTGCGTTGAAAACGTAGTGAAGGGCCACAGTAAGTTCGACCACGCCCAGACTTGCACTGAGGTGTCCTCCATAGACCGACACGTTGTCGACGATGAAATTTCTTAGCTCGCTGCACAGCCGGACCAGTTCGGCGGGGTCCAGTTTTTTAAGGTCATCCGGGCTGTCAATGGAAGCCAGAAGTTTTCCGGGCTTTATCAGCATTTCTCAGGTTAGAATTTAACCTTTCAACAATAAAAGTAACGTATTTGAGCCGTTTCAGCGATCAAAGTCTGCAAATTTAGTTATTTCCGGCGGTTCTGAGGTTTTTGGGCGATATTAAATAACTTTGCGCCGCATGGATCACGTCCAGGAGAATTTCGAGGTAAAACTTCCCCTTTTTGAAGGTCCTTTCGACCTGCTCCTTTTCTTTATCGAGCGGGACGAACTGGACATCTATGATATCCCGATATCCAGCATTACGAACGACTTCCTCGACTACATGCATCACATGGACCGCCTTAATATCGAGCTGGCCAGCGAATTCATCCTCGTTGCCGCCACGCTGATGCGCATCAAGTCCAAGATGCTCCTGCCACGCCCCCAACTCGACGAGGCTGGCAACGAGATCGACCCGCGCGAGGAACTTGTCAAACATCTCCTGGAATACAAGAAATACAAGTCCGTCATCGAACAGTTCCATGCCATGGAGGAGACGGAACTGATGAAGGAGAAACGCGGCAATATCATACGGGAACTTCGCTCCCTGGCGGAGAGCACGAATGTAGAAGCCGAATTGCAGGACGTCGACTTGTTCAAGCTGATGACCGTATTCGAAAAGGTCCTCCGACGGTATGAGGCGGAGAAGAACAAGCCAGTGCACCAGGTCGTCCAGTATCCTTATACCGTGGAGGCTCAGAAAGAATTCCTCCTCAGGCAGGTCGAAGAAAGTCCCAGTACGTCCTTCAGCGACATCGTCGAAAAGTTTCCAACCCGGGTGGCCATGATCTTCACCTTCCTCGCTATCCTCGAACTCCTCGCCCTTCAGCGGCTCACTATCCGGATAGGCGAAGGCTACAACAACTTCTGGATTTCAAAGGGTGAAGCTCAGGACGTTCCTCCTGCCGAAGCGCCAGCGACACCACGCTAAGCGTAAAAATTCTCTTTTGACGTTACCGCTACTTCGTAAAAGAACGCTCCCACCTTTTGGGTAACTGCTTCAAAAAATCGCGCGCCCTTTTCAGGCGTAGCTTTCTCGGGATTTCCCACGCCCGTATCGCGCGTCACCGACGACCAACGACGTTCGGCCCATCCCCAGCCTTCACGCATGGCTGAGAAGGTAAACTTCTTTGCCTTTCCATCACCCGCTTCAGAAAGCGGCAACACAAGCTCCGGCGTCAGGTGCAGCATGACGCTCGTTTCCATCTCTCCTGCGTGGTCATCGGGATTCTCGAAGTATCCTGAGTGATCCACGGAGCGAAACCAGTTGCACATGCACAGGAACATGTTGGGATACTTCAGTCCCAGCTCGCGGATCATCGTCTTGAAGTCGTTGCCACCATGACTGTTCATGATGATGAGCTTGTGGATCCCCTGTCGGTCCAGCACCTGTACGATGTCGTCCAACACCTTCATTTGCGTGGAGGGATTCATGTTAATGTCCAGCAAAATGTCGGGCTGCCCGGTATTGACCCCAAACGGAATTGTAGGCAGGACGATGATTTTCGCGCCCTTCTCCCAGGCAATACGCGCCGCCTCTGCAGATACCTTTTCGGCCTGCAACATGTCCGTACCGTAAGGGAGATGATAGTTGTGTGCTTCACACGCACCCCATGGCAACACGGCAGCGTCGAACACCTGATCGCGAATGAACTTCCAGTTGCACTCAGCAAGAATGTATGGTCTCATGTGGGTAAATATAGGGCTGGAGGCAGTAGGACGGAAGAAGGAAGAAGTAAATAGTAAGAAGTAGGAAGATAATCGGTACCCGCCCCAGCGCGGCGGCATGTTTGTAGCCCGGGGCGAAGCCCCGGGACGTGATTGCGAAGAAGCAAAAGTCGCAGATGCAAGGACGTCGGATAAGTCAGTGCAACTGCATCTGCATCTATCCTCAAGAAGGAAGCGCAATCAGATACGTCTTTCCCTTCTTTACGGTGAGCGTTTCTTCGCGAAGCCAGGGATTATGTCGCTTGAGGAGCTTGTAGTTGGTACCGTGGTCTTTGGCAAAGTCGACGAGGTCGCGGATGGTTTCGTTTACTTCGACGTAGTGGAGTGGTTCCTGGTTGTAGAGATGTTTTTCGCGGATATAGAAGCCATACTTTTCCGGGTGGCTGACGATTTCCTTTATCGCCAGGATCCGGAACACGTAGCGCGAGGTCTCGTCGTTGAGATAGAGGTCGTAATAGGAGTCGACCTTCTGATCTTCCAACGCGCGCTCCATGCCCGCCATCCCGCGGTTGTATGAGGCCGCAACGAGCGTCCAGTTGTGGAATTTATCGTATGCGCGACGCAGGTACTTGCAGGCAGCTTCCGTTGCTTTGAGCGGATCGTAACGTTCGTCTACCTCGCGGGATATCTCAAGTCCAAGTTCGCGTCCTGAGTCTTCAAGTATCTGCCAATATCCGACGGCGTCCCTCGGAGAGACGACGTTCAGCAGGTTGCTCTCGATGAGCGGGAGGTACATGAAATCTTCCGGGATGCCGTGCGACGTGAGGATGTCTTCAATCTGCGGCAGCCAGCGGTGCGCACGTTTAATCAGGAAGATCGTGTTGCTGTGGAAATACACATTGATCTGCAACTCCTTGTCGAGACGTTCACGCACGTCGGGAATGTCGAGCGGTACGGGCTCGCCTGCGAACGTGATGCCTTCGGGCACATCGAACGACACGGCGGGCAGCGGATGGCTGGCGTCCTCAAGGTCGACCATCATCGTGCTCTGATCGGAAATAGTCCCTGACGCACGCAAGGGTGAACGCGAAACGTCGTACGAGATATATCCGATGAGGATGACCAGCGTTGCGGCCGCAATGAAATCCGATGTGTTCAACTTCATCATCACCTCTCTGTTATCAACACGACGTACAAATTTAAAAGTTCGGCGCAAGCATATATCTCGAATAAAAGTCGTCGATGACTTTTACGGCTTCGTCCGGCGTATCCACGATGTTGTAAAGATCAAGATCTTCAGGTGAGATCATCCCCTCACTCAACAGGGCGTCGGTGAACCAGTTTATCAGTCCGGACCAGAACTTCTTCCCGACCATAACGACGGGAAACCTCGCAGTCTTGTGCGTCTGAATGAGTGTGAGGGCCTCCATGAGCTCATCCATGGTTCCAAATCCGCCCGGCATCACGATAAATCCCTGTGAATACTTGACAAACATAACCTTACGCACAAAAAAATAGTCGAACGAGATCAGTTTGTCCTTGTCGATAAAAATATTTCCCTGCTGCTCGAAGGGAAGAAAGATGTTGAGACCCACCGACTTTCCGCCGGCCTTGTGCGCACCGCGATTGCCGGCTTCCATGATTCCGCCGCCTCCGCCCGTAATCACGCCATAACCGTGCTGTACCAGCTGGCGGGCGATCTCTTCCGCCATCTGGTAGTATGGATGGAGTTGCGGCGTGCGTGCCGAACCGAATATTGTGACGCAAGGGCCAATCTTTGCGAGTTTCTGAAAACCTTCCACAAACTCCGACATCACCTTGAAGATCACCCACGAATCGGAGCTCTTGATCTCAGCCCAATCCTTTTCCTTGAATGCTTTACGGATACGCTCTTCTTCCTCGTTCCGGAGCCTTGCTTGTTCCGCTCCCATGATCTGATAGTTTAAAAAATGGATATGCAAAGTACCCAATTGCCGTCTCTGCCTGGTTTCCAAATACGTCCACTTTCTTACATGCGTGGGTTTAGAAAATATCGTCCATTGCTTTTGACAGCCTGTCAAATTCAAACGCAAATCCGGTGCCTATTATTTTTGCCGGCGAGATTTTCGCCCCGTCCAGCGCCATAGTTGCCATTTCTCCAAGGAACAGTCGCAATGCGAATGCCGGCACGGCGGGTATGATCAGAGGCCGCCTAAGGGCATGGGCGATAGCCCGGGTAAGCTCCCGATTGGTCACGGGGGCAGGCGCGACGGCATTATAGGGCCCTGCCAGACTGCGATTCTCGACAGTGAACGCGTAAACCGAGCAAATATCCTTAATGTGAATCCAGCTTACGATCTGCTCTCCGGTGCCTAAAGGAGCGCCAATACCCCATTTCACTGGCGCAGCGATGCGCTTCAGCATACCACCCTTTGCGCTCAACACCGGGCCGGTTCTTACCTTGACCACTCTCATGCCCAACGATTGAAAAGTGTCCGCCGCAGCCTCCCATTGCAGGCAGACGTTTGCCAGGAAGTCGTTGCCAGGCGGATCCGTCTCAACAAATGCCCTGGAGTCGTCGCTAGTGCCGTATATGCTCGTTCCGGCGGCGCTGATATACGTGTGTGGCCCG
>DASVCT010000230.1:0-8643 GCA_036381475.1 Cyclobacteriaceae bacterium
TCAGGATGGATTCATGTTCATATATGATTACGGAAGTGTCGAGTACGAAGATCTTTTTCTCCTTCCTGACTTTAGCCATGCGTCACAAAGAACTTGGTTTACGAAATGTACTTAAAGGCGTTGAAAGCGCCAGATAATTCAGAATTATTTTTTGATTCAGGGAGACAACCTGGAGTAGCGGTCGCCTGATCCGTGGGGCGTAACAAAAAGTACGCGGGCGAGTACAAGAAGGATAAGCTTACGTGACGCCTGAACACGGGAAAGATTTCCCAACGCCATGTATTCTTTCAGTGTGATGAACTCGTGCGCGTCCAGGTATTGCATGAGGATCTTTTCGTGTTCCCCATACCGAAAGTGGATGTTGCGTTTTCGTTGTGCGCGGCGTACAATCTCGCGGACTTCCCGGCTTGCGCGAATGCTTTCGTCGGCTACGCGAACGAACGCCTCCTTCAAACCATCCCGCAAAAGAACGTGTGGTTTTCTGATGCTTTCAGGAATGTCATACCGTATGACACAGCGCCCGTTGCCGAGGGAAATGACTTCTTCCCGTACCTGCAGCAGGGGCCGGCATAACGCCAGTGCCTGGTGGATGACATACGCTTCGTCTTCCGGGTGTCGAAGGCCGGGTATCTTACCGTCATCGTCAACCCCAATCAGGACGGTTCCTCCTTCTGTGTTGGCGAACGCGATCATCTCGCGCACGATCTTTTCAGGAAACGATGCCTTTCGCTTGAATTCCAGGTGCAGGCCTTCGCCGTGAGCGACGAGCTGCCTCAACTCACGAAGGCGACGCGCGTCTGGTGGCGCGTGATCCTTGATCTTTGTTGCGGACATGAACGGAAGTCTCAGAATTTTCCTCCTGCAACCTCATCGTCATCATCATCCTCCTCTTCGCCGGGCCGCGGCAAAGTAAACATGCTGCTGAGAAGGTCCTTGAATTGGTGACCTACTGCGAGGTTGTGCTTGCTGATCAGACTGTATTCCGCTAAACCGTGAAGCGCGAACTCCATCAGGAAAAGCTGCGTGCCTGCATCCTTGTCGCGATGGAACTCCTTCACCAGGTCGTGCAAACCGGGAACGCTCTTCAAGGCTGACTCATATTCTGCCTGCGGCATGTCGTGAAGAAGGTCAACGGTATTGCCTTCGCCGAACCAGTTGGTAATTTTCCGGTACGGACTCTTTTCTTTCTGTTTGCGGAATTTGTCGGGATCGGGAAAGTAATTCACAAACTGCGAGCGAATCGCCTTTCCGATAAGGTTTTGTGCCACGATCCCGGGGCCTTCCTGTTCGCCTTCATACACCAGTTCCACCTTACCGGTAATAGCCGGAACCACACCGATGAAGTCGGAAATGCGTACCGCTGTGTTTTTTTCATTGTTGAGAATGGCCCGTCGTTCGGCCGCGGCCATGAGATTTTCGTACGCCGATATCGTCAGCCGGGCGGAAACTCCGCTTTTAGCATCGACGTACTCACTCTTGCGTGCCTCGACTGCCACCTGTTCAACCAAATCCTTCGCGATCTCGTGTACCGTGATTCGACTTGCAGGGTCGGCTGGAATGATTGCTTCCTGCGTGGTGATCTGTTTCCCGATGGCGATGGTCTTGGGATAGTGGGTAATAATCTGGCTGTCGATCCGGTCCTTGAGCGGTGTCACAATGCTGCCGCGGTTCGTATAATCCTCCGGGTTAGCCGTGAACACAAACTGGATGTCGAGCGGAAGGCGCAGTTTGAACCCCCGGATCTGTATGTCGCCTTCTTGCAGGATATTGAAGAGCGCCACCTGTATCCTGGCCTGGAGATCGGGGAGTTCATTGATCACGAAAATACAACGGTTCGATCGCGGAATGAGTCCGAAATGTATGACCCTTTCGTCGGAATAGGGCAACTTCAGCGTGGCTGCTTTGATCGGATCGACATCGCCCACAAGATCGGCGATGGACACGTCCGGCGTAGCAAGTTTTTCAGTATAGCGTTCGTCGCGATGGAGCCAGGCGATAGGCGTGTCATCGCCCTCCTGTGCTAAACGGTCCCTGCCGAACCGGGAGACCGGATTGAACGGATCGTCATTGAGTTCGGACCCCTCGATGATCGGGATGTATTCATCCAGCAGGCGTACCATGAGGCGTGCCAGACGTGTCTTTGCCTGACCGCGAAGGCCGAGCAGGTTGATGTCATGACCCGCCAGTATGGCGCGTTCCAGGTCGGGGATTACCGTTTCTTCGTATCCCCAGATTCCGGAGAAAACCGGCTCCTTCCGACGAAGGCCGGCGATCAGGTTCGATCTGAGTTCAGCCTTGATGGACTTGGGGGTATACCCAGCCCGTTTCAATTCACCCAGCGTGGTGATGGACGTGAGATCGCGCATGAGGCTGTCGATTTTTTTCGTTGTCTGCGCAGGAGCTTACCAGGATTTCCTGCGATTTCGCTTAAAGTCTTCAAAAACCAGGTTGCCCAGGCCCTGGACATTGCTGTAATACGCATTGCCGTTGTTGGTCCTGGTGAATTCACGAACAAAGGCCTTAAGGTAGGGGTCTGTTGCGATCATGAATGTCGTCACCGGTATTTTTATTTTGCGAAGTTGTGTGGCCAGGTTAAGAGTGCGGGCAAGAATTTTCTCATCGAGTCCGAACGCGTTCTTGTAATACCGAATACCCTGCTTGATGCATGTGGGTTTGCCATCCGTGATCATGAAGATCTGTTTGTTGGGATTTTTTCTCCGGCGCAACAGATCCATTGCGAGTTCCAGTCCCGCCACGGTGTTCGTGTGGTACGGTCCGACCTGCAGGTAGGGCAGGTCCTTGATCTCGATCTGCCAGGCATCGTCTCCGAAGACCAGGATATCCAGCGTATCCTTCGGATATTTCTTGGTGATCAGTTCGGCCAGTGCCATGGCAACCTTCTTCGCCGGTGTGATCCGGTCTTCACCGTACAGGATCATGGAGTGCGAAATGTCGATCATGAGCACCGTTGACGTCTGCGTCTTGAACTCGCTTTCCACAACTTCAAGATCCTGTTCTGTCATGAAGAAGTGGTCAACCCCGTGATTGATCTGGGCGTTTCTCAGTGAATCGGTCATCGCGATCTGTTCGGGCGTGTCGCCGAATTCATAGTCGCGCTTTTCCGTAGTTTGTTCGTCACCACGCCCGCTGTGAACCGTGTTGTGTTCGCCACCGCGGGCCTTTCGGAGTTTACCGAAAATTTCTTCTAACGCCGACCTGCGAAGTTGTTGTTCGCTTCGGGCTTTCAGCTTGATTTCACCCCGCTCCGTCGCGTCAGTAATATACCCGTCCCGCTTGAGTTGCTCGATGAAATCGCCGATGCCGTACTTTTCGTTGGTGAGCCCGTACTGACGATCGAGTTCGGTGAGCCATTGTAGCGCTTCGGCGACATTACCGGAGGTAATCAGCACCAGCTGCATGAATATTTTCAACAGCTTCTGAAAGTCGCTGGATGCTTTTTCGGGCGGCGGTATATACTGGGTAAAGCGATAACCGGACATAGTAAGCAGGGGTTCTGCTGATTTTCCTTAATAAACCATTTATTTTGGAATTCTGTTTCTCGCCCGAAATTTTATTTTTTCCAATTTTTGGGGACCCATGTAAGGTATTGAGCCTGAATTGAGTGTGGAAACGCCGGTGGGCCCTTACTTTTGGAGTTCATGTATCGTTGAACCCATGAAAAACATTTTTTACGCCCTTATTCTGGTGGTCATGGTTGCCCTCGCTTCGTGTTCGTCCTACACGTGTCCCACCTATTCAAAGGTACCGGCGGCAAAACCCGTATCGCAGGCTAAGATCTGAGGCAGGAATGGCTGACGAATCCCGGCGGCAAATTGCCACGGGTCAGTGCTGTTCCGCCTTCCTGGGCCGCATCGTGCCGTAGACATAATCCCACAGCGGCGACGATACACCAAACACGCTGTCACCGTCTTTGTAATGGTGAACTCCGTGATTGATCCACAACGCTTTCAGGAAATTTTTGGGAGGCTGAAAGGCATGCACCATGTAATGTATGGCAAGGTAAAGTGCGTAGCCAACGAGAAAACCGGGAAGGAACGCAAAAGCAAAGTCCCCCATAATCACCCGGAATACGAGCAATAATATTGTCGCCAGCGTAATGCTCAGCAGCGGAGGCATCGCGAGCCGATCCTTGTCTTTAGGGAATTCATGGTGCACACCATGAATGGTGTATTGAAGTTTCGCGCGGGTCTTCGTATACGTCGGCATGTGAAACACGAAGCGGTGCATCATGTATTCCACCCACGTAAAAGCAAGTAGTCCCAGGAAAAACAACCCGATGGTTGTCAGAATGGAGAGCGACGTATGGGCCACGCTCCAATAAAGAAGCGCAGATGAATACACGCCAAAGATTATTAGCGGAACAGAAATGTGTGTCCTGGATAACCGTTCCAGGATGGGATTTTTGAAAAGTTGCTTTGTCCCTTTGTTCTGAGGTTTGATCTCTGCCTTCATCTTCTCAATATCCATTTTAGCCCAAATTTAATGGCACGGCCAAATTTCTGCAAAATGATCTTCGTTAGGACAAGGTCTTTACGGCCGTCCTGTCGATTACCCTGGCGTAAAACTGTTCGTACATAGGCATTACGCGGGATATGTCAAATTCCCGCGCCCGCGCCAGGGCGTTGGCCTTGAACCGGGGGAGGTTGTCCTTGTCGAGTATCAGCAGCGACTTTTGCGTCATGTCCTCGATATCACCTACCGCGCTGAGAAACCCGGTTTCTCCCTGAACGTTCAGCTCGGGTAGCCCGCCAGCATTAGTGGAGATAACGGGTACCTCACAAGCCATCGCTTCGAGTGCGGCCAGTCCAAAGCTCTCTTTTTCAGACGTCATTATAAATAGGTCCGCCACAGAGAGTACTTCTTCCACGGCCTCCAGCTTCCCGAGGAACCGGACGTCGTCGGAGATCTGAAGCTCCCGGCTCACGATCTCAGCACTTACCCGTTCGGGTCCGTCGCCGATCATCAGCAGCTTCGCCGGTATCTCCTTTCTGATGCGGGCGAAGACCCTTAACACATCGTTGATGCGCTTCACTTTCCTGAAGTTCGATATGTGGACAATCAACGCCTCTCCGTGTGGACAAATGGCTTTCTTGAAATGATCTTTCTTCATCTTCCGAAACTTCTCCATGTCGACAAAGTTCGGTATCACCTCGATTTCCTGGGTAATCTTGAAGTACTGCAAGGTCTCCCTTTTTAGATCTTCCGACACGGCCGTCACCCCGTCAGACTCGTTGATGCTGAATGTTACGACCGGTGCATAGGAGGCGTCCTTGCCGACGAGCGTAATGTCTGTACCGTGCAGTGTGGTCACAACCGGGATTATCGAGTTTTCCGTTTTCAGGATCTGTCGGGCGAGATAAGCGGCCGATGCATGGGGGATGGCATAGTGCACGTGAAGCAGATCGAGCTTTTCATGCTTTACAACACTGACCATCTTGCTGGCCAGCGCCGTCTCATACGGTGGATATTCGAATAGCGGGTAAGTTCGGAAATCGACTTCGTGGTAAAAAAGATTTTCATTGAGGAAATCGAGCCTGCTCGGCTGCGAGTAGGTGATAAAATGAATTTCGTGACCTTTCTTGGCCAGGGCCTTGCCCAACTCCGTTGCAACTACGCCGCTGCCACCGAATGTCGGATAGCAAACGATACCGATCCTTATGGGATTCACTTCAAATTGCTGTTTAACGTTTCGAGGTTCGTGTGATACGCCAGAGGCGTACCTGGGTCATTCACCGGTCTTGGTTTGGTACAATAGCTAAATATGGACTGGTAGATGACATCCTGAATCCGGGAACGGATATTCAGGCTTAAAAGTTTATTGTTGGTCATATTGGGATGTACCCGGTTCGAAAGAAATATGTAGACCAGGTCGAATTCGGGGTCGACCCAAATACACGTTCCCGTAAAGCCGGTGTGTCCAAAGGTGGCAGGGGATGCGTATATTGAGGTTGGACTGTTCCATTCGCTTTGCACACCCTTGTCCCATCCTAACCCACGGCGGCTTGTGTCGAACTGCTTCCTGGTGAACAACCTGACGGTTTCAGGCCGGTAATACCGGATCCCACCATAGTAACCCTCCTGTAGCAGCATCTGGGCCAGCTTTGCCAGGTCGTTGGCATTGCTGAACAGCCCGGCATGTCCCGCTACCCCGCCGAGCATGGCGGCTCCCTGATCGTGCACGGTCCCTATAAGCAGCTGCATACGGAACAACGTATCCCGTTCGGTGGGGGCAATCATCTCCTTCGGGAACCTCCGAAGGGGAAGATATCCGGTAGATGTAGCGCCGAGCGGTTCGTAAAGATTCTGTTGCAGAAAATCGTTTATAGGTTGGTTCAGCAACGTTTCCGCCAGGTGCTTGAGGATATAAAACCCCATGTCACTGTATCGGTAGTCATAGGGAGTCCGCACGGGTTTTTCGCGAACGCGCGACGTGACAATCCAACTCCACACGCTATCTCTCATTGCGGCGTTGGCATAAAGATTTTCAGCGACGAGATATGGAAAACGGTTGCTTTCTACGGTATCGTAATATCCGGGCAGATATTGATGGCCTTTCATAGTCTGAGCCCAGAACGGAAGAAACGGCCAAAGACCCGCCTGATGGGTAAGGATATCTTTAAGAGTGAAGTCGCGCTTGTTGGAATTGCGTAGCTGCGGCAAATAATATGAGGCTTTGCGATAAATGTCGATAAGCCCGCGATCATAAAGGAACATAACCGCCTGTAGCGTGGCTGTCACTTTGGTCACGGATGCGAGATCGTAAATCGTTTGGTCGGTAACCGGCGCAAGCGTGTCGTATGTGAGATGTCCGAAGGCCTTTTGATAGACGACCTTACCCTTGCGCGCGACGAGCACATAACATCCCGGTGTAGCCTTCATGGTAATCGCCTCCTGGGCAATCGCACTGATCTTTTCCAATACGCGGCTATCCATCTCTACATCTTCGGGATAGGAGTATCCAAGCCGTTGCAGGCTGGGCAGAACGTCGCCACTTCCGGAGGTGTAGCTACCTACGGTGAGGGGCAGCATGCCGTCTGCGGTCAATGCACCAAAGATGGTTTGCGGCACTATGCGTCCCATCGGTCCGGCGCCAAATGCCTCAATGACGGTGTTGAACCGGTCCAGCGCGGCGAGCCAAAGCGGGGATCCGAATACGGTGACGATCACTTCGTGATCTGCCTGGAGCGCGGCGAGCTGATCCATCACAGCCGGGTAGTTGGCAGGATCGCCGAACAGTCCTGCGATGATCGTGGTGAAGGGCCGGAGGCTGTCGGCGAGTGCCGCACTGCTGTCGTTGGTGGCCACGAAGTGTTTTATGGCGGCGTACTTGTCGGTTATGTCAGTGAAGGTGTTCGGCGCCGGGAGTCCTATGGAGACGGTGGCAAGGCTTCGGTTTTCCAGCAAGCGAATCGGGAGGATAGCCCGGTCGTTGCGAGCCACGGTAACGGATCGCTCGAGTAGCCTCTGGCGCAGCCGGTCAGCATGATCGGAGTGCAACAGTCTCGTAACTTCGTAGGCGGGTGTTGCGTGGTTGCGTTGGAGGCCCAGATCGTATTTTGCAGCGAGGATCTTTCGCACCTTTTCATCGAGCAACGCGACAAAACGCGGATCCTTCTTAAGCAGCCGTCGGATACGCCGAATCGATGCGCCGATCTGTTCGGGAAAGAGAATTACATCGTTGCCCGCCTGAAAGGCAAGCATTTCGGCTTCTCCATCGCGGTAACGATCCGTTTCGTGTACGATGTCACGAGCGTTGACGAACACCAGGCCCTGATAGTTCATCGCGTTCCTGAGCCACTGTCCCGCGTAAACGGAGGACAAGATGGCGGGTGTAAAGCGATTCTTTCGTGCGACGCGCTTCTTTTCATAGAACAGCGGGAATTCGGTGGATGCGGTGAGCATGCCCCCGATACCTGCCTTGAGCATCATGCGGTAAGGATAAGCTTCAACTGAGTCGATGTAGCCCTGAACGATTGGCAGTTCTTCTTTCCGAAGTTCAACAACGGTCAGTCCTTTTACAGGAAAGTTGCGTGCGCACGCCATGACGCCTCCATCCTGCAAACCCTTCACGTATGCGACCGCTTTGGCGGCGATGTTGCGGCGGTTGTCGCCAAAGGAGCGTCCGAGCGAATCGACATGAGTTGTGGCGAGGACCTCGGCGGGTGGCGCGAAGTTGATATGCAGTCCCAGTACCTTCATCTGTCGGGCAATCTCGGCCCCAACGTCGTAAATCAAACGGTCGTCACGGACAGCGCCCATTCTCAGCAGGCTCGTGAAAGTCATCGTACTGTCGAGCGTGTTCCCCAGGCCGGTGACCGCATTGATGCCCAGCATCAGGGGTGCTGAGGCAATATCATGGACCTGCGATTGGAGTTGGGCGACCTGTAAAGGGCCACCATCCATAATGATCAGACCACCGGGCTGGTGATTTCGAATCGTGTTGCGCAGTTCGTCGAGATAATTGTCGTTGGATTTGGCATAAACGGGAACCATGAAAAGCTGTCCGATCTTCTCGTCTTCATCCAATGTTTGGAAGACGCTATCGACCCACTGATCCTTAGCAGTTTGGGCAGGCGCGGTTGAAAGCAAGCCCAGGAGCAGGGCAATGACGGAACAAACTTT
>DASVCT010000231.1:0-7099 GCA_036381475.1 Cyclobacteriaceae bacterium
ATCTCCTGATTCAGCGCTTCTCTCACAAACTTGAATGCCCCGTACATGTTACCGATGTCGGTAAGTGCCAGCGCCTTCATGTTGAGCTCTTTCGCTTTCGAAACCATGGCCTTGATGTCGGGCGTAGCCTGCAAAACAGAAAACTGGGAATGGGTGTGCAGATGACAGAATGTCTTTTGACTCAGATCTCCGACCGCCTGTGCAGAATGGGGTACGCGTGCTGCAACGGCTTCGCGACGCGCGAAATTAGCCTCGTCCAGGTCAGGTTTTTCGTAGACGATCTCTTCGAGCGGGGTTCCGTCGGAAGGCACCACCACGCCGGCGTGCATAAGGCCAAAAAAGCAGCGTGCGGTCGCCTCGACGTCATAGCACGCGTCGTGCGCGTCGGAAAAAGCTTCGCCGAAAAGTTTCTCGTGGAGTTCCGTAAGCCGCGGCATTTTCAGTTTGCCGCCAATACCGCCTGACAATTGGCAAAACGTCGTTGAGACGACTCCCGTGTCAAGCGCTTCCACCTGGAGCACATGCTGCGGGTCGAGGTCCAGGCGGATCAGCTCGGCGCCGATGATGTTTTTGTCGAATTCGATGTTGTGGCCGACGAGAAGCTGCGCACGCCTTACGTCACTAAGGAGGGTATCCATAACCTCGCGAACCGGCATCCCCTCTTCCAGGGCTCTTTTTGTGGAAATGCCATGGATTTGCTGGGCGTTGTAGGGGATGTCAAAGCCGTCAGGCCTTACGATATAGTTGTGCCGTGCCAGGAGCTTTCCGCGGTTATCGTGGAGTTGCCAGGCTATCTGGACCAGCCTCGGCCAGTTGTCCAGATCGGTTATCGGGGCGGTCTTGTTATGGGGAATTCCAGTGGTCTCGGTGTCGAAAATCAGGTACATGTCAATGGGTTAAAGCCGTCACAAGATGGGAAAATCAGAGGTTTTTTGCGGCAATTTTCCGGGAAATGGCCCGTCCTCCACACCTCCCAAATTGATACTTCAGTCTTTTTATTAGACTATTTACTAGATTGGTACGATAACAATTGACTGAAAATCAGGGTATGAGGGAGGTTGGCGCGAAAATAGAAGGGAGTCATGGCATAAGCCGAAATGATGAAAAAGCTTATAGAAGCTATTGTGCGTTTTGCACGCAAGGAGTGGTTCCTGCTGGTTATGGCCGTTGTGATTACGCTGATATTCGCCATTTACGAATGGATTGCCAGCTGATCTGGAATTTGTATGCCGATATGTTGAAATAATAGTGGTGTAATTGTTTAGTAAAGCTTCCGGGACTATTTTTGGCACCGTCAGAATTTCCGCAGAAGCTTGATATGAATTGGTTTGCAAGCCTTTTTTCCAGCATAAATGGAAGAAAGTTGGTCATGGCCCTGACGGGTCTCTTTTTAATCCTCTTCCTGGTAGTCCATCTTATAGGAAATCTCCAGCTCCTGAAGGCCGACGGCGGACGTTCGTTCAACCTGTATGCGGAGTTCATGACCACGAACCCGCTGATCCTGGTGATCTCATATGTGCTGTACGCGTCTATACTGATTCACGTAATCTGGTCGGCGATACTCACATCGAGGAACCGCGCCGCACGGGGTAAGGTCGGGTACCAGATGGTCCGCAACTCCTCCCACTGGACCTCCCGCAATATGGGAATACTGGGAACTTTCATATTTATCTTCCTTGTCATTCACATGCGGGATTTTTGGGCCGTTATGCACTGGGGTGGTATTGACCGGGTGAACTACGACGGACAGGAAGTGAAGGATTTGTATAGCGTGGTAGCGTTGGCGTTTGCGAGTCCGTGGTATGTGGGATTGTACATCGTGAGCATGTTTATGCTGGCGTTTCACCTGTGGCACGGATTTGCCAGTTCGTTCCAGACGTTGGGACTGAACCACATCAAGTACAACCGCGCCATAAAGTTTGTAGGCAGGGCGTTTGCCATAATCGTTCCCGCCATGTTTGCGCTTATTCCCATCGTCATGTTTTCAGGGGGATGAGAACGGCACGACACTAATCTATTCGATACGGCGAACCAAACATGAAATTAGATTCCAAAATTCCTGAAGGACCGATAGCCGACAAGTGGACGAAGCACAAGTTCAATCTTAAGCTCGTAAATCCCGCTAACAAGAGAAAGTACGAGATCATCGTGGTGGGCACCGGACTTGCAGGGTCATCCGCGGCGGCCTCGCTTGCGGAACTGGGTTATAACGTCAAGTCATTCTGTTTCCAGGATAGTCCGCGCCGGGCCCACAGCATCGCCGCACAGGGTGGCATTAATGCTGCGAAGAATTACCGGAACGACGGCGACAGTGTATACCGCTTGTTTTATGATACGGTAAAGGGAGGCGACTATCGTGCACGCGAAGGCAACGTATACCGCCTCGCCGAGGTCAGTGTAAACATTATCGACCAATGTGTGGCTCAGGGCGTGCCCTTTGCGAGAGAGTACGGAGGCCTGCTCGACAACCGTTCCTTTGGTGGCGCACAGGTGTCGCGGACGTTTTACGCCCGGGGCCAAACCGGCCAGCAGTTACTACTTGGCGCCTATGGCGCCTTAAACCGTCAGATTGCTGCAGGGAAAGTGAAGATCTATCCGCGGACGGAAATGCTCGACCTCGTTCTCGTCGACGGTATTGCACGCGGCATCATTACACGTGACCTCATCACCGGCAAGATCGAAGCACACAGCGCTCATGCCGTGGTACTCTGTACCGGAGGCTACGGCAATGTCTTTTATCTCTCGACGAATGCCAAAGGATCAAATGCTACCGCTATATGGCGTGCGCACAAGAAGGGAGCCCTTTTTGCCAATCCCTGCTTTACACAAATACACCCGACATGTATACCGGTAACCGGGCATCATCAGTCGAAGCTTACCCTCATGTCGGAGTCGCTTCGTAACGATGGACGCGTGTGGGTTCCGAAGACGCCGATGAAAGGTCTGAAGGCATCCGACGCTGTGCGGATTCCCGAGAGTGATCGCGATTATTTTCTTGAGCGAAAGTATCCTTCGTTCGGAAACCTCGTCCCCCGCGACGTTGCTTCGCGGAACGCAAAATACATGTGCGATGAAGGACGGGGCGTGGGTGCCACTGGTCTTGCTGTGTTTCTCGACTTCTCGGATGCGCTGAAGCGTGACGGAAGAAAAGTTATCGAGGCCAAGTACGGTAACCTGTTCGATATGTATAAACAGATTACCGGTGATGACCCATACAAAGTGCCCATGATGATTTATCCCGCGGTCCATTACACCATGGGAGGATTGTGGGTTGATTACAACCTGATGACCACGGTTCCGGGACTGTATGCGTTGGGTGAGGCAAATTTCTCCGATCATGGCGCAAACCGCCTGGGTGCGAGCGCGCTCATGCAGGGCCTTGCCGACGGCTATTTTATTATTCCCTATACCATCGGCGACTACCTCGCGAACCTGGGATGGAATGACAGGGTCAACACCGATCACCCGGCGTTCCGCGAAGCGGCTCAGGCAGCCGAAGACAAACTCAAGCGTTTGCTTGCCATCAACGGCAGTCGAACAGTCGACGAACTGCATCGCGAGCTGGGCCTTACGATGTGGCATTACTGTGGCATGTCGCGCAACGAAGCCGGCCTCAAGTCAGCGAAGACTAAGATCCGTGAGATCCGAGATACCTTCTGGAAGGATGTGAGAGTGACGGGTGCAGGGGAGGAATTGAACGCGGAACTGGAGAAAGCAAACCGCGTAGCCGACTTCCTGGAGCTCGCTGAACTTATAGTCGACGATGCCCTGAATCGCACCGAATCCTGCGGAGGTCACTTCCGCGAAGAATCACAGACGCCGGAAGGCGAGGCCTTGCGCAAGGATGATGAATTTTCTTTTGTCTCGGCATGGGAATATCGGGGCGAAGGGGAACCGGAAGTATTAAACAAGGAAGAGCTGCGGTTCGAGAACGTAAAGCTCACGCAAAGAAGCTACAAGTAGAAATGAGAATTACACTGAAAGTCTGGAGACAGAAAGATGCGGCATCACCGGGCGAAATGAAAACGTACGAGTTGGATGACATCTCGCCTGACATGTCGTTTCTTGAAATGTTTGACGTACTCAATGCCGATCTGATCAAGAAAGGGGAGGATCCTGTTGCTTTTGACCACGACTGTCGTGAAGGAATCTGTGGAGCTTGCTCCATGTACATCAATGGCCGGCCGCACGGGCCGCTGCAAACAACTACGTGCCAGCTTCACATGCGAAGCTTTTCAGACGGTGAGACTATTGTTGTTGAGCCCTGGCGCGCGAAGGCCTTCCCGGTTATCCGCGACCTTGTTGTCGACCGGTCCGCCTTCGACCGCATTCAACAGGCCGGGGGTTATGTCTCCGTAAACACCGGCGGCGTTCCGGATGCCAATCAAATTCCAATACCAAAGAGCGTGGCCGACGAAGCCTTTGACGCTGCTGTCTGCATCGGATGCGGCGCGTGCGTCGCTGCCTGCAAGAACTCTTCTGCCGCTCTTTTTGTCGGAGCCAAAATTTCACAATTCGCGCTCCTTCCTCAGGGCCAACCCGAAAGGAAAGCCCGGGTCGAAAAGATGGTCGCCCAAATGGAGGCGGAGGGGTTCGGAAGTTGCTCAAATACCGGTGCCTGCGAGGCGGAATGCCCCAAAGGCATCAGCCTCAGCGTCATTGCCCGCATGAATCGGGAGTACTACAACGCCAAGTTCACGTCCCGCAACGTATAGTTGGCCGTCGTAAATTGCACAAAAACATACAGCGTAACGTAATAGCCGCGCCGGAGCGTTAGTTTTGTAGGCCGTACTTTTGGCATGGATGTGGCATACTGAAGCCCAAAAGCGTTCCTGCGTGAAATTTTTTTTGGCCATCCCGATCCTGTTTTTTGCGGGTTGCGCGCAGCGCCCCTTGCCCCAGGTTTCGCTGCGCCCCGACTGGCTTACCGCCAAGCCCAAGTCATCGCTTTATTACACCGGGATAGGACATAGTCTCAAAGACGGTACCTCCAACCACATACAGATCGCCAAGAAAAATGCCCTTGAAGACCTGGTTTCGGAAATAAAGGTCACGGTGTCAAGTACGTCCGTGCTCAGTCAGATCGACGTCGACAACAAGTTTCATGAGCGCTACGAACAGATCATCCAGACGGAGGCTGCTGAAGAAATCGAGGAATTCGAGATGGTTGATGCCTGGGAAGACGCATACAACTACTGGGTGTACTACCGGCTTTCGAAAGAACGGTACCGGGAGATCAAGGAGGAACAGAAGCGCAATGCTGTACAACAGGCTGCCGATTTTTACAGCAAGGGAATTGAAGCTACCAGGAACCGGGAGCGCCTGAAGGCGCTAACATTTTATTTCCAGGCGCTGCGCGCAATGGAAGATTACCTGGCCGATGCCGTGTCAGTAACCATTGAAGGCCGTTCCGTACTTCTGACCAACGAAATTTACGCTTCCATTCAGGATGTCCTGAGGAATATCGAGATAACCGTAGAGCCGCGATCGCTGGAAGTGCACCGACGCATGAATCAGAACAACGAAGCGCTCATTGCTCACGCACGGTTCAGGGATTCTGAGACACCGATAATAGGCCTTCCGTTGCGGGCCGCGTTTATGAAGGGAGAAGGTGAAGTGTTCCCAACCTATTCCACCGATGCCAATGGCAACTGCCGGATCCTTCTTACCCGGATCGGATCTGCGGAAGTGGAACAGTCGGTAGGCATCAGCGTCGACACGGAAACGCTGGCAGGAACCGCAACGTCGCCGATCTTCACCCTCATCACACAATCCCTGCGGGTGCCTTCCGACCAGGTGATCCTGCGGGTGCGTCGTCCACTGGTGTACCTCACAGGAAGCGAGCGGTCCTTCGGTCGCGAAAACCCTCACTTGCTCATCAGCAATACGCTGAAGAACTACCTGACACGCCAGGGCTTCGAGTTCACCCAAACAAGAGACTCGGCCGACCTGTGGTTTGACGTGACTACGAATACGGAGGAGGGGAGCGTGGCCGGTAGCATCTTCATTACCTATCTGAATGGAACCATCCGCGTGTCCAGCGCCCGGGAAGGGACGGAAATCTATGCGCTGACCCTGGATCGGATCAAGGGATATGGCCTGGATTACGACCGGTCCAGCATCGACGCCTATAACAATACAACGGAAAGTTTGGAAGATGGGCGACTGAAAGACCTGATTAACACCATCTTACAATGAAAAAATACGCGTTTGGCTAAATTGGTATTGAAATTGCCCTTTAGCTGTGACGAGCCACATTTTTAAGCATGGGGCGACGTTCCGTCGGTTCCGACGCCAGTAAACATGAAGACTTTTTTTGTACTCAGTTCATAAAATGTTAAACCAATGAAAAAGTTATCCGCCTCTATTCCATTGATGCTTTTTGCGCTTGCCGCATTGTATGTGGCCGGCTGCAAATCGAAAGCGCTTCCCAAGGGAGAAGAAGAAGTAAACATTCCCTGCTCCGGATCCGAGTATTTCACCAATAGCAAATTTTTCCGGGCCAATTCGCTGGGTGAAAGTATGGACCTTGCTGCCTCCAAGAAAAAGGCACTGGCTAATGCGCGCGGTGAACTCGCTGCAAGCATTCAGACAACGGTCAAGGCAGTTACGGACAACTACCTGAACTCTCGCGAAATGAATAACAAGGAGGAGATCGAAGAACGTTTCGAGCAACTCAATCGCGAAGTTGTAAACCAAAAGCTCCAGGGCATCAAGACGATCTGCGAGAAACAAGTCAAGACCAGCGACGGCACCTACAAGACATACATCGCCATCGAACTGTCCGCCGATGATCTCGTGGCCAGCTACAACGAACGCCTTTCCAACGATGAGCGCCTGCGCATCGACTATGACTACGAGAAATTCAAGGAAACCTTCAACGAGGAGATGGAGAAGTTCGCCAACTGATTTTTGGGGAAATAGGGAAATAGGGAAATAAGGAAATAAGGAAATAAGGATGTAGGGCAATAGGGTAATCGGTAGCAGATGCCAGGTAGAGACGCACGGCTGTGCGTCTCGCGAAAGACTCCCATCCGGTAATCGGTACCCTAAGAAGCAACCCAAGTGTATTCCGTGCTGCCCCTATACCCCTATACCC
>DASVCT010000232.1:0-27052 GCA_036381475.1 Cyclobacteriaceae bacterium
AGTTGTATGGCCCGGCAGGCGTACTGCAGGATTTGCGTAGTCTCTATGCCCGACACCTCGTCGAAGAACCAGCCGCAGCTCGTAAACATGAGCATGGAATGCCGTTGCATCTCGAGCAACCGCAGAATGTGATTGGCCTGAGTGTCCACCGAGCTGTGCTCTTTCAGGAAACGATCAACTACCTCGTCCCTCCTGTCGAGGATGACGCTGATGTATTCATTCCTCGCCTGCCAGGGATCCTTCAGGATCAGTGAACCTTCAAAGTTGTAGATGCGTGCCAGCTGATCGCGCAGCCAGTCGAGCGCCTCCCGCAGTGGCTTCCTCCAAAGCTGGTGCCATTCGGGGTGTCCCCCGGTGTTACACCCGCAGTTGTCGCGCCAACGTTCCACGCCATGAACGCAACTCCATGAGCTGTTCTCATGAATTTGCACTTCGTCGACAACGTCGGTCATCGCGAGGTACTCGCCATAGTTGGTTAGCCGGGCGTTATTGCTGCTATCGATTTCGTCAAGGCAATATGCCAGCGCCATGTCGCCGTGCTTGTGATGGTGTCCATAGGTTTCGCCGTCCGTGGCAATATTGACGAGCTGGCGTTCGGTGCGCGCGTCGAATCCATCCATGAGTGCCTGTGCAAACCGGTCGCCGTCATTCAGCAGGCCGTTGAAGGCGACCGACTGTGAAAGGCCGCCATGGTAGAAGAAGATGGTTATCGACTTACCCGATGGCAGCTGGCACGTGTAAGGACGTCGCGTGTCGAGCAACGCCTCATCCACCTCCTGCCAGGCTTTGGCCCCGACGTTGCGGACAGCCCTCGCCTGACGCGGCGCGAGGATGGTAAACTTGATGCCGTATTTGGCAAGCAACTCAAGGGTTTCGAGATCAACCGCCGTTTCCGCGAGCCACATACCTTCGGGGTGGCGCTTAAACCGGAAAACAAAGTCTTTAATTCCCCAGTACACCTGCGTCTCTTTGTCGCGCGCGTTGCAAAGCGGCATGATGGCATGGTTGTACACCTGTGCCAGGGCTGAGCCATGACCTGAAAACCTGGACGCGCTTTCGGCATCCGCGCGGAGGACAGCCTCATACGTTTCGGGATCGTTCTCCTCCATCCAGGAGAGCAGGGTCGGACCGAAATTGAAGCTGATCCGGGAATAGTTGTTGATGATATTGCGGATGATTCCCTTTGCATCCAGGATACGCGAAGCGGTATTGGGCGCATAGCATTCCGCAGCAATCCGCTCGTTCCAGTCGTGATACGGGTGCGCTGAATCCTGGACTTCGATTACCTCAAGCCACGCGTTTTCCCGCGGCGGCTGATAAAAATGACCATGTATACAAATATATCGCTCCACTGTTATTCAAGCTTTAATTCCGCCTTATGTTCGCAAAGCTACTCCTTGCAGACGCCCCGCGGTGCTTAATGTCGCAGGCAGGCAGATGTAATATTAGTATTGCAATAATAATTCCTAATTCCCCTGAGCCGTTCCGTCTCCAGCATTCCTCACCGGGAAAAGCATCGCATACCGTTCAAGAACCATCGAATTCGAATTCGCTGACCTCACGTTCGCATTTAAGCACGGAAACGGCCAGCGGAGGGAGTGTCAGCGTAACCGAAAAATCACGGCCATGATACTTCACGGGAGCGGTCATAAACAGCCCCGTATTCAAAATACCACTACCGCCATAGGTGCGGTCGTCCGAATTCAATACTTCCCTCCAGTATCCCCGGTGCGGCACCCCCACGCGGTAATGGTTTCGCACGGCGGGCGTAAAGTTGCAGATGACGACGAGCAAGTCCTGCGGATCCTCGCCTTGTCTCTGATAAATGATCACGCTGTTTTCCCGGTCGCTGTAGTCCACCCATTGGAAGCCGCGGTGGTCAAAGGCATACTGGTACAAAGCCCTTTCCGTGCGGTAGAACCGGTTCAGCTCTATGATAAATTTGCGTACGCCCTGATGAAAATCGAACTCGAGAAGATGCCAGTCGAGACCATGATTGTGATTCCACTCCGATGTCTGCCCGAATTCACCGCCCATGAATAACAGCTTCGTGCCCGGGTGGGTGTACATGTAGGCGTACAGCAACCTGAGATTTGCAAATCGCTGCCATTCGTCGCCGGGCATCCGGCCGATAAGCGACCCCTTGCCGTGGACGACTTCATCGTGGGAAAGTGGCAGCATAAAATTCTCCGTGAAGGCGTACATCAGGCTGAACGTAATTTCGTTCTGATGGTACTTGCGATGAATGGGGTCCTTCCTGAAGAAGTTGAGCGTGTCGTGCATCCATCCCATCATCCATTTCTGACCAAATCCCAATCCACCAAGGTACGTGGGTCGAGAAACGCCCGGCCAGGAGGTCGACTCCTCGGCGATAGTGACACAATCCGGGATTTCCCCATACACCACCTCGTTAAATTCCTTTAGGAAGCCGATGGCCTCAAGATTCTCGTTGCCGCCATATTGATTGGGAATCCATTCTCCTGGCTTTCGCGAGTAGTCGAGGTAAAGCATGGAAGCCACGGCATCCACCCGAAGGCCATCCGCGTGGTATTGTTCGAGCCAGAACAGCGCATTGCTGATGAGAAAGCAACGCACCTCGTTACGGCCATAATTAAAGATGTAGCTTTTCCAGTCGGGGTGAAATCCCTTCCTCGGGTCGGCGTGCTCATAAAGGTGCGTTCCGTCGAAGTTGAACAGTCCATGAGCGTCGCCGGGGAAATGCGACGGTACCCAGTCGAGGATGACGCCAATGCCCGCCTGATGAAACTTGTCAATCAGGTGCATGAAATCCTCCGGAGTTCCGAACCGGCTCGTTGGCGCATAATAACCGGTGATCTGGTATCCCCACGATCCAAAGAACGGGTGCTCCATCACGGGCAGGAACTCCACGTGTGTGTATCCCATATCCGCTACATAAGCCACCAGTTCGTTTGCGAGTTCATCGTAGTTCAGGGACCGGTTGTTGTCGTGCAATACTTTCTTCCACGATCCGATATGAACTTCATAGACGGCAAACGGCCGGGCTTTTCCGGGATCGGATTCCTTTCGTTTTTTCATCCACGCCGTGTCGCGCCACTTGTAATCGTGTTCCCACACTACCGACGCTGTCAGCGGTGGTGGCTCACAATAAAAAGCGAAGGGATCGGCTTTTTCGAGCATTTCACCTGTGTTGGAGCGAATGGCATACTTATACGCCTCCCCCTTGCCGATATTCGGAAAGAAACCCTCCCAAATCCCACTTTCATCCCACCGCGGACTTAACGGGTGCTGTCCCGCGCGCCAATGATTGAAGTTCCCGATTACGGAAACCTGGCTGGCATTCGGCGCCCAAACGGCAAAGTACGTACCCCGCTCGCCCCTAAATTCCATGAGGTGTGCTCCCAGCTTTTCATGTAGCCGGAAGTGTTTGCCCGCCTTGAAGAGGTAGATGTCGAAGTCGGTAAGCAGGCTGAAAGATTCGGGCGCCTCTGCCGTGGTCTTACTTTTTGTCCTTTTTCCCATTGATTCTATAGGCCGTAAAGTATCGCGTCATGTGATACAATATACCTCGCAAAGGAACAATAGCCCAATCGGGCCTGCCATTTAGCTCATATCCCAGCTCGTATACCGCTTTTTCCAGCAGGAACGTCCGGATCAGCACCTCGTGCTCCTCCGTAAACTCCTTTTCACCGGTTCGTTCGAGATAGGCGCCCATGTAGTACCGGGCTACGTAATGCTGCCATTGCTCAGCCCAGGCCTCCAGCGTTTCCAGGTCTTGCTCACGATAGTTTTCATTGAGTAGGATCTTCCCGAATGCCGCATAGTGAATGGACCGCATCATCCCCGCCACATCCTTAAGCGGATGTTTCTTAAGCCGGCGTTCGCTGAAAGAAAATCCAGGCTCACCTTCAAAGTCAATTATGATGAAGTCCTTTCCTGTGAACAACACCTGCCCGAGGTGATAGTCGCCATGAATCCGCGTTTTCATGGCGCGGATACGAGTCTTGTATATCTCGCTGAAGCAATCAAGGATATCTTCCTCCAGGGCCAGGACGCGGTTGGCGACGGCGCGCGTCTCGGGCCGCAATCCCGGAAGAGCCTGTCGCAGTAAATTGAACCGTTCGCGCACGAGCTTGCGCAACGATGAATATAGCGACCGCTGGTAATTCGCTGTGAACGGTTCAGGCGCAAACGCGGGGTCGCCATCGGGTTTTGATGCGAGGGCGAGGTGCAATTCCGCAGTGCGCTGGCCTAGTCGCGCGATACGCTCATAGAAGCCACGACCGATCAACTCCTGGATGAGCGGCGGCGACTCTTCAAACCGCAATACCGGATGGTCGACGAGTGGCGGGACATCATCCCGATGTGGACTGGCGAGCACGCGTTCATAGAATCTTCCTACCGAGTCGACGGTCATCACCCAGGCGTCGCCCTGGTGCTCCACTTTTTCCTGCATGAGAGCAAAAACGTAGGTACCACCCGACTCGTCGCGTAATTCAATGCTCCCGGCAAAGCGGGGACTGTTGCGGAACGTGGTATTCTCGGTCAGGAACCGGATGATCTCCGGTTCCGGATTCAACTCCGGTTCTATTTTCCGGTAGAATTTCAAAAAATACTGATCATTGTAAATGACAGCCGTGTTGCTTTGATCCGACTTCAGCAATCGGGATTCCACGTCGCGCACCGTAGAGAGCCGTGAGAAGAGGCCCGAACGAAACGTCAGCACGGCCCCGTCCTCTTTTATTTCAGTGTCCCGTTGTATCGAAGAAAACAGGTAATCGCGAAACGGTCTTATGTAGCTGCTGTCCAGGATAAATCCCACGGTGTTGTGAAGTTCCGCTCTACATACGACCGCCTGTGTGGTGTACTCGGCTTTGTCCATAAGCTGGTCGGCCGGAACGAAGCCCAACGGAATGAAATAAAATTCTGGTAACCCTTGAACATACTGCACCTCCACGACCGTGAGATGGTGTGTGTCGTCCTGCACCTTCAGGGGAAAATTTCGGTGGAAGCGAATCCCGCTAATCGCCCGGGCCTTTCCACCAAACCATCGACACTTCCGGATAAACGACGGGAGAATTTTTCGCTCGATGGTACGCACGGTGTTGTAGTTGCCGAATAATCGTTCCCACGAAAGATCGGATCGCAATTCGGGCAACTCCGCGTCGCCGTTCGGTCGCATGTCATGATCGGAGGTATCTACTTCGAACCAGAAATAGCCATAAGGTCCCAGCGTAATGTCGTAGTCGCCTTCACCAATGCTTCTAAAACGGTTTTGGCTGAATGCCTCGGTAACATCACAATGCTTGAAGTCGGATAAATCAAGTATGGCTGATTGTGAGAACTGGGAAAGGTTAGCTGCCACGATCACGTGTCGCGATTCAAAGGTGCGCACGAAACAAAGGATCTTCGAATTGGAGCTGTGCAAAAATTTCATTGTGCCCCGTCCAAACGCGGCAATACGCTTACGCACAGTGATGATGTGTTTGATCCAGTGTAGCAACGAGGATGGGTTCTCCTCCTGCATCATGACGTTGACCGACTCGTAGCGATAGACCGGGTCAGTGTTGACGGGCAAATACAACTTTTGTGGGTTCGCCGTAGAGAACCCGGCGTTGACATTCATGTCCCACTGCATCGGGGTCCTCACTCCAGCCCTGCCGCCGAGATAGACGTTGTCTCCCATGCCGATCTCGTCCCCATAATAAATAACCGGGGAACCCGGAAGCGAGAACAGCAGCGCGTGTAGCAATTCGACCTTGCGGCGATCGTTGTTCAGCAGCGGCGCCAGCCGGCGGTTGATGCCGGCATTGAACTTCATGCCCGGGTCGCTAGCGTACGCCTTCAGCAGGTAGTCCTTCTCTTCTTCCGTCACCATCTCCAGGCCCAACTCATCGTGATTGCGGAGGAACAGCGCCCACTGCCCTTCCGGTGGAATGTCCGGCGTCTGGCTGATGATATCCGTTATGGGGTAGTTGTCCTCTGTACGCAAGGATAGGAATATTCGCGGCATGAGCGGATAGTGAAAAGCCATGTGACACTCGTCGCCATCGCCGAAATAGCTGGCGGCATCTTCCGGCCACAGGTTGGCTTCCGCAATAAGTATACGATTGTCGTACTGTTTGTCCATGTGCGCGCGCAGCTTTCGTACGAACGCGTGCGTTTGTGGCAGATTCTCACAACCCGTACCTTCTTCTTCGAAGAGAAAGGGCACGGACGAGAGTCGAAAACCGTCGACGCCCTTCTTCAGCCAGAAGTCGGCTACACGGATCATCTCAATCTGTACCTTCGGATTTTCGTAGTTGAGTTCAGGCAGGTACCTACCGAAGCGACTCCAGTAGTATGCTTTTGCCTCCTCGTCCCACGTCCAATTCGACGTATTCGAACCCAGGACCCGGGCGTCGGAAAAGCCCGTGTTATTGTCGCTCCACACGTAGTAATTCCGGGTAACGCTTGAGGTCTTCTCCGCTCTTGCTCTCTTAAACCACGGGTGTTCGTCGGATGTATGGTTAAGGATAAGTTCAATGATCACACGCATTCCCCGACGTTTCGCTTCCTTGAGGAAGGCCCGAAAGTCGGCCATGGTGCCGTATTCAGGCGCCACATCGCAATAGTCGGTGACGTCGTACCCATCATCCCGCAACGGCGATGGATAAAACGGTAAAAGCCATAGCGTGTTAACGCCGAGGTCCTCCAGGTAATCAAGCTTTTGGATGAGTCCGGGAAAGTCGCCCATGCCGTCACCGTTACTGTCGTGAAAGGCACGTACTGACAGCTCATAGATGATTGCATCCTTGTACCACAGCTTCCCTCCGTTTTTGACTTTCGCACACATCACTGATACGATTCGTGGATTTCCAGCCTGAAAAGGTGAAAGGGCATCACATGCGGGTCGAGCTCGACATAATTCCACTCCTGCGTCCAGGTGTAGTGTTCATCGGTGATGAGATCGTGAAGCTTCACGTTAATCGGCCACTGCATCTTCAGCACATCCATAGGCAGTTGCACATACCCTGAGTGCCGCGTATGCGGATCAAGGTTTACAACGATAAGAAAGATGCTCTCCAAATCATCAGTGGCTTTGAGGTAAGCTACCAGGTTTGGGTTTTCTATATTGAGAAACCGGATGTTCCAAGTCGATTGAAGGGCGGCGTGTTCCTTGCGGGCCTTGTTGATGAGCGTGATGATGTCCGTCATCCGGTTTGTCTTCTTCCACGCGTACTGTTTGATCTCGTATTTTTCCGAGTCAAAGTATTCCTCTTTGCCCTCCACCGGTATGTTCTCACAGAATTCGTACGGTGGTCCGTAAATTCCATAGTTCGACGACAGTGTTGCGGCGAGCGCTAACCGGATGATGAATATGTTTTCTCCCTGGTGCTGGAGGTGATACGGCAAAATGTCCGGCGTATTCGGCCAGAAGTTAGGGCGGAAATAGTTGCGGAGCTCGCTGCTTACGAGCTCATTCATATAGTCGGTCAGTTCACTCCGGGTGACACGCCAGGTGAAATAGGTGTACGATTGTGTAAAGCCGACTCGCGCGAGCGCGGCCATCACCTTGGGCCGTGTAAATGCTTCCGACAGGAAGATGATATCGTCATAGCGTCGCTTTACTTCAGCAATAACCCACTCCCAGAAACGTATGGGCTTGGTATGGGGGTTGTCGACGCGGAATATCTTTATGCCCTGTTCGATCCAGTAAAAGAACACCGACCGGAGTTCTTCCCATAGTGCCTTCCAGTCGTCCGTCTCAAAATTGAATGGGTAAATGTCCTGGTATTTTTTTGGAGGATTTTCGGCGTATTGAATTGAACCATCGGGACGCCGGCGGAACCATTGCGGGTGTTCCTTCACGTAAGGGTGATCGGGTGCGCATTGAAATGCAATGTCCATCGCGATATCGATGCCCAGCTTTGACGCGGCTTCGACGAGCGCATGAAAGTCCTCCAGCGTGCCAAGCTCAGGGTGAATGCTTTTATGTCCGCCGTGTTTGTTTCCGATTGCCCAGGGCGACCCCGGTTCACCGTCCGCAGAACGCTCGGAGTTGTTCTTTCCCTTGCGGTTGATTTCGCCAATGGGATGTATGGGTGGAAGATACAGGACGTCGAAACCCATCGCGTGGATGCGCGGCAGGAGTCGTATTACATCCCTGAAGGTGCCGTGACGGCCCCCTTCCAGGGCAGCGGATCGGGGGAAGAGTTCGTACCATGTGCTGAAGTTGGCTTTCCGTTGCTCCACGCGGACCTGAAGTTCGGGGGTATGCCGGGCCGCGTGCCGTTCGAGCGGATAACTCCGGACAATGTCAGCGAATTCGCGGTTCAGCACCTGTTCCCTGGCGAGGGTGTGTTTCGAGACGTCCTGCATGAGCGCCACCAGTTCGGTTACCCGCGGAGTAGCTTTTCCTGCGGCTGCGTCACGTAGTAGTTGAGCTCCTTCGAGCAATTCAACTGGAGTATCCACTCCGGCGGCTGCTTTCTTGCGAAAGCCGTCGTACCAGGTATCCAGATGGTCGATCCACGCTTTGACCGTGAAAAGGTAAACTCCCTTTTCGGAGGTGACGAAAGAAGCCCGCCAGGTGTCGTTGTTTTCGTGAACCATTTCTACCTGGGTCCACTCATCCACTGACAAATGACGGTACAGCAACAGGGCGCGAATGTGATCATGACCATCCGCGATGATGTCGGCGGTCACATCTACCTTCTCTCCGATAGTCCGCTTGGCCGGATAGCGTCCGCCGTCAACCGACGGTTGTACATTAGCGATGAGAACCCGTACCCTTCCATTCGCGTCCGCGGCCATGCGTTGTGCGCTTATTTAATCTTGAAGATGAAACAGCTGTACGGCTTCACCAGCAGTTCAAAGCTCATGTTCTCATCAAATCCAATATCAATTTCCCTCCACAAGAGATCGCGTCCTATATACGCCGTTTCTTCGTCGAAGCCGGCCGCTTGCGCTACGTCAGGAGGTATCTGAATCCGTACGGTTCGCGGTTCACGGTTGAAGCTGTTGACCACGAGCATTTTCTCATCGGGGGCGACCCTCATGAATGCGTGCACATCGGGCGTGATGTTACCCTTCTCTACATTGAATGCTGTGATGTCGTAATAGTCGCCTGCTGTGAATGCAGGGTTAGACCCTGCGAGGTTGAGTACGTCGGTGTAAAACATCCGTAGTTGCTTTTGTTCCATCGAAAGCAACTCACCGTCGAACTTTCCGCCGTTCATCCACTTTTGAAGTTCCGGCACACCCCAGTAGTCGTAAATCGTGGTTCGTCCGTCTTCTCCGGAAAATCCTTCGTCGCCGGCACCCGGCTCGCCCACTTCCTGACCGAAATAGATCATCACGGGTCCGCGATCAATAGTGGCACTGATAACCATGGCAGGACAACCTTTCCAGATGTCGCCGGCAAAGAAGGGCGAGGCCATCCGCTGCTCGTCATGATTTTCCATAAAGTGGAGCATGTTGTGGTTGATGCCCTTTAGACGTTGCTGAATCCCGTCAATTGCAAGGGTGCTCCCCTTGCCTGCTACAAGATTTCGCAACGTATCATAAAGAAGGACCTTATCATAGAGATAATCAAAGGCACCCTGCTCCAGGTAGTTTTTGTATTCGTCGGGGTTATAGATCTCGGCAATAAATACGATTTCAGGGTTGACGGCCTTCACCTGCGGTATCACCCAGTGCCAGAATTCCACAGGAACCATTTCCGCCATATCGCAACGAAAGCCATCTACCTGACGGTGTGCCCAGAAAAGAAGGATGTCTTTCATCTTGTTCCAGGTATCCGGGACGGGGTCGAACGACTTTGCGCCGCCTCCCTGGATGTCAACACCATAGTTGAGCTTGACCGCTTCGAACCAGTCGTCGACAGAAGGATCAGGGCGGAACTGGTTGTTGGCGGTTGCCTTCGCTGGCGATTCCTTGAACTGTCCTTCCAGTCCAGGGGGCAAGGGTCTGCGTGGCGCTACAAAGGAAGTCCCCGGAAGGTAATAGAAGTTGTTGTTGGGACTATATGCCACTGAGGTGTCATCGTCTTCGCCAAAATCGCGGACGCCTTCCGGCTTGTTGTCGGAGTGATAGGCGCGAGCGACATGGTTCGGCACAAAGTCGATGATCGCTTTCAATCCCGCCGCGTGCGTCCTGGCGATGAGCGCGTCAAATTCTTTCATACGATCAGGAACGCTGATGGCGAGGTCGGGATCCACATCGTAGTAGTCGCGGATGGAATAAGGTGATCCCGCCAGGCCTTTAACGACGGCAGGATCGTCTGCGGGAATGCCGTACGAGGAATAATCCGAGAGCGTCGCATGTTCCAGAACGCCGGTATACCACACGTGGGTAATGCCCATGTCGCGGAGCGTGACCAGTACGGTGTCCGTAATGTCATTGAATTTTCCGACGCCGTTGACCTCCCGCGTACCGTATTTCTGGTTAACCTGAGTCTTGTTCCCGAACAATCGCGGCAGCATCTGATAGATGATCATCCTTCCGGGCGGCTTTGAAGTGCTCACTGGCGGGATTTTTTCCTTAGGTGAAGAACAGAATGTGAACAGGAATGGCAGACATAGACCAAGCTGCAGGACCCATCTTTTCATGAATACCGATTTTTAGATTCAAGTTGTAAGGTCGATCCCTCCGAAGGGATTTCGCGTCCCTGCAAACGATACCAAAGGTAAGGGATCGATGTGCCTTCAATTTAGAAATTTGGAGGGAAAAAAAGGCCTAAAGGTCCGAATATAGGTTCGCGTGACGGGCTTTCAGACGGGTGGATATTTTCAACGCTGCAACCGCTTCCAGCGAATCAGGTGCATGGCAAGCACCGCAACACAGATCATCAACCCCAGGAATTCGCGCGACTCTTCAATGTAAAGATGCTCCATTTTCGCCAGGTTGTCGAAAAGCATGCTCTTGTTGTCGTGATTCAGCCATTCCTCCAACCCCGGAAAATAGAACACCGAGTAGGCAATGAGTAGCACGCCAAAAACAGCCAGGGCTTTTGGAAGATACACATCAAAAGCCGCGAGCACGCAAGCAACAGCCGTCAGTCCGTAAATAGAAATCCAGATCAACGGATCGGGATCATTGACCTGCAAAAAGGCAAAGATCACGAACATGACGGCAAGGACGAGGTTGAGAATGCGCATGATGTCGCGGGGGGATTAGGTTTGTTGTACCAGAACCGGATTCCAGAATAAAACGAAAAAATGCCACGCAAGGTGGCACTTTTCGGTTATACCCTCGTAATGCTCATAGCATCTTCTTCAGGTTTTCGATGCAAATCCGTGCGCTTTCGATAGACGGACGTGCGAAATATTCCTGTTCCACATAGAAGTGTTTCATTCCGGACAATTTTGCCTGAGCAAAAATTGCCTTGAAGTCGATCGACCCACTGCCTACTTCGGTATTGCGATCGGGTACCTGCTTATCGCGATCCTTCACGTGCCATTGTTCGAAGCGCTTCGGATATTTCTTGAAATACGCCAGCGGGTCCTGTCCTGCGTATATCACCCAGTACAGGTCCATCTCCATGCTCACAAGCTTTGGATCTAGTTCCTCGAGCATGACGTCGTAGAGCAGCTTGCCGTTTCCGGCATCCTTGAATTCGAAGTCGTGATTGTGATACCCCATCTTAATGCCGTACTTCTTGCAGACTTCCGCGGCCTTGTTGATCGTTTCGCAGACTGCCTTAATTCCGTCGAGTGAGCGGTCCTCCTCGGGAAGCCAGGGCACACACGCGTATGACTGGCCCAGGGCTTTTGCGTCGGCAACCGTGCGCTCCCAGTCATTCCGCACGAGATCGATACCGAAGTGACCACTGACCGTTTGCATGCCAAGCGCTTTCACCTCGTTACCGTATTCAGCGACGGTGAGGCCAAACAGTTTTCCATCCTGGTAGCCGAACGTTTCCAGCTCGGTGTAGCCGAATGATGCGAGCTGCTTCAGGATGCCCTTGGGATCGTTGTTGATGACGTCCTTAAGGGTGTAGAGCTGAATTCCGATCTTGCGCTTTTTAGCCGCCGTTTCCGCCAGGGCGGGCACGGCAAGCATTCCTGCCATAGCCGCAGCCGAGGCGTGAATAAAGTCTCTTCGTCTCATGGTGTTTTTGGTTTTCGGGATTACTTCTCTTTCTCACCATCCAGCGACAGCACGTAGCGTGCCATCTTTTCAGCATCTTCCTGGCTCACGTTGGGGTGTGGGCTCATCGGGATCTCTCCCCATACGCCGCTTCCGCCATCAATTATTTTTTTGGCCAGCAACTTCACATTGGCTTCTGTAAACTCGTATTTCTTTGCTACTTCGGTATGGGCAGGACCGATGATCTTATTGGTGGGGTGATGGCACGTCTTGCAGTCGTTAGCATCGACAAGCGCCTTCCCTTCAGCAATCGCCTCATCGCCGCCACCAGCAGGCGCGGCCGTGTCCGTCTGTGCAGTCGTTTCCGGCGCGGAATCAGCGGGCTGAGACTTTTGGTCTTCATCACCAGGTATTTCATACTCGCCGTAGGCGTCGTCAGATTTCGTTTCATCTTTTTTTCCACCTCCGCATGAAGTCAGCACGAATGCTGAAAATGAGAGGACCAGGGCAACAACAAGTGAACGTTTCATAGTCATTATTATACTTTTATCATTTAGTAAGTCCTAAAATACGCCGGTTGAGTTTTTGATCGACACCAGCGGATGCAAAATCGTCGAATGCTTTTTCCGTGACACGGATGATATGATCCCTGATAAACGGCGCGCCTTCCGCCGCTCCCTGTTCAGGGTGTTTGATGCAACACTCCCATTCGAGAACAGCCCATCCATCGTAGTCGTACTGAGCAAGCTTCGAAAAGATGGATTGGAAATCGACCTGACCATCGCCGAGTGAGCGAAACCTACCGGGACGGTCTATCCAATCCTGGTAACCTCCGTATACGCCGCTCTTTCCTGTGGGATTGAGCTCCGCATCCTTGACGTGAAACATCTTGATGAATTCGTGATAGAAATCGATGTACTGAAGGTAGTCGAGGTGTTGCAGCACAAAGTGGCTCGGATCGTACAGAATGTTTGCGCGGGGATGTCTGCCCGTCGCCTCCCAAAAACGCTCGAAGGTAACCCCATCGTGAAGGTCTTCGCCTGGGTGGATCTCATAACAAACATCCACACCGACTTTATCAAATGCATTGAGGATCGGAAGCCATCGTTTGGCCAGCTCTTTGAATGCGTCGTCCACCAGTCCGGCTGGGCGCTGCGGCCAGGGATAGACTGTGTGCCACATGAGGGCGCCAGAGAACGTAGCGTGTGCCTTCACACCCAGATTCTTGCTGGCCTTTGCGGCATACTTGAGCTGGTTAACCGCCCATGCCGTGCGTTCCTTCGGTTTTTTCCTCACCGATTTTGGTGCAAAACCGTCGAACAACTCATCGTATGCCGGGTGCACAGCAACAAGCTGGCCCTGCAGGTGCGTTGACAGTTCTGTGATCTCCAGGCCGTACTCCCCTACCGTCCCGCGGATTTCGTCGGCGTAGTCCTTGCTTTCCGCCGCCTTCTGCAGATCGATGCAGCGGCTGTCCCACGTGGGTATCTGGACGCCCTTGTATCCCAGGGATGCCACCCACTGACAGATGGACTTAAGGTTATTGAACGGTGGTGTGTCGCCCATAAACTGGGCGAGAAAAATTGCGGGTCCCTTTAAGGTCTTCATGATGCGTGCGTTTGAATGTGGAGGGTTACTTTAACGTCGTCCATTTCCGCGACGAGTTGGCCGACCGGATCACGGTCTCGACGAAGCTCATGCCGCGAACACCATCGTCGACATCAGGGAAGTCGTATTTGGCCGGATTGATTTTCCGTCCCGGTTTATAATCGCGCACGGCCTTTGTGAATGCCCTGTAAATATTAGCGAACGCCTCCAGGTACCCTTCGGGGTGACCCGACGGTGTGCGGATAAACGCTTTTGCGTCATCCGACAAATAGCCCCACCCGGCCCTCAGGATTTCGCGCGGCCGATCAAGCCATTTCAGCACGAGCGTGTTTGGTTCTTCCTGATGCCATTCCAGTCCGCCCTTTTCGCCATACACCCGGATGTTAAGGTTGTTCTCCTCGCCGGCGGCAACCTGAGTAGCCATGAGCGTGCCCGACGCACCATTGTCGAAACGCAACAACATGGAGCTGTCGTCATCGATCTTGCGTCCTTTGACGGTAATATTGAGCAGTGCACAGATCTCGGTGATACGCGCACCCGTGATGTATTCCGCCAGGTTGGCAGCGTGCGTCCCGATGTCGCCGATGGCACCTCCTGCACCCGACTGCTTCGGGTCGGTACGCCATGACGCCTGCGCGTTTCCGGTCTTTTCGAGCATGGTCGAAAGCCATCCCTGCGGATATTCCGCATAAACCTTGCGGATCTTTCCGAGCTTGCCTGAAGCAACGATGTTCCGCGCTTCCTTAACCATGGGATATCCGGTGTACGTATGGGTCAGCGCCAGGATCAGGCCGGTCTTTTCTACGAGCCGCTTCAGCGCTTTCGCCTCCTGCAACGAAAAAGCAATCGGCTTTTCCACTACGACGTGGAACCCACTTTCAAGCGCCATCCTGGAAGGTCCGAAATGAACATGGTTGGGTGTGACCACGGAGACAAAGTCCATCCGCTCATCGGCCGGAAGGTTCTTTTCGCGTTCGAACATCTCCTGGTAGGTGCCATACACCCGGTCGGGGTTGAGATAGAGGGATTTGCCTGTTTCTTTCGATTCCTCCGGATCGATACTGAAGGCTCCACATACCAGCTCTATTTGTCCATCGATTCCGGCTGCTTTTCTATGTACCGGACCGATGAAAGAGCCGATGCCTCCTCCTACCATCCCCATGCGTAATTTTCTTGCCATGCGTGCTAATAATTGTTAATGGTTACCTTGAAACTGCTGTTTTTGAGGGCGATAAGTAAGGAAATAATTGTGAAAGGTGAAAGTCGCTTTACCCTGATAATTGAAGATCGGTGGCCGCTGTAGGGACCACCACAATGTGCGGTCATACCGGCCTCATTGTGAGGTACGGACAGCAGCGATTCTACGCGCTGCGTTGGCGGTTAAAGGGATATCCGGTGGACCCGCAGGTTACCAATCCGAAGTGGTGGGATCGGATTTGCAGGTAAAGTGGTCGTTGAGCGCCTGGTTGAGGAGGCCGAGCATGTTCGGGCGGCACCAGTCCTGTCCCAGCATCGTGGCGCTCTTGATCGTGGCGTAGCCGGTCATGGGCTCGGGGTCGGGAATGTTCTTGTAGCCTATGTTCCCCTTCATCGTGATTTCTTCCAGCGTGATCCGGTAACGCCCGTCTTTGACCTGGGCTGTCAACCGTCCGCCAAACTGACCGGTCTGAACGATAGGCGGCGTGCTTACCTGGGGAAACTTGAATTTTTTGTAGTCCACCATGAGGTCACTGAGCCTGGCGGTGATCGTTCCGTCTTTTACTGCAACATCGGTAACACCCGGGGTTGCACGCAGCACCGAGTCGAGTAACTCCACGGTCATGGAAGAACAGTCGAACACGTGTTGGTAGATGATCTGGTTTTCAAAGATCTTGAAGTCGCCATAGCTGGACGATTGGCCCAGGACGGGAAATGACAAGACCATCAAGGCTACTATTAGTCGCATGGTTCGCAACGGTATTGGGATACGGTGTACCTGCAAAATTACGCCGTGTAAACCGCTCTACCTTCAAAAGGTCGCCCATCCCCATCATCGGGCGACGGATGACTTCCGGCTTCGGTTTGGTGGTCTTGCGGGCTGCCGGGGACAGGACAAACGGTTGCACAAAAACATTTTTCGAACCATATTGGGGCTACTTAAACCTCGAACCTCATGGAAAAACCTTTCAACGCCAACCGGCTTTTCATAGCCAGTTGCCTTGCCCTCCTGGTAACTTCCCTAACGTTTGCAATACGCGCCAAAATCGAAGGGGTATTCAATTCGGAATACGGCCTGACAGGCGAAGAGATCGGCTGGGCTTTCGGTCCGGCTTTCTGGGGCTTCACGATAGCGATGTTCCTGGGAGGTCTGATCATTGATGCCGTCAAGACGCGATCGATTGTATGGATTGCTTTTGCATCCCACCTCATCGGGTTGATCCTGCTGCTCATGTCGAAAGACAAGACCATGCTTTTCATATCCAATGTCTTCATTGGTTTCGGCAACGGCAACGTCGAAGCGGCCTGCAATCCGCTGGTCGCAACCATTTACCCAGAACGCAAAACCCAAATGCTGAACCGGTTCCACGTCTGGTTCCCCGGGGGCGCTATGATCGGGGGACTCCTCGCATGGCTGCTGATGGATCAAATGGGTATTAGCTGGCAGGTGCTTACCTCCCTCCTTTTCATACCTCTTGCGTTGTACGGATTCCTCTTCTTCGGGCAGACTATACCAGAAACGGAACGTGTAAGCATAGGCGTCTCCTACAAGGATATGCTCAAGAATGTCGGTGCCCCGATAACGATTATCCTCGTGGTATTCTACATGATCCTTTCCGCTTCGATCCCGGCGCTCACCATCGACTTTTCGTCAACGACCACCTACATTGTCATAGCAGTCATTGTGCTTGCCGTAATTATTGAGGGATTGGTCGTTAATAAGATGAGCCTCCTGTTTCCGTTTATTCTTTTCTGCATGTTCCTTACCGCGTCGACCGAGTTGGGCACAAACCAGTGGATCAACGGATTGCTTCAGGATTCAGGTATCAATCCCATGATCATCCTGGTGGTGATCAGTGGCATCATGGCAACAGGACGTTACTTTGCCGGTCCGCTTATACACCGTCTTAATCCGGCAGGTGTCTTGCTGGGATCAGCAATATTTGCTGCTATAGGACTTTATTTCCTAAGCGCAGCACAAGGAGCAGCCATGTCCATGCTGGCCGCCATCGTGTTTGCAATCGGTGTATGTTACTTCTGGCCGACGATGCTCGGGTTTGTTTCCGAATACATTCCTAAGAGCGGGGCACTTGGTCTCTCCATTATGGGTGGTGCGGGAATGGTTGCTACTTCCATGGTTCTTCCGATCATGGGTGGGTCCATCGACACCGCAGGCCCTCGGGCAACTTTGCAGTACATGGCGATATTGCCCACCATCCTCGTCGTTCTGTTCATCTTCCTGAACCTGTATATGAAGGGGAGGAAGAAAGAATGAGTGAATGAGTGAATGAGTGGATGAGTGAATGAGTGAGTGGATGGGGTGAATGAAAGATGAAGGATGAAGTTTTTCGGATTAATACCCGCTGGCGGAACCGGCAGCAGGCTGGGGAACATCCCCTGCAGCAAGGAGGTTTATCCCGTCATTAAAAATACCCCCAACGGTATTGTACGCAGCGTCGTATGCGAAAATCTCATCCGCTATTATCGGCTCGCCGGGATCACCGACATTTATTGTATCCTGCGCCCCGGGAAGTGGGATATCCCCGCCTATCTTCGGGATGGTAGTGAACTGGGGGTAAACATCGCCTACCTGGTCATCATCCATCCCTACGGCACACCATTCACGCTGGATCAGGCTTATCCCTTTGTTAAAGACCAGGGTGTGGCGCTCGGCTTTCCCGACATGGTGTGCACCCCGGAAAATCATTTCGAGCAACTAAAGGAGAAGTTGACACAAACCAACGCCGACGTGGTGCTGGGATTGGTGAAAACGAATCAGTACAAGTCGTGGGATATGGTCGCGTTTGACGGCGACACGCTCACCGATATCGTGATAAAAGAAGACCGCCCCGACCTCAACTATGGATGGGCTCACGCCGTATGGGGACCTCCGTTCACGGAATTTCTACACGACAACATAAAACGGCGACTCAATGACAACGATCTAAAAGGGGTCCGCACCGACGGTACGCCACGCGAACTCTACATCGGAGACATTATCCGTGCCGCCATGAAAGAAGGATTCCATGTCGACTACGTAAAATTTGAGGAGGGCAGCGCATTGGACATGGGGACGACGGAGGAGCTGGCGCGCTATCTCAGTAGGCAGTAGGCAGTTCGCGATAGGCGCAGATGCAGTAGTTAACCAGAACGTTCCGTGTTGAATGGACCTCTGTAGATCGAAAACGGGAACTCCGTCGTTTACACGACGCCATCAACTCCTCAACCATTCAATTCTTCAATTCTTTCTCCAGGATCCCAGCGGCCCCATGCGCCGATCCCAGCGGCGCGCGGGATGGTTCGATGATCAGGTCGGGGAGAAAATGCCTGAGGAGGGTGATGTAGAGTTCATTGTCGACGAAGCCGCCATCGACAAAGACTTTTCGTATCGGCGAGCGCCCCAACGCAAGTCTGACCGAGGCTACCTGCAATCGGACGAGGCCCCATATGATGTGGTGATACGCTTCTTCGTAGGATGCACATCCCTGCGGATCCCATTTTACGGGACGAAACACATCGGCGACAAGCTTTTCGTTACCCAGCACCTCAGGATAATAGAGATTGTCAACAGCGCCTCCTTCAATGGCACGAAGAAAACTCTGATTGAGCCGGATCTGCTTATAGTATTTGGTGTCGCGGTCGAACAGGCGGTTCAGCGTTTTCAACTGATGGTCCAGTTCATGCCCCAGAAATAGCCTTGATGCCTTGACGGGGTTGCCCTCAGGGGTAAGGTAGTTCAGGCAATCGCGTTCGAGCTCCTCCCGGGTAAGGTTTTCCTCTGTGAAGGGATTCATCGTTATACTCCACGTTCCGGTCGACACCAGCAGAAAGGGATCCGGCGAACGCATCAGGTAAGCAGCCAGCGCGGAAGAACTGTCGTGTATGCCGACGCCTACGCGAAACGATTTTCCCTTGCGCGTCACTTCGAACGACGTTGACGTTGGAACGATGTCGGGGAACAACTCGCGAAGCCCTTCCGAAATGACCCACGAATGATAATCGGATCGCCTGAAGTCCCAAAGTTTTGTATGACATCCCACCGACGTTGGTTCGGTCACCATCTTTCCCGTCAGCGCGTACGCCAGGTATTGCGGAAAGTGCAACGTATGCCGCACATTGCGGAAAAGATCGGGACGTTCGTATTTCAGCCAGTAAAGCTGAAGCCCGGAATTCAGCATGCCAAGAAAAGGCGATGCCGTTTCGAGATCGTTTTGCGATGCACCGTGAGTCGACTGAAACCGGGAAGCGAGTTCGGATGGAAAAGGCTTGAGATAATTGTATAACGGCGTGACAGGATTCCCCTTGTCGTCGAGGTGCACCAGCGTGGCGCCGTACGTTGAGAAGTTGACCGCCCGCAAATGAAAGTCCGGGTTGCCCAGCAGTCCGTCGATTGTCGACTTTATCCATTCAACAATCGCGACCGCGTCATCACACGGATAACCGTCTTCGTCGCTGGTCATGGGCAGCTCCGCATATTCATGGCGGATCTCTTCCAGCGCCTCATTGAACAGGAAGTACTTTTTATTGGTCTTGCCAATATCGAAGACAGCCGTGACGACCCGAACCATAGGACTATAATCCCGTCGACACCGTCTTCATACCCCGCTCCGCGATCAGTTGCTTTCGTACACCCAGGGCACGAAAGGCGCGGATAGGATCGAGGGCGCCCCCAGCTCTGAGCCGCGCTTCCGCCAACAAGGGACGAAGATCGGTGCGATAGGCGTTCTGGAGAATTTCCTGTGCCATAACGGTGTCGTTGCTCTCCCTGGCTGCCTCCAGCTCTTCACGGTCGACGAGTAGCGCCTGCGCGTAAGCTAACTTGATCGCCTCGACGGACTGAAGCAGATCTTCCAGGGGATCTTTTACGTTGTGACTCGCATCGATCATCCACGCGGGTGTGGGGTTGGAGGAGACGGGATTTTCCATGCCATACACGAGCTCATTAAAGATCAGGAACAACTGGTACGGCTTGATGCTTCCTACCGTAAGGTCGTCGTCACCGTACTTGGAATCGTTGAAGTGAAAGCCTCCCAGTTTGCCTTCCATCATAAGCGTGGCGACAATCTGCTCGATGTTCGTGTTTGGCAGGTGATGCCCCAGGTCCACCAGGGTAAATGCCTTTTCGCCCAACTTGTTTGCAAGCAAAAACGACGTTCCCCAGTCTTGAATTACAGTTGAATAGAAATTAGGTTCGTACGGTTTATACTCAATGAATAGTCTCCAGTCAGCCGGGAGCGCATAATAGATTTCCTGCAGGGAGGCGAATGTTCGCTGAAACGCTTTGGCGAAGTTGAGTTGACCCGGAAAGCAAGATCCATCAGCAAGCCATACCGTAAGTGCCGTCGAACCCAGTTGCTTTCCATACTCGATCACCTCGATGTTGTGTTCTACCGCGCGCTGTCGTACAGATTTTTCCGTGTGTGCCAGCGAACCGTATTTGTAGCTGACGTCCTGATCGGACTGATCTTGAAAGGTATTGGAGTTCACCGCATCGAACACCAGGCCAAGCTCCCGCGCCAGGGCTTTTATCTCCGACGCGTTCTTTGGTATATCCCAGGGTATGTGCAGGGAGATGGCGCCGCTGGACCGGTTGAGCGCATGAAGGAGTCCAACGTCCAGCATCTTTTCTTCCAGGCTGCGCGGTTCGCCGCCACCCGGAAAGCGGGCAAAGCGAGTTCCACCGGTACCCAGCGCCCAGCTGGGAACGGCTATTTGCAACGCGGCAATTTTAGTTAGAAGGGCATCGACATCATGTCCGCCTGCGCCCAGGTTGGCCGCAAGAAATTCGAAGGCTTCACGATGACGCGCCTCATGCCGGTGGTTCTGTTCACCGACCTGATCAGCAAGTATCCTCATATCTTATCGCACGAATGCGGCTGCCACACCGCCATCCACATTGATAACATTCCCCGTGCTCTTGTTCAGGTTACCTCCCACCAGCACAAAGACGCCATTGGCTATGTCGTCAACGGAAATGATCTCGTTCAAGATAGTTCTTTTTGCATAAAATGCGGGCAACTCTTCCACGGTGACGCCGTACGCCTTCGCGCGGCCCTGCGCCCACTCTCCTTCCCATATTTTGCTGCCTTCGATAACGGCATCAGGGTTTACCACGTTGACGCGGATCTTGTCTTTCCCCAGTTCTGCGGCGAGCAGCCGGCTCATGTGGATCTGGGCGGCCTTGGCCGTTCCGTAAGCCACATTGTTGGGTCCGGAGACCAGGGCGTTCTTGCTTACGATGTTCACAATGTCACCGCCAAGTCCCTGGGCGCGAAGTACCTCCACTGCCGCCTTGGACACTTCAAACTGACCTTTGACTATAACATCGTTTAACAAGTCCCAGTCGGCCGACGTCGTTTGTTGGAGCGGCTTGGATATGGCCAGGCCCGCACAGTTGACAACAATGTCTACGCCGCCAAACGCCAGGCACGCTTCGATGATAGATTGACGAACCGAATTTTCATCGGTAACATCTACTACGCTTCCGGCACCGGCGTCGCGCGAGAATTCACCGACCGCTTCCCGTAGCCGGTCTTCGTGCAGGTCTGCGATGAATACACAGGCGCCCTCAGAAGCAAGCTTTGTCGCTATTGCCTTACCGATCCCTCCTGCCCCACCGGTTACGTAGACAATCTTTCGTGAGAGCGGCTTTTCCTTTGGCATACGCTGCAGCTTCGCCTCTTCCAACAACCAGTACTCGATATCAAAAGCCTCCTGCAAAGGCAAGGCAACATACTCTGAAACGGCCTCTGCGCCTTTCATAACGTTGATCGCGTTGATGTAAAACTCACTGGCAACGCGCGCTGTTTGTTTATCCTTGGAAAATGAGAACATCCCCACGCCAGGCCACAGAATGATCACGGGGTTGGGATCACGCATGGCGGGACTTCCCGGACGCTTATGTTGCTCGTAATACGCGGCGTACTCTTTCCTGTAATTTTCAAAGGGCACTTCCAGTTTCTTCCTTACCTCAGCCAGGTCGGTGAGATCGGCTGCGGCCGGAAGGTCAAGCACCAAGGGCCTGATCTTGGTCCGAAGAAAATGGTCGGGACAACTCGTACCCAGCGGCGCCAGCTTGCGAAGGTCTTTACTGTTGATGAACTCGAGTACGCGCTCATCGTCGGTAAAGTGTCCGACCATTCGCGCGTAAGCCGATGCCAGGCCCCGCAGTACGGGCGCGAGACGTGCAGCCTGTTTCCGTCGCGCTTTCGGCTCAAGGGATTGCACATCGACGCCGCCAAATACCGGTCTGCGCTTGCCATAGTTTTCGTTCAGGAAGGCGGAGGCCTTGTCGATTACTTCCAGGCTGTTTACATAACATTCATACGACGTTTCGCCCCAGGTAAAAAGGCCGTGTCCTCCCAGCATGATACCACGGATGCCAGGATTTTCATTCACGGCTTTTTCCAGTTGCAATCCAAGGTCGAAACCCGGACGTTGCCAGGGTACCCAGGCCAGCTGATTGTCGAACAACTCCCGGGTAATCGCCTCACCATCCTTTGATGCGGCAATGGCGATCGCAGCATCAGGATGCAAATGATCGATATGCTTGAACGGGAGGAACGCGTGAAGCGGTGTATCGATAGACGGTGCTTTCGATTCCAAATCGAAGATGCAGTGGTTGAACAGGTTCACCATTTCATCTTCAAACTCCAATCCCCTGTAAATATTCTTAAGTGCGCGGAGTTTATCCAGATAGAGCCCGGCCAGTCCCTTACGGGTAAGTGTACCGATGTCACCGCCCGAACCTTTCACCCACATCACATCTACCGGTTTCCCTGTCAAGGGGTCGCGCTCTACGGTCTTGCAACTCGTATTGCCGCCGCCGTAGTTGGTGATACGCAAATCCGCGCCAAGGATGTTCGAACGGTAAATTAGCAAGCCTACCTCATCATCACCCAGTGCAGCCTCCTTATCCTTCTCCCAAAGGTAGTCTACGTACTTAAACGTTTTCGTTGCTATCTGCATGTCGTTTTTCAAGTCTGTTTCTTAAAGAAGAAAATGGTCCTGATAATCTAAAGTGAGCAAAATTATCCTGATACGAAAGGTTTTGTGTCCTGTTCTGTACTGACAAAAAATCGACACGACTCGTTCATGCGGGCATTACCCGGTTCGGCAGACCCCATGGGCCAACCGGCGCAGAGCAATCGTTTGCCGGGCTTCCAATTTTTACCTCAAACGCTACAACGTGACCAATATCCGGTGTATGTTTAGGACCAGGATGCGTAGAATGGGTTGGATGGGTAGGATTAGGATTTAATGGACCAGGAAGATTGGCCGTATGTCGAAGACACTATGAATGTCGGATTGTTTATCCCCTGTTATATCGATCAGTTTTATCCCCGAACCGGAATTGCCACATACGAAGTGCTGCGCCGGTTAGGTCTCGAGGTCGATTATCCCGTGCGACAAACATGTTGCGGTCAGCCAGTCGCGAACGCAGGCTTTGCCTTCTTTGGCGGTGATGCCCTGCGCCTGTTCGCTGAAAACTTTAAACAGTATGATTACATCGTCGCGCCGTCCGGAAGTTGTGTACTTCACGTGAAGGAACACATTGCGCGCTTCACCGATAAGGTTACCGCAGAAAAAATACGAACATCGCTATACGAATTCTGTGAGTTTCTCACGGATGTCATTGCGTATCAAGGCAACGGTACCAGCTTCCCGTACAAAGTGGGACTGCACGCCGGCTGTCACGGCGTTCGCGGACTCCGCCTTAGCAAGGCTTCAGAACTCCACGCGCCCGACTACAACAAGCCACGAAGCCTGCTACAAAAAATAAAAGACCTTCAACTCGTTGAGCTTGACCGACCCGACGAATGCTGCGGGTTCGGCGGTACGTTTGCTGTGACAGAAGAAGCCGTTTCAGTAAGGATGGGTGAAGACCGGATTGACGATCACGTAAGTCATGGTGCCGAAATCATTGCCGGAACGGACATGTCGTGCCTTATGCACCTTGAAGGCATTCTCAGGCGTCGAAGACTCGATGTAAGAGTGATGCACATCGCGGAAATCCTCAACGAAGCGTGGCAGGCGCACGAGCAATCCGACACACAAAAGGTTTAGCATGACCCCCGTCCTATTCGGCCCGATAACCCAATTGCTGACCATGGCGTCCGTGCCCGACAAGGGCGCCATTGCCGATACTTCGCTGGAAATCATACCTAATGCCGGCATACTCACAGAGGGCGACCGCATTGCAGCGGTGGATGCTTTTGCCGCACTAAAGGGATCGGGTACTCCTATTGAACCCGGCACCCCATGTGTCGTCATGCCCGGCTTCATCGACACGCACACACATCTTTGCTTTGCAGGATCCAGGGCGTCGGATTACAGCAACAGAATATCGGGAAAAACATACCATGAAATTCTCGAATCCGGTGGCGGAATTATGGACACCGTGCGAAAGACGCGCGACTGCGACACACGAACGCTCCTCGAACTGCTCCTCGGTCGACTGGCGCGTCACGCCTTCGAAGGCGTGACCACCTGCGAGATAAAATCGGGATATGGCTTGTCGGTAGAGCATGAGCTGAAAATGCTTCGCACCATCCGCGAAGCAGCGCGGTTGCAGCCCGCCAGCCTGGTGTCAACGTGCCTCGCTGCCCACATCACGCCTCCTGATTTTTCGCCACCAGCAATGTACCTGGATCATATCATAGCGGAACTGCTTCCTATTGTAGCTCGTGAGTCGCTCGCTGAACGCGTTGACATCTTCGTCGAACCTTCCGCGTTTCCGGCTGCCCTGGCTGCGCCGTTTCTCAAACGTGCAATGTCAATGGGGTTTGACTCCGTGGTACACGCTGACCAATTTACCAAAGGAGGAAGCGGAGTGGCTATCGATGTTGGCGCGGTCAGCGCTGATCACCTGGAGTCATCGGGCGACGACGAAATCAGGGCCCTTGCCGCGTCGAACGTCACTGCCACGGTGCTTCCCGGAGCTTCCCTTGGACTGGGGATGAATTTCGCGCCTGCCCGAAAGATGCTCGATCATGGATGTGCAGTGGTCATCGCAAGCGACTGGAATCCGGGGTCGGCTCCCATGGGCGACCTCCTCATGCAGGCGTCCGTGCTGTCGGCGCAGCAAAAACTTTCCAACGCGGAAACCCTGAGCGCCATCACGTGCCGTGCCGCCCGCACGCTCGGGTTGCGCGACAGGGGAACGCTGGAGGCAGGGAAGCGCGCCGACTTCATCGCATTCCCTGTCGATGACTTCCGTGAGATCCTGTATCACCAGGGTAAGCTCAAACCTTCCCGGGTATGGATCGCAGGCAAAGAGATTCTATTTTCACGATAACCGCTATCATGTATCAGCCACCCGATATGTCACGCTGGACCGGTCGCGTCGACCGCCCGAAGGCGATCGACACACAACGGTGGCACATGGTCATGCAGCCCCTCGACCTGTCGGACGATGTGCCTCCCGCAAAAACAGGGGCCACATGCTATGTCCTGCTGGGCTTCTGCTGTGACGAAGGTGTACGCAGAAACCTCGGAAGAACCGGAGCACGCGACGCGCCGTCCGCCATCCGCAAGGCGCTGTGCAACCTCGCGTTTCACTGGGATAACGTACTCCTCTTCGATGCAGGGGATGTCATCTGCAGCGGACAGAAAATGGAAGCGGCACAAGCTATGCTCGGCGGCAAGGTTTACCAGCTTCTAACTGCAGGCTACAAGCCGCTGGTCCTGGGTGGAGGACATGAAGTTGCCTTCGGGACATTCCTCGGCGTTCATCCATTTACCGCTGCGGGCGGACATACCCTTGGAATCGTTAACCTTGACAGTCACTTTGACCTGAGGCGATACGAGGAGGAAGGAAACTCGGGAACGCCATTTCTTCAAATGAGTGAAGTACTTCAAAAAGAAAGCAAACCGTTTCATTATCTCGTGCTCGGCATCGAAGAAAGCGCGAATCATGGTGCCTTGTTTCATACCGCCCGTGAGTTGGGCGTAGTTTGGAAGACACGGAACGATCCAGTCGAGGCCCGTCTGGCCGCGGTCGATGATTTTATTTCAAGAGTGGATAGTGTCTATTTGTCGTTGGACCTTGACGTGATAAATCAGGCTTACGCGCCCGGCGTAAGCGCACCCACTCCGTTCGGCTGGACGCCCGCAGAGGTGTTGGAAATCTTTCTTCAGGTGATCCGTTCAGGCAAAGTCGCGTGTATGGACATTGCCGAACTCAACCCCACCTTTGATGTTGACAACCATACCGCCCGGCTGGCCGCGGGATTTGTGTACGAGGCGGTGCGTGGATCTGTGATCGGTTATCCCTAACTCCATTATGATTTTTGATTAGTTATTAGTGATTTGTAATGTGCCATTTGAACACCCACAGAACACACTTTTCCATCAAAAGCGCCACTTGTGACCTAAGTCAGACTAATCGCAAGAATCAAATCAAAAATCACTACAATTCCCCTATACCTCTATACCCCTATATACCTTATTCCCTTATTTCCTTATTCCCTTATTCCCTTATTTCCCTATTTCCCTATTTCCTTATTTCCTTATTTCCCAATTTCCCTATTTCCCTATTCCCTTATTCCCCTTGTCCCTACCCCGCTTTCCGCAATCTATCCATGCAGTGCGTCAGCGCCCGATAATGGTGGTAGATGCCTTTCCAGATGCCGCCTTTGGGGGCGGTGCGGTATTGCGGTTGTTTGTCGATGCCGCCTGAATACCAGTCACCGTGCTCATGGTCGATCAGGTACGTATCCACATAGCGCCACAGTTTGTAGAACTTGTCGTAATAGTTGTGTGGATCGTTGGGATACAGTTCGGACATCATCAGCAAGGTGTTGAGTCCTTCTGCCTGGGCCCACCAGTTTTTCGTGTCTCGGATGATGCGGATGGTGTCGGCGTCGCGGAAATAGTATCCTTCGTCATAAAATCCGCCTACATCTTTATCCCATCCGTTTTCCAGGGCGTGATCGACCATCCGTTTGGAGATGGTGTGTGTCTTCTCATCGTTCTCCAGCCGAAGAACATGCGATGCCTCCAGCATGAGAAAGGCGGTCTCCACATCGTGGCCAAAGGAAACGTGGTCGAGACCATGGTGTTTCATAATCACTTCCTCCGATGAGTCGCGGTACGATATCGGCTTCCAGTCGGGAGTAAAGAAAAGCACCAGGTATCCCTTCGGGGAGACCATCGTATCGCGTATGAGGTACAGCATCTCTGCCAGCCGTTCGCG
>DASVCT010000233.1:0-10581 GCA_036381475.1 Cyclobacteriaceae bacterium
GAGATGCTGCGGCTGCTTCTTCACCATCCCGACGTGGAGATTGCTTTTGTACACAGCCGGAGCAACGCAGGCAAGCCGCTGCATGCAGTGCATCAGGACCTGGTAGGGGAGACGGACATCACGTTCACAGGAACGCTTAGCAACGATGTGGATGTCGTGTTCCTCTGTCTGGGTCACGGAGAAAGCGGCAAATTCCTCGAGCAAAATCCTTTTGATGATGCCGTCAAGATCATCGACCTGAGCCAGGATTTTCGTCTGGGCCAAACCACAGGCAAGCGCACCTTCGCATACGGCTTGCCTGAGTTGCATCGGGATGCCATCAAGCAAGCCGGAAACGTCGCCAACCCGGGTTGCTTTGCCACCACAATACTCCTCGGCGTGCTTCCCCTGGCATCGAAAGGTATCCTTGGCGAGGTATTCTCAACAGGGATCACGGGTTCCACAGGGGCCGGTCAACGTCTGCAGGATACCACGCATTTCACCTGGCGCGCCAACAACATTTCAGCCTATAAGACGCTTACTCATCAGCACCTGAAAGAAATCCGTCGCACGCTGCAACAGGCCAACGGCGCGTACGACAAGTCGGTACACTTCGTTCCCTGGCGGGGCGACTTTACGCGGGGCATCTTCGTCAGCTCAAGCATTCCGTGTAAGCTGTCTCTTGACGAAGCCAAAGACCTGTACCGGAATTACTACAAGGACCATCCCTTCACGGTAGTGTCGGAAACTACAATCAACCTGAAGCAGGTCGTGAATACCAACAAGTGCCTGCTACACCTGGAAAAGGAGGGCGACGTACTTGTGGTGCACTCGGCACTGGACAATCTTCTCAAGGGCGCGTCGGGACAGGCAGTGCAGAATATGAACCTTATCTGCGGGCTGGAGGAAACGGCAGGTCTTAAACTCAAGGCCACCGTATTTTGAAAAGTTTACTCACGTCAATAACCATGAACCTGTTCGATGTTTACCCGTTGTTCGACATCACACCCGTGCGCGCGGAAGGATCCTGGCTCTGGGATGATAAAGGCAACAAGTATCTTGACCTGTACGGCGGCCATGCCGTAATCTCCATCGGTCACAGCCATCCCCACTACGTCAAGCGGCTGACGGAACAGCTCAACCGCATCGGCTTCTATTCGAACAGTGTCCGAAATCCACTGCAGGAAGCGTTTGCTGAAAAGCTCGGCGTGCTATCGGGGTATCCCGACTACCAATTGTTTCTCTGCAACTCAGGCGCAGAAGCCAACGAGAATGCGCTCAAGATCGCATCCTTTCTGACAGGCAGAAAAAAAATCCTGGCGTTTGAACGATCGTTTCATGGTCGCACTTCAGGTGCAGTGGCGGCGACAGACAACGCAAAGATTGTGTCGCCCTTCAACTCTGGGCATGCCGTGTCCTTTCTTCCTTTGAACGACAAACAGGCGCTCGATGCGGCACTCGGAAACGACGTCGCGGCGGTGATCATAGAAGGAATCCAGGGCGTAGGTGGCATTCGCCTTCCCGATGATGATTTCCTGCGTTATCTCGAACAACGTTGCGCGGCGACCGGCGCCATGCTGATTCTGGACGAGATCCAGTCGGGCTACGGGAGGAGCGGGAAATTTTTCGCGCACCAGTATGCCGGAATAAGACCGCCGCTGATCACAACCGCAAAGGGCATGGCGAACGGCTTTCCCATTGGCGGTGTGCTGATCCACCCCGACGTCAAAGCGTGGAGCGGCATGTTGGGCACCACGTTTGGTGGAAACTACCTCGCTGCGACTGCAGGCCTTGCCGTGCTGGAAGTCATCGCCGAAGAAGATCTGATCACAAACGCGCTGAACATAGGCAACTACCTGCTCGAAAAGCTGCGACCGCTCCAACCTGTCAACGAGGTGAGAGGACGTGGCCTGATGATTGGCATCGATCTTCCGGAGAGCCACAAGGGCGTTAGAAGCAACCTTTTGCACCACCATCGTATATTTACGGGCGAGTCAAAACCCAATGTCGTTCGCTTGCTCCCCTCATTGGCCATGACCCAGGATCAGGCGGATATGTTTATTCAGGCATTAGGTGATGAATTGAAATGAAACGGCGGTGGATACGCAATACGATTTACGTCCGCCCCAAACACCCAACGAATGAAACAGTTCCTGTCCGTTGAAGACGTATCTGACCCGGATGCGCTGGTGAGCGAAGCGCTGGCGTACAAGAAGAGCCCCTTTCGTGATCGGCAGCTTGGATCGGGTAAGACGCTCGGCATGATATTTCTTAATCCCAGCCTCCGCACCCGTGTAAGCACACAGGTGGCCGCACGTAACCTGGGCATGGAGGTCGTTGTCTTCAATATCGACAAGGAAGGATGGCAACTCGAATTCGCCGATGGCACCGTAATGGATGGCGCGACGACAGAACATGTTAAAGAGGCGGCGGCTGTATTGGGTCAGTATTTTGACATACTCTCTGTGCGAACGTTTCCGGCACTTCGCGATCGCGACGAAGACTACAGCGAGCACGTGATCAACCAGTTTGTGCGCTACGCCGGCGTCCCAGTTGTCAGCCTCGAAAGCGCCACGCTGCACCCATTGCAGAGTCTTGCCGACCTCGTCACCATACGAGAGTTGTCCGGCGCCGAGCGCAGGCCCCGTGTGGTGTTGACGTGGGCGCCTCATGTTCGCGCTTTGCCCCAAGCCGTGCCCAACTCGTTTGTACAGTGGATGAAGCGTTGGGACAAGGCGGACCTGGTGATCACACACCCGGAAGGATATGAGCTGGATCCACGGTATGCGGGGAACGCCGTAGTTGAAACGAACCAGGACAAGGCGCTGGAGGGTGCGGATTTCGTGTATGTGAAGAATTGGTCTTCGGTGACGCACTACGGGCAGATCCTGACCCGTGATCCTTCATGGATGATTACTTCCGATAAGCTGAGGGTAACCAATAATGCCAGGGTTATGCATTGCCTTCCGGTGCGACGGAACCTTGTCATTGCCGACGACGTGCTCGACAGCGAGGCATCCGTTGTTGTGCTCCAGGCGGCGAATCGCGTGTGGGCCGCCCAGGCAGTATTGAGTGAAATCCTGAGAAACGTGTAAGCATGCAGCGGCTCTTCGTAATCAAGATAGGGGGGAATGTGATCGACGATCCCATTAGTCTGTCGTCGTTTCTCGACGACTTTGCGTCGATTCGCGAGAGAAAGATTCTTGTGCACGGAGGCGGGAAAATCGCAACGCGGATTGGAGAACAAATGGGCATCAAACCGCAGTATCACAACGGCCGCCGAATCACCGACGGTGAAACGATCGCCCTGGTCACGATGGTGTATGGCGGACTTGTCAACAAGCAGCTGGTGGCAGCGCTTCAAAAGCGTGCGTGCCCGGCGCTGGGCATGACGGGTGCCGACGGCAACCTGATACACGCTGTGCGCCGCCCGGTTAAGGATGTCGATTTCGGGTTCGTGGGCGACATAACACCCGCGGATGTGAACACCGCGCTACTCGACAACTTATTGGAGCATCAAATCGTGCCGATAGTAGCTCCGCTCACACATTGTGAAGGAGATATGCTGAATACCAACGCCGACACGATTGCGGCCGCGCTCGCGATTGCGTCCGGCACACGCTACGACGTGAGGCTGATATACTGTTTCGAGAAAAAGGGAGTATTACTTGACGTGAGCGACGACAACAGCGTCATCACACGCCTGACGGAAAAACGATACCAGGAGCTTCTCGCAGGAAATGCGCTTGCGGACGGCATCCTCCCCAAGCTGGAGAACGCCTTCTCGTCCATCCACCAGGGAGTTAAGGAAGTGTTGATCGGACATGCGGGCGACTTGTTGAGAAACACCAGTTACGACACGACTGGAACACTGATCACACAGGCATAAAAAAAATGAATCGAGGCAGGTTGAAATTGAATGAGTATGCAACAACTTTTCGAAGACGCGCTTAACCTGCTGCAGGAAATGATTGCCACTCCGTCCTTTAGCAAAGAGGAGGAGGAGGTGTCTTTCGTTATCGAGGATTTTTTCGAACGCCGCCATATTCACACCTACCGCAGGATGAACAACATTTGGGTTAAGAACCGGCATTTCAATCCGGACAAGCCTACCATCCTGCTCAACTCTCATCACGATACGGTCCGGCCTAACAGCGGATATACACGCGACCCGTTCAAGGCAGAGATCATCGACGGTAAACTGTATGGGCTGGGCAGCAACGACGCCGGCGGACCGTTGGTGTCGCTCATAGCCACGTTCCTGCATTACTACGATCGGGAGGACCTGGCCTACAACCTTATTATGGCTGCTACGGCCGAAGAAGAAATTTCTGGCACAAACGGAATAGAAAGCATCTGGTCGTCGCTTACGCCGGTCGATTTTGCCATCGTGGGAGAGCCCACGCTGTGCGGAATGGCCACCGCGGAGAAGGGCCTGATGGTGCTCGATTGCGTGGCTAAGGGCAAACCTGGTCATGCCGCGCGCGACGAAGGGATAAACGCCATTTACGAGGCGCTAAAAGATATCGAATGGGTTCGGAATTACCGGTTCCCCGAGGTTTCCGAAACCCTCGGGGAAATGAAAATGACGGTTACCATTATCAATGCCGGCCGCCAGCACAACGTGGTTCCTGCTGAATGCTCATTTACCATTGACGTGCGGGTAACCGACAAGTACACACTCGAAGAAGCGCTCGAAATTATCCGGGCTAACCTCGGGAGTACCGTGACGCCCCGATCGATGCGCATGCGTCCTTCCGGCATCGATATGAACCATCCGCTGGTACAGTCTGCCAAAAAACTCGGACTTTCCCTTTACGGTTCGCCCACCACGTCGGATCAGGCATTAATTCCCGTTCCTTCGGTAAAAATGGGTCCTGGCGACTCGGCGCGCTCACATTCGGCGGATGAGTTTATATTTGTCGACGAAATCCGTCAAGGTATCACCACGTATATACGGTTGCTGGATAACGTCATCCTGAAATAAACGAAAGTTGGACGCATAACCAGTCATGAAACTCTGGCAAAAAGATAAGGCGAGTTTGAAGGAAGTCGAGGCATTTACAGTCGGCAACGACCGCGATATGGACCTTTATCTCGCACCTTTTGACGTGCTGGGGTCCATGGCGCACATCCGGATGCTGGAGTCGATCGGACTTCTGACATCCGATGAGCTCATGAAGTTGACGATTGAGCTCAGGAATATCTACAATGAGGTAACTGCCGGCTCGTTTACCCTGGACGAAGGCGTGGAGGACATCCATTCGCAGGTAGAGCTGATGTTGACGCGGAGGCTTGGGGATGTCGGCAAGAAGATTCACAGCGGCCGCTCGCGCAACGACCAGGTGCTCGTCGACCTCCGGCTTTTTTTCCGTCACGAGATACGGAGGGTTACCGAGGCAATGCAGCCACTCTTTACGCTCCTGATGGAGCTCAGTGAGAAACACCAGGAGCACCTTCTTCCGGGCTATACCCACTTCCAGCTTGCTATGCCTTCGTCGTTCGGATTGTGGTTTGGCGCTTACGCTGAGAGTCTGGCGGACGACCTGAACCTCCTCGCAGGCACCTATCGGATGGTGAACCGCAATCCCCTCGGCTCCGGCGCGGGTTTTGGCTCATCGTTCCCCCTTAACCGAACGATGACAACGGAACTACTGGGTTTCGAATCGCTGAATTACAATGTAGTCTATGCCCAGATGACGCGCGGAAAGGTTGAAAAGAACGTTGCCTTCGCTCTCGCAGGCATTGGTGCTACGCTCGCGCGGCTTGCTATGGATGCATGCCTTTTCATGAACCAGAACTTTGCGTTTATCTCCTTTCCCGATGAGCTCACGACCGGATCGAGTATTATGCCTCACAAAAAGAATCCTGACGTGTTCGAATTGATCCGCGCGCGCTGCAACCAGATTGCCTCCGTTCCGAACAGTGTGGCAATGCTTACGGCCAACCTTCCTTCCGGTTATCACCGCGACATGCAATTGCTCAAGGAAATGATCTTCCCGGCGTTTGAAAACCTCATCGATTGCCTCCGTATGATGACCCTCATGTTGTCAAATATCCGCGTCCGGGAAAACATCCTCGACGACGATCAGTACCGATACCTTTTCAGCGTCGAGGAGGTCAATAAACGCGTGCTGGCAGGTGTGCCGTTCCGGGACGCGTACCGGCAGGTCGGAAAGGAGATCGAGTCGGGAGCATACAATCCTCCCCGGAGCATCAACCATACCCATGAGGGCAGCATCGGGAATCTCTGCAATGAACGGATTCAGGGTTATTTTGATGAAACGCTGAGGGATTTCGACTTTCGCCGGGTCGATCATTGCATTCAGAATCTGCTCGGGGTTTCCTGATTCCCGGAATTATTCTCGTTGCCCGGTAGTTGTGCTTTTTGTACACTTGATTTATGGATCAACAGGAAATTCTATACGTTATCATTGCGATCGTCAGCATCAGCTATCTTTTCGATCAGTTCCTGGAATATCTTAACCTGAAGCACCAACGCGCTGACATTCCACCTGAAATAGAAGCGTATTATGATCGTGAAAAATACGCACGCTCACTCGCTTATCACCGGGACCAAACCCGATTCGGTTTTGTTACAGCGGCGTTCGGTTTTGTTCTCACCCTGGTCGTGCTGGTCACCGGCGGCTTCGGATGGGTGGATGGATGGCTGAGAGCGTATATTCATCACGACGTATTGCTGGCCCTTGCTTTTTTCGGATTGATCGGCCTGGCTGCGGACGTGTTAACGCTCCCGTTTCAATGGTATGGCACGTTCGTCATAGAAGAAAAATATGGCTTCAACCGCACTACCATAAAAACTTTTGTGCTCGACAAACTCAAAGGCTACGTGTTGACAGCCATCCTTGGTGGCGGGCTGCTGGCGCTCCTGATCTACCTCGTTCACGCCATCGGCCCAAATTTCTGGATATGGTTCGCCGTCATAGCGGCCGTTTTTATCGTCTTCATGAACATGTTCTATACCTCGCTCATCGTACCGCTGTTCAACAAGCTGACGATCCTGCCCGAGGGAGAACTCAAGTCGGCCATAGCAGCGTTCGCGAAAAAGGTAGACTTTCCTCTCGGTAACATTTACGTTATCGATGGCTCCAAACGATCGCGGAAGGCAAATGCCTATTTCTCGGGAATTGGCCGCAAAAAGAAGATCGTTTTGTACGACACGTTGATCGCCAACCATTCGATCGAGGAACTGGTTGCCGTCCTCGCGCACGAGGTGGGACACTACAAGAAAAAACACATGCTGTGGGGTCTGGTGCTTTCGATCGTACAGGTGACGTTTACCCTCTGGATTCTGTCGCTCATGGTATACAACGAGAACCTGTCGCTCGCCCTGGGGGGCATGCAATACGCCATCCATCTCAACCTCCTGGCCTTCGCGATCCTGTTTTCGCCGATTTCCGGCGTGGCCGGCCTTCTCATGACATGGTACAGCCGAAAGAACGAGTACGAGGCGGACGCCTTTGCCCGAACGCATTACGACGGCCAGGCGCTCGCCAACGCGCTCAAGAAACTTTCCGTCGATTCGCTTTCATACCTCTTCCCGCACCCCTGGTATGTCTTTTTTCATTACTCTCATCCCCCGTTGTTGAAACGACTTGAATCGATTCATGCCTGAAAAACGTTCGATAACACATCCCGACGGCTATAGACGATGAAGACTCCCCGGGTAACCCTGCTTTTGATTGTCGCCAACGCCCTGGTCTTTGGAGGCATGGCGCTGTACCAGCAAAACCTGTGGTTCAATCGGGATCAGGATTTTTACTTCATGTTATCAACGGGGGCCAACTTCAACCCCTATACGGTGGGAGGTGAGTACTGGCGACTGTTTACATCCATGTTCATGCACTGGGGGATTGTGCACCTCGCCGTCAACATGTATGCGCTGTATGGTATCGGGAGAGTCCTTGAATCATTCCTGGGGTCGCTGCGCCTCCTGATTTTTTACCTGATTACCGGGTTGGCCGCTGGCGTGTCGAGCTTGTATTTTAATGTATATGTCGTAAGTGCCGGCGCATCGGGCGCCATTTTCGGGTTGTACGGATATCTCATCATGCAACAGTTTCTTGCAAACTTCAGAAATGTGAGAGTCCTGAAGGGAATAGCCGTCAACTTCGTGTTGTTCGTGGTTGTCAACTACGCTATAGCCCGGCAACTCAATGTGGATAACGCGGCACACATTGGCGGATTTGTCAGCGGCGTGATGTTATGCCTGCTGAACTACTGGGGATGGTTGCTCCGGCTGTGGCAGCAGGCCCTGGTGGCGTTAATGCTTCCCTGTGCGGCATTGTTCGTACCGAAGGGCCAGCTTCGCTACTACGAAACCTTCAACCTGGTAGCCGTAGCCGAAACCCGGCTTGCGGATGTGTACGACCAGTTGTTGACCGACGACCAGCGTGCCGATAGCCTGCGCAATGACGTGCAACCCAAATTCGATTCGGCGTTGGTCCGACTTTCCCGCCTGGGCAACGTTCCTGCCCGCATCGCACCCGACACAGCGCTGCTTCGGCGATACGTCGAACTGCGGAGGAAAGAAATCGAATACCGGCTACGAGGTATAGAAAAGGAAACGTTTATCTATGTCGACTCTTTGGATGACGTTGCCGCAGCGATACGCTCACTTCCATCGTTCAAGTATCGCGTAGGCTTTGAGGCCCGGCGTGCCTATTCCGTTCCTTTAGATGAACCCGAAGTTTCACTGTCGGAAATCCCTCAAATAAAAGTGTATTACGACAGCAATTGGCGGGAGTTGCCCGACAGCACCGGCGCTCATTTCTATCGTATCGGAAGACGGGATTCACTGGACCGTTGGCAAGGTGATGTAAACGACTATTACCTGAACGGGGCCATACAGATGAAGGGAAAGTATTCCGACAACATGCACGATGGAATTTTCCGCTACTATCGACGCGATGGATCATATGAGTCGCTGGGACGGTACGAGAAAGACCGCCCGGTAGGAAAATGGGAGAACTATTATGCCAACGGCCGACTGGAAAGTGAAGTGTACTACGGCAACGGCGCCTTTACACGGACGGTCTATGACTCCCTTGGCAACCCACAAGTGACTAATGGCAACGGTCGCCAGGTAACCTGGCATGAAAACGGCACCATTGCCGAAGAGGGTAGCTTTGTCGACGGACGCAAGGAGGGAACCTGGTACGGCTATTACCCATCGGGCAAAGGACATTACCAGGAATTTTACCGTCAGGGATTGCTTGTGCGGGGCGTGGCGTTGGATGAGAACGGCGCCCGATATGTGTACGATCAGCTGAGCATTTTTCCCTTTCCTGAAATGGGCATGCCCGCTTACGAAAAATATCTGGAACAGAATCTACGACGGCCACCAAGTGCAGGACGACATTCAGGAACAGTGGAACTGACCTTCCTCGTCCACACCGATGGTTCGCTTGCCGATTTCGTAGTTGTTACCAGCCTGTGTCCTGCTTGCGACCAGGAGGCGATCCGCCTCGTCAAGGAAGGGCCGCCCTGGCGACCGGGCGTGTCGCGCGGCCACATCAAATCTCCTGCCCAGGGATATGTTACTGTGAAGTTTTAGACGGTGTAGCGATGCCCATCCGGCGTCGGCTATACCGTCTGCTTCACCGCCCAGCCAAAACACCCGATCACCACAACGAGCAGCAACCACGCCGATGCCATTGTGATCTTGTTGCCGACGGTATATGCCCGCGGTGCGAACCTGAATTCAACGGTGTGCGTGCCGGCCGGTACCACGAGCCCACGCAGGACATAGTTTGTGCGGTAAATCGTCGTCTCGTTCCCGTCGATGGTCGCCGTCCACCCTTCAGGATAGTAGATCTCTGAGAACACGACGAAGCCTTCGGCGGACGAGCGCGTTTCGTATCGGATGTAATTGGGTTGGAATTCCGCCAACGTCACAGCTGCGGCGCTGTCGTACCCTACATCCGGAATATCGAAATGGGAAGCATCGACGACCGCCTGTTGACGGGTGTTGATACGACACGTTTGCTCCAGTTCTTCGGCAGGTGATTCCGCGCGGACAATTTCACTTACAAACCAGGCGGCCCCGTTGGGTGCCGGGTTGGGGAAAACCTGATCCGGTCCGTAAGTAAAATATTTTACGTTGAGCATGTTGATGGCGCCGTAGTGTTCAGGTTGCAAACGTCCTTCCTGGAGATGTTGGTACAGGCGCTGTGTTTCGCGGTAAATGCACGAATCGAAGAGGTCCTGGTACCTTCTGAGCTTGGCGCCGTGATAGCCGCCGATGGAATGATGAAAGTATGACGTTCTGGCCTCTGTGAAGGGACTCTGAATGTTATATACCCTGTAGTACGAATCATCCTGAAGGATCTGCTGGTCTGCCTGTGTAGGTGTTATCGCTGCCTGTCTCGCCCGTTGGTATTGTTCGGCGGTCAGTAGCCTGCGGTCCACCCCCGAAAGGTCAAAGGTAACCAGCACGATCGTAACGAGGTAAAATACCCATTCACCGATCCAGGATTTAAGGTGTGCGTATAGCCCCGCGGCGAACAACGCGATGAACCAGAACGATCGCAAGGCATCCGATTGAAGGAGGTCAGAGCGATCGGCGCGTAGGGCACTCGT
>DASVCT010000234.1:0-3322 GCA_036381475.1 Cyclobacteriaceae bacterium
AAGCGGAAATTTCGCCGTACGTGGAGGCAAGCACGCTGTCGGGAACAGGTTGAGGGCGTGCAGTCGAAGTGTCGGTTTCCACCGTCTCCGGGACAGGCGTTTTCGCCACCTCGGTAGGAGGCGTTGGCGTAGGCGAAAACAAGTAAAAGTAGGCGATTAACAGTACCGCGATGAGTGTCAGGCCGATTGCTGTATTCCGATCCATTCTTTGTTCTTAAACCATCCCGCGTACAGGACTCACAAAGTTAGTAGCGTCCACCGCAGGTTTATTACGTGTACATCAATTCAGGTACGGTTTCTACCCATTGACGTTCTTTGATTTCTTGTAGTTGATAGCCGCCTCCACGAATTTAACAAACAAAGGGTGCGGATTCAGGACTGTGCTTTTCAGTTCCGGGTGAAATTGAACGCCGATAAACCAGGGATGGTCCTTCAGCTCGACAATCTCTACGAGGCCGGATTCCGGGTTTATTCCCACCGCCCTCAAGCCCGCTTCCTCGATCGCATCAAGGTATTTGTTGTTGAACTCGTACCGATGGCGGTGGCGTTCGTGGATGGTGGACTCCCCGTATATGTTGTACGCCTTGCTGCCCTTCTTGAGCCTGCAGGCGTAAGCTCCCAGCCGCATGGTTCCGCCCTTCTCTGTAACGCGTTTTTGTTCTTCCATCAGGTCGATGACCGGGTTCTTCGTATTAGGATCGAGTTCCGTGGAGCTGGCCTGAAGCTTCAGCACGTTGCGGGCAAACTCGATGACGGCACATTGCATACCCAGGCAAACGCCAAAGAATGGGATCTTTTGTTCCCGCACGTACCGGATCGCTTCGATCTTGCCCTCCATGCCGCGTTCACCGAATCCGGGTGCGACAAGAATGCCATCGAGCCCGGAGAGGATGCTTTCACACGTCTCACGGTTAATGTCCTCGGATGATATCCATTTCACGTTAACCTTACAATCGTTTTGCGCACCAGCGTGTACAAAAGCCTCATTTATCGATTTGTAGGAGTCAGGAAGCGAAACGTATTTGCCCACGAGTGCTATATTGACTTCCTCGGTCGGGCTCTTCACCCTTCCCAAAAATTCCTTCCACTGATCCAAATCAGGGTCTTTCCGCGACGAAACCTTGAGTTTCGCCAGCACCCGTTCATCCAGTTTCTCCTTCTTCATGAGAAGGGGCACGTCGTATATCGAGTCCGCGTCGATGGCTTCGATCACCGAGTTGAGGTGAACGTTGCAGAACAGGGCCAGCTTCTTCCGAATCTCCATAGGTAGGGGCCGCTCAGTTCGACAGGCCAGCACATCGGGTTGTATCCCGGCTTCCAGGAGTTGCTTTACTGAATGCTGCGTAGGTTTGGTCTTCAACTCCCTGGCAGCCTTGAGATAGGGGATGAGCGTGAGATGCACCACCAAAGCATTGTTCGGCCCCAGGTCCCATCGTACCTGACGCACAGCTTCAATGAAGGGCAACGATTCGATGTCACCAACGCAACCGCCGATCTCGGTAATAATAAAATCGTACTGCCCGCTTTCACCCAGGAGAAAAATGTTTCGTTTGATTTCGTCCGTGATGTGCGGCACGACCTGTACCGTCTTGCCGAGGTATTCTCCTTTTCGTTCCTTGGTAATAACGTTGTTGTAGATCCGGCCAGTCGTTACGTTGTTGGCCTGGGAAGTGCAGATGTTCAGAAACCGTTCATAATGACCGAGGTCGAGATCGGTTTCGGCACCGTCATCGGTCACGTAACACTCGCCATGCTCATAGGGGTTGAGCGTGCCCGGATCGATATTGATGTAGGGGTCAAATTTCTGGATCGTGACTCTGAATCCGCGCGCCTGAAGCAGCTTCCCCAGCGATGCGGAAATAATGCCCTTTCCCAGTGACGATGTGACACCTCCTGTTACAAAAATATACTTTGCTGATGCCATAGGTCCCTTTAACCGGGCACAAAGGTAGGCTAAAAGTTTAAAGTTTAAAGGTCGACAATCACGCCGTTGCGCCAAAAAACACGCCCGGCTGCTCATTCATTCTGTGTCAGAATCCGGCCTGCCTTCCTCGCGTATGAGTTAATAATCCGCTGATAGCACCCCCTCTCAACCCATCATTTTTGATAAGGTTATTACCTATCTGCTAAAGGAACACTTTAAATGAGATACGGCGACCGCTCAGCCTGTGAGGGTGAACGGTTGATCGGTGAGCAGCCTGCCATGGCGTTTCGGCGGCGGTTTGGGACGCCTTGTGCGGGCTTACATTCCGTTCATCGAAACAGGCCGTTTTCAGGCTCCCTGTGCGGGTTCCCTTTTCACTAAGGACGCCATTCATGGGTGTCCTATGGTTGCTTTAGTCGGGTTTACAGGAATCGGTTTGAGATGGGCCCGAAGCGTCAACTTTTCATTTTTTCGTTACTCCTGCTGTTGCTCCCCTTCACAGAGGTCAAGGCGCAATGTGCCAGCCCGATCATGGAGCCCGGCTTTCAGTTCCTCACGAGCAGCCGGGGCTGCGCGCCGTTTACCGTCCGCATGGAAACCCTCTACCTCGAAGCGGTCCCCGGAACAAGATACTTTGTCAATTGGGGCGACGGCACTCCGGAAGAAGTATATACCCAGGTCAATGCAACGGGAGTAATCATCACCCACACCTATCCGAACTCCCCCGTCACCTGTGGTTACGATGTCGTCATCGACGCGGAAAACGGATGTAATCCCCGCGGCTCTGTAGTTCCTATTACCACCCAAGTCATCGTTTGGACAAACGACGTGATATCGGTGAACCCCGGCGTGTTTCGTGTATGCCAGGGGTTTGCAGCCAGCCTGAACTTTGTGGACAACAGCGACTGGAACTGCTTTCCGCGCGCCACCCGTGAAAACGGCGAACCTCGCTGGATTCAGTGGATCTACGGTACCGGCAATGCGGCCAACCGGATCCCCGGCATGAAGGTTAACGGCACGACTCCAGGCGCCTTTCCCTACTACGACCCGGCACCAGGCCGGAACCCGATCTATCCGGTGATGTCTCCCGGGCAGGTCAGCCTGAACGTCGATGTGCCTGTGACTGCACCGGCTGATATCGGCAAGGAATTCGAAGTAACCCTCAGGAACTGGAATCAATGTAATCCCTACGACAACGTCCTGACCGACGGTAACCCCTTCAACCCGGTGAGCGGTAATGTGGCCGACGGTGACAACGGCCCCCAAATTACCACAGGGCGCATTGTGATTGTGCCCGCGCCTCAGCCAGACTTCCTAACCCGTGCAGGTAGCGCTGCCGGCGCCTTGCAATCGGTCTTTTGTATCGACGACGACATCTACTTCGACAACGAAACACCA
>DASVCT010000235.1:0-10951 GCA_036381475.1 Cyclobacteriaceae bacterium
CCACAGCATCACGAAGGCCTCTGGGTTGTCGCGACACCGGGGACACATAAGGTAGCTCTGTACCAAACTCGCCAGGGAAAAGAAGAAAAGGTCGCGTAGTTGTCTTAATATGAATTTCCGGTCGATGGTCATAGAATTTTCCAAATGTCCTATTTAGGCCTTGATGTTGCAAGCTCTCTGGCTGCCTTCGAGTCTTTCACCACAGAGGCACAGAGGCCGCGGAGTTACACAGAGAGACTATTTCTTCGTGGTCGCGTTTGCTCGGAAGGAGTCGCCGCTGCCGTGCCATACGCCAAGTGCGCGTGAAGGGCACAGGCGCCTTCGGCGCAGGGACGACACGGAGGCCGTGGTGTTACACAGAGAGACTATTTCTTCGTGCGTCACGTTTGCCCGGAGGGGAGTCGTCGATGGCCTCACTGCGCGTTGGATCCCTTTAGGGATGCAAGGGCGTGCGGTGGGGATCATGGGTCTCTATTTCTTTGCGTTCCTTTGCGCCCTTGCGTCTGCCTCTGCCTCTGCAACTATTCACTGACACTGTCCCCTCATTTCCTCAATCATCTTCTTTCCCCACGTCGGGGCAAGCGGGTTTTCAGATTGGTAAGTTTCCATCTTCTCCTGAGCCCGGGCCGCAGTCGCGCAAGCCTCTGCTGTAGATGACCCGAAGAACTGCGCTGTTCCAAACTGCATGCGCGCCATCAGCGCAAGCGCCCGGGGATTTTCGGGGTTAAGTTCGACGGCTTTTGCAAAAGACCGCATGGCCAAACCGGAGAACTGTTGCCCGCGGGACGCAGGATCGACCGTCAAACGGATCATATGTACGAATCCTTCCATAGCGATGATCTCCGACTCCTCCGGCGCGATAGATTTCGCCTTGTCGACGGCCTTCATGGCCTGGTCGAGATGCTCGTCTTTCTTACTTCCTTCGACTTCGCGGGTGGCCATCATGACATAACCGAAGGCAGTGTAGTAATACGGTTCCCATTTTGTTTTTTCAGCGTCTCCGATGCGGACAAATGCATTTACCGCCTGCTGCAATTGCTCGATCGACTCGGCCTGGTAAACGGCAAGGATATTCTTTTTCATGGCCTCCTGGTATTTGTCATTGTTGGCCTTTGCGGGAACAATCAGTGTGAGTAGTAGAGCGGTGATCAATGATCCCGCGATGACATGTTTCTTCATAGTAGTTGTCGTTTATAAAGTTGGTAATTGATTGACGGTTTTATCCTTGGATATGGTGTAGAAGATGCCGAGAAACACGAAGCGCGGCGCGGGCTGACGAATGGCTCTGCTGTTGTACATGCCCGCCTCGTTCAGTGATGAACTGTATTCATAGCCGAAAATATTGTCGCGTCCCAGCACGTTGGTGCACGAGAAATAGATGATCAGGTAAGGCTTTGGCAGGTAGCTCCAATTGAAGCTCAGGTCCTGATAAGAAGGCGTCCTGCCGCTGTTGAAGATCGGTTTGTTTGGATTGTTGTAAGGTCTTCCGCTGGTGAACGACCAAGTGGCGCCCAGCTGACTTTTTAGTTTCGGGACGAAGTATTTGCCCACGACTGAAAAGTTGTGCTTTGAGGCAAACGTCGGAGTGGCCTTTATGGGAAAGTCGATGTAATCCCGCTCTGTGTCGAGATAAGAATATGAGATCCAGTAGTCGAGATTCTTGATTGAATTGTTATCCCTCCAGAAGAATTCAAATCCCCGTGCATAGCCGGAACCGTCGCTGGTTATCACCCCGTCCCTGATCTTTACCAGGTCATCATATTGCTTATGATAGGCCTCGATGCGGAGGGTTTTGTTGTCTTCAATGCGCTGGTAACTCAGGACGAAGTGTTGTGCACGCTCGGGATCGAGGTTGATCTGCTGACGAAGCCATTCATTTTTCGGCGTTTGCCTGAATCTTCCCCATGCAAGCGATACCTGTCCATTTTTTCCGGCCTTGTGGGCAAGCGATACGCGCGGGTCCAGCGTCACCTCATTCGTCAGGCTGTTGTGTTCCATCCTCATACCCACACGCGTAACGAAGTTATTGCTGGCGTAAAGGTCAGTTTCGGCAAACGCGGCGACTATGTTTTCGTCGAATGGGCTGCTGTAGCGTTCCCCATCGGCAGGGGTGAAGTCGTAATTGTACTTCCGCGTAAGTACTTCAACACCGGTTTTCAGTTCAATCTGATCATGGACTGAGCCTTCGATTACCGTTTTGATGTGAGCGCCACGCTCGTTTTCCCGGATTGCATCTCCGTCGATTTCGTAACCGTCATTAAGGTCACTGTAGGCCACACCTCCACGGATGATCCATTTTTCGCTAAGAATATCTTTATAAGAGGCGTTGACGTAAGCATAATCATTGCTACGATCCAACAACCACGATTGTGAAGGATCATCGATATCATGATCGAACAGCGCAAAGTCAGAGTTATTGAAGGTGGCGTAGACCTTAAGCAGGCCGCTCTTTGTCAGGTGCTGGCGGAAGGAACCGATTCCGGAAATGGATGCCGGTGCTTCATGCCAATCGATCTCCTGATCAACCCAGCCGACGTAGGGACGCAAATTGGTGTACTGAATTTTCGCGGCTGCCGACCCGCCGTCCCAGGCCTGGGTGTGCGTGATATCGCCGCCTACTGACATCAAGCCGATGTCGGTACGCGTCAGTTCTGTTTCATCTTTTGAGTCGAGCGCCAGGACAGACGACAGCGCCTGACCAAATTCGGCAGAGTATGCGCCCGTGCTGAAGCTTGTTCCCTTGAACATGAAGGGCAGGAACCTTCCGCGGGAAGGCGTGTTGGGCGCAGAGGGGCTATAGGCGTCGAGTAGCAGCATGCCGTCGATGAACGTCTTTGCTTCATCGCCGTCGCCCCCACGCACAAACAGTCGTCCGCTCTCACCTACTTTTTGTGTACCCGGCAGCGTGTTCAGCGCCCCGGCAATATCGGCTGTCGCTCCTGCAGTCGTTGCAATATCGAGTGCGCGAAATACTGTCCTCCGCGACTCATCGCTCGCAGTAAAGGCACTCGCTGAAATTGTGACGGCATTCAGCTGGCTGATTTCCTCGGCGAGCCGTACTTCGACTGCAACCGGTTTTCCGGACAGCATCACCTCTTTTCGAAATTCCCGATAGCCGACCATTCGAACGACCAGCGTATGGGTACCTTCTTCGCTGGTTTCGAAAGAGAAGGATCCGTCATCAGTTGACATCGCTCCATCGTAGGTGCCTTCAAGGAACACATTAGCCAGCGGCACGGGACTGTTGTCCTGGTCGGTGACTTTCCCGGTAATCTGGGTCTGTGAAAATGCGAGCTGGGCCGCAAACAGGAGAAGTAGTGCAAAAGCGTATTTCATATCGTTTTTTGGACTGTTATACGCCAAAGATTTGCAGGAAGGCTTAACCAGGGAAATTTGTGTTACTGAACTGTCAAGGTTATGGGATGAGTTGTAGGAAGGAATGTCTGAAGCGATGGGCGGGATTGAGGGATTTTCAGGGGGTCGCCTGACGGCGACAGATGTTGAACCTCATAGAGAACATAGGGACACATAGGGCACATAGAATCAGTGACGATCGTTAAGATCCTTTTCACCAAACGTCGGGTGTGCCGACTTCAACACTTCAACACACCAACACTTCAACACGCTAGTGGGCGCCTTCGGCGCGGGATTTAACCGCAGAGGCGCGGAGACGCTGGGGGGATTTGCTTTAAGGGGTCGTCAAGATAGATTATGTCGTATGGTCGGCCAAAATACTACCCCGGATTTTTTCGGAGGACGCAGAGGTCGCCTGACGGCGACTGGGTTTGAATCACATAGAATACAGAGGGCACATAGGGCACATAGAATCAGTGACGATCGTTAAGATCCTTTTCACCAAACGTCGGGTGTACCCGACTCCAACACATCAACACATCAACACATCAACACTTCTATTTCTCTTCAACATCTTCACCACTTCGTACCAAAGTGTCGACACTGCGCCTGCGACGATGCACATGAGGATTTGGGTACCGGAGAGGACGCTGAGTCCGAAGAATGCCCTGAAGGATGGCACAAGCAGGATGAGGATGGTGATAACGGCGGTTAAGGCGATGATGCCGGGGACAAGCGGGTTCTTGTATCGCAGTGTGGTGAACACCGAATGGTAGAACGACCGGTTTACCAGCGTCAGGAAAACGTTCGCGGCTACCAGCGTGACGAAGACCATGGCGCGCGTTGTATCTTCCTGGCCGGTTGCATGTCGCGCATATTGGTACATCGCCAGCACCGCCACCGTGATGGCCAAACCCTGGATTATGCTCGTCGCCAACTCTCTCAAGTGAAAGAATGTGTTGCTGAACGGTCGCGGTCTTTGCTGCATGGTATTCGGCTCCATCGGCTCGTTCTCATATATTATAGAGCAGGTAGGGCCCATGATCAACTCCAGGAAGATGACGTGGATGGGCGAGAAGATGGCAGGATAAGCCCAGCCCAACACGAGGGGAATGAACACGGTGAGGATAATGGGAATGTGAATGGTGATCACGTATTGAATGGCCTTCTTCAGGTTCGCATATATTCTCCTTCCCATGGCGATAGCGTCCACCATTCCTCCAAGGTCGTCGTTGGTAAGGATGAGCGATGATGCTTCCTTGGCGGTTTCCGATCCTTTCTTCCCCATCGCGACGCCAATGTGTGCGGCCTTCAGCGCCGGTGCGTCGTTGACGCCGTCGCCGGTCATCGCCACCACCTCGCCATTGCTCTTCAATGCATTGAGTATCCTGAGCTTGGCTTCGGGAAACATGCGCGTAAAAATGTTCACGGATCGAATACGTTCTCTGAGCACATCGTCGCTGAGCGCGGCGAGTTCTTTTCCGTCGAGGGTTTTGTCCGCTCCTCGAAAGCCCACCTGCCGTGCAATAGTGGATGTGGTAACCGCATTGTCGCCTGTGACGATCTTCACAGCGATCCCCGCGTCATAGAAGGCATTAAAAACCTTGCCGATGTTGGACTTCGGTGGATCGTAGAAGGCGACGAGTCCGAGTACCCTAACCGGTATCGCCGCCTGATCCTCGGGGAAGTCGTCGCCCTCGAGCATGCCTTCGCCGACACCCAGGACACGAAAGCCTTGCTGCGTGAAGTGACGCAAGGCGGCATCCCATTGCTGTTGCGTTTCGGGAGAAAACCCTCCGCGCGCTGCCAGCGCTTCGGGCGCACCCTTGACGGCGATGATGCGCTGCCCACCTTGTCCTTCAAAGATGTGCGTCATCACCGGCGGCGTTCCGCCGAGCAGATATTCGTGAACCATCCGGAAGTTGGGGCGTTCGTCCCTGGAAACGCTTCGCGTGTATGCGGCGTGCAAGGCTTTTTCCATAGGATCGAAGGGAACCGGCTCACTCGCCCACATCGCCATTTCGATGAGTTTTTTCTCCTCATCACGGAAGTCGTCAACACCGGCAATTCGGTTGGATGTCACCCAAAACGTTCCGGCCAGTTCCATTCGGTTTTCAGTAATGGTTCCCGTCTTATCGGCGCAGATCACGGTAGCACTGCCGAGGGTCTCCACGGTGGAGACTTTCTTTACGATGATCCCGCGCTGTGACAACCGCCAGGCACCCAATGCCATGAAGGTGGTAAGCGCGACGGGTATTTCTTCCGGCAGGATACTCATGGCCAGTGTGAGCGCCTTGAGGAGGCTGTCCATGACATCCCGCGAGTCGAAGAAGTTGATGGCCCAGACGATGAGGAAGACGATGATGCCCACGAGCGCCATCTTCTTGACGAAAGAATCGACCTGGCGTTGCAGCGGTGTTCGCTCGCGTTCTATCGTTTCGAGACTCTTGCCGATCCGACCCAGTCGCGTGTTTACCCCTACTTCGGTGACGCGGCATACGGCAAGTCCTCCAACGACGGTCGTACCCTGATAAACATTATTGTCTTCGTCCGTAGCGTTCTTGCTTACCGGAAGCGACTCGCCGGTGAGTATGGACTCGTCCACCTGAAAATCGTGTGCGTGTACGATGACGCCATCGGCGGGCACGGAGCTTCCCTCTTCAACCATCATGAAGTCGCCCACCACAAGTTCTTCTCTTGGCAGGGTCTGAATCTTTCCGTCGCGGATGACCCGGCATTTGGGCTCGGTGAGGCTTTGAAGCGTGTCAAGCGCTTTGCGTGAACGGGTTTCCTGGTAAAGTGATATACCGGATACGATAATGATAGCGGAAGTCATGAACAGCGCATCCGCCACTTCTCCGCTGAGGAGATAAATGACGACGGCAGCCAGCAGGAGGATGAACATCGGTTCGGTGACGATGTCACGAAAGACTTCGAACCAGGGATGGCGTGCTTTGCCGAGTTCATTGCGACCGTGGCGAGCGCGTGATTCCTGCACCTCGCTGGCGGAGAGGCCGTGTATACCAAAGGTCGAATGGGATGCCATCGGCGGGAAGATATGGATGATTTGTGATTTTTTGACTAGTGATTTTTGATTTGCGATTTGGCCCCGCGACGAATACATAGTCGACACGCTATTCAACGTACAAAACCAACGTAAACACATAAACACGTAAACACATAAACACTTATCTTAAGGGGTCCCTTCCACCCATGACCGAACTAATCGTCCTCTGCCTCGCCGCACTTGGCACTTCGTTGCTGACCTTCTTTTCGGGCTTTGGCCTCGGAACGATACTCATGCCTGTCTTTGCTATTTTCTTTCCTGTAGATCTCGCAATTGCGCTGACGGGTGTGGTTCATTTTCTGAACAACCTGTTCAAGTTGTCTCTGGTAGGGCGGAAGGCCAACGTGCAAATGGTGATCCGATTTGGCGTTCCGGCTTTTCTCGCCGCCATCGGGGGTGCTTATGTCTTGGTGCAGGTAAGCGACCTGGATTCACTTTACGCATATACCATCGGAGGCAGGTTGTTTTCGATCACGCCGGTAAAGCTCATCGTTGCCGTGTTGCTGATGTTTTTTACCGTGATGGAGGTGATACCCGGACTCAAAAATTTTCGGTTCGGGGAGAATAGACTCGTTGTTGGAGGGTTGCTGAGTGGTTTTTTCGGGGGACTTTCAGGCCACCAGGGTGCATTGCGCAGCGCGTTCCTGATCAAGAGCAACCTGAGCAAGGGGGCCTTCATCGCGACGAACGTTGCGATCGCCTGTATTGTCGACTTTTCCCGACTCGGCGTTTATTACACACACTTTTCAGGGGCGATACTCAGGGAAAACCTCACCCTGATCCTCGCGGCGACGCTTTCCGCCTTTGCCGGCGCCTATCTGGGCAACGCGCTGCTGAAGAAGGTGACGATGCAAGGCGTGCAGACCATTGTGACGGTGATGCTCATGGTGCTGGCGGTGGCGTTGGGGGTGGGGATCGTGTGAGGAGATTGACTAAACTGATTTGTGATTAGTGACTAGTGATTTTTGATTTACGATTTGATGCTCCCTGCGAAAACATTCAATGAAAGACATTCACGTTCGGTATACGATCCACACTTTCTGGCGTGGAACACCTAAATCAAAAATCACAGATCACAAATCAAAAATCACAAATCAGATTCTCCTAGCCTCCTCACAAGCACCTTATCAATCTTCACATTATCCATATCTACCACTTCCAGCTCCAGCCCTTGCCATTTAATTTTTTCGCCGGGTGAGGGAATGTGGTTAAGCATACTGAGGATCAGGCCGCCGATGGTGTTGATGTCGGCAGGCGTGGTGACATGCTCGATGCCGAAATGCAAAATGAATTCGGCGAGGGGATATTGGCCATCCACGAGCCAGGAGCTATCGGTGCGTTCTGTGATGAAGTAGTCCTCCGGTCGAAAGTCGGATACTTCACCCACCAACGCGAGAAGGATGTCATCCATGGTGACCATTCCCAGCAACTGACCATATTCATTCGTGACGAGAGCATAGTGCACTTTGGATGACTTGAACCGGTCCAGTGCGACATAAGCGGATGTCGTCTCGACGAGGAAGTGAGCCGGCTTAACCAGGCTTTTCAGGTCGCGGCCTTCCGACAGCACGAACGTGAACAGGTCCGTGAGGGTGACGACGCCGACCACCTGGTCTTTATCAGGATCGTACACGGGGTAAATACGATGCAGCTCCTCGTTGACGGTTTTGCGGATCGCGTTGAAGCTGTCTTTGATGTTGATATACACCAAATCGCTTCGCATGGTCATCAGCGAGCCGATGGTTCTGTCGCCCAGCGAGAATACGCGTTCGACGATGTACTGTTCGACCTTCTGTACTTCCCCTTCCCGCGTCCCTTGCTGGATGATGGCTTTGATCTCTTCTTCTGTGATCGTATTGCGTCGCGTTGTCTTGATGCCGCTGATGCGCAGGATGAAGTCCGACGTACGGGTGAGTATCCAAACGAAAGGGTGCATCAGTTTCGACAGGTATTTCATGAACAGCGCGATCTTCATCGCGATGCCCTCGGGGTTGGAGAGGCCTACGCGCTTGGGAACGAGCTCGCCAAGGATCAGCGAACAGAAGGTAATCGGGAGGAGTACGATAACGACAGCCAGTTCGTCGGCCAGGGGACGGACGAAAGCAAATTGCTGCAGCCACGATTCCACATTGCCGGTGATGTTTTCGCCGCTATAGATACCCGTCAGTAAACCGACGACGGTGATTCCGATCTGAACGGTGGAGAGAAAACGCCCCGGTGTCGTCGACAACTCCAATGCCGTGTTTGCGCCCCGGCTGCCTTTCCGCGACGCTGCCTGCAGCCGCACCTTCCGCGCCGACACGACGGATATTTCGGACATGGAGAAAAATCCGTTGAGGAGGATCAGGGCGAGGATGATGAGGAATTCCATGGTTGAGAAAGGGTTGAATCGTTGGAGGGTTGAAGTTACAAATTAACCGCAGAGACGAAGTGAGGCAGAGGAGTTGCACCCCGAGTGCAGGGACGTGCCAAATCAATACAATGCGCTCATAGATCAACATCAATCCGCCTGTTCGGCTAACGTAAGCTAAGCTTCTCACTGACATTGGGCGGCCGGCAGGCACATCAACACATTAACACATCAACACTCCAAATTTTCGGGTGAGCCCGGGATGGAACTTCTCCTGAATCCATCTAAATTTCATAAACCGAACCTTATCCCGATTATGAAACGCATAATCATTCCCTCCTTTGCCGCTCTTCTTCTCGCCGCGACCGTATACAGCCAGCCGCAAACTGAATTTGGAAAGGGCGCTGGTGAGTACAAGGAGCTGTTTGACGCCTTGAAAGAGTTACTGTTGAACTCCCATTTTGTGAAGAAGGTCCAACTTCACGGGAAAGAACGCAACCAGTTCGTTCCCTGGATACGCGACAACGTTCACGTGATGAAGGCGATGAAATATTTCTCTCCGGAGATCGCGAGCTTCTGGGAGGCGTTTATGGAGACACAGACGGACGAGGGATTGTACTTCGATTACTATTATCCGATGAGCAGTCCCATCAGCCACCGGATGAACCTGTTCGACAAACGCTACTGGCAGATCTTCGCGGGGGAGGGTATTCAGATGCACCGCCTGCCGGTCGAGGCTGACCTGGAGTACCTTATGGTTGAAGGCGCGTATTACATCTGGCAGGCGACGGGTGATAATGACTACGTGCGCGATTGGCTTGACGACCTGGAAGAAGGCATGCAATATGCCATGAGCGATCCCCTCCGGTGGTCGTCGAAATACCAGCTGGTCAAGCGGGGCTACACGCTTGACACGTGGGATTTCATGCAGTTGCCCACCACACGCGAGGAATACACGCGCCAGGGTCACGACGTACAGGAAGGCATATTCGACATCGACGAAAATACGCCGATGGGTATCATGCACGGCGACAACAGCGGAATGTACGCGGCGTGCAGGCAATTGTCGGAAATGTTCGCAGCTGTTGGCGACACGGTGAAATCCAAAGTGTGGCGCCTCCAGGCGGACATATTCAGAACCCGCACCAACGCCGTGTGCTGGAATGGAAAATTCTATGCGCACTTCGTGCCCGACGACCCGATGCCGGAATATCTTCACATCGACCAGGCGAATACGTTGAGCTTGTCGAATCCCTATGACATCAACCGCGGATTGCCGACGCACGAGATGGCGGTGTCTATATTGAAAACGTACCAGGGATTAAAAGACAAGAACGGCCTGAATTCTTTCGCCGAATGGTTTGGAATTTATCCGCCGGTGCGTCCGCATTTTGCGGATTACCAGCCGGGGTCGTATATGAATGGAGGTGTCAACACGATCGTTGGGGGTGAACTTGCAAAGGCGGCGTTTCAGCATGGAATGGAGGCGTACGGTGTCGACATCCTGAACCGAATGCTTGAGTTGATCCGAAAGCACAAGGGTGATCTTCCTGTGGCCTATAAGCCTGACGGGACGGTGGATGAAGGCATTCCGGACAATTGGGGTCAGGCAGCGGTGATGAGTGCGATGGTTGAAGGACTTGCCGGCGTGGTGGACGAGGGTCAATTATTCAATGCTGTCGAATTGTCGCCGCGATGGATTGCGGCGGGAAAGAATGATGTTGAGGTGAGTGTCGCATACGGGCCGTCAAAGAAGTTTGTCAAATATCATTTCTCACACAACGCAGCTAAGAAGACGATCGAGTTGCGCGTCTCCGGCGATCCGCAGAAGTATGATGTAAGGATCCTGTTACCCGCTGGCAATGCGAATGCCGAGGTTACCGTTGACGGTAAAGCGGTTGGAGCAAACGTTGAACAAATAGAAAAGGGCTCGTATGTGAACATCGCTGATGTTGCTGCTGGGGCGCATACCATTACCGTTGGATATCGCCGATAAAACAGTTTGAAGCTCTGGGTAGGTTGCGTGCGCTCGATGCATGCCACGGACCTAACATTGCGTCCCTACGGGACGCAGGTTTCGGGTTACATCGTTTTCTACAAACATTGCGTCCCTACGGGACGCCCAGTCCGTACCCCGACGCCCGGTCCGTATCCCGATGTATCTGTCGTCGCTGGGGTAC
>DASVCT010000236.1:0-4170 GCA_036381475.1 Cyclobacteriaceae bacterium
CGACGGCGAATATTTTTTCTGGGGTCATAACAACGGTGCTCTGACGACAACAACGTCCGGCATCCCCGCCGGAATACAAAACAGGTATACAAGGGTATGGCGTGGCCAGGAAACCGGGGACATTACAGACCTGGACATCGAGTTCGATCTGACCGGGTTGGGATCCATTACAACGCATCGGCTAAGGTTATTGGTCGATACCGATGATGACGGATCGTTCGCCGATGAAACACCCATATCCGGAGCTGCCTCGCTGGGAAGTAACCGGTACCGTTTCTCCAACGTAACTGAGTTAACCTCGTCAACTTCGGCCAGCCATCGTTTCACGCTGGCCACCGCATCCCTCGTGGGACCCGGCGGGGTTACGGGAAATTTGGTATGGTGGCTGAAGGCCGATGCCGGTGTCTTCAATGCGTCGTCGATTCTTGCTGCAGATGGTGACGCGGTCAGCCTTTGGATGGATCAGACATCGAACCCTAATGACGCAGCAAATACCGATGCCTTAAACACCCATCCCGTCTTTCGAACCAACATTATCAATGGCTACCCTGCACTGGAATTCGAGGGGGGAACCCGGTTCATGGATGCAACCGGTCCAATGGGAATTGCAGGGAATGAGAGCCTCATTATTTTCCTCGTCTTTAAACAAAACTCCTATCAGACGAACGGCGGAAACGATGACAAAGGGACATTCATCATCGACAGACCAACCGCAACCAATAACCTCGCCTCGTTTAAGGTGATCAACACAGACAAATACTTTTATCAGCGGCGCGAAGACGACGGCAGCGATCTTGGCGGGCCGATTTCAGTGACACCCGTCAATACGCAGAACTTTGTCCTCATAGACTATTACAGGTACCTTAACGGAGGCAGCTCGGAAGAAGGGATATACATCGACGGAAGGCTGGATGTCACCACATCGGGCCCTACAGGAAGCATGACCGTGCCCAACCTCCGTATCGGGAAACATGCCACAAACTCGCCTGGCGGCCTGGATGGATACTTTGTCGAGATCGTGGCGTACGACGATGACCTGGGCGACCAGGAGCGGCAAAAGGTGGAATCTTACCTCGCCCTGAAGTACGGCATTACCCTTGACCCGTCGGTAGATTACCTGCGCTCCGGAGGATCTATAATTTACCCATCGACGAGTGGCACCCACTCCGGCTACGTACATGATATTGCGGGTATCGGACGCGACGACAACTCAGGCCTGTATCAGCCCACATCGCGAAGCCAGAACGTCGGCAACATGATCACCATATCCAACCCCAGCAACCTGCAGAACAACCGGTTCCTGGTTTGGGGACATAATAACGGTGACCTGACCGCTCCTACCAACGCCGACGTGGGTGGAAATATTGAACTGCGCCTGAGCCGCGTATGGAAAGTGAGCCAAACGGGTAGCAGCCTGGGCACCGTATCAGTGACTGTTGATATGAGTTGGGTTCCAGGACCCGAGACCGCGTCGGACCTACGGCTGCTTGTCGACAGCGACGGAAACTTCGTCAACGCCACGGAGTATTCTGTCAGCTCGTCCTCTGGCGACCTCTACACGTTCGACAACGTAACGCTGAACACCAACAACTACTTTACGATCGGAACAGTCGACAAGTATAACACGACCCTCCCCGTCGAGCTCACCTCCTTCGACGTCACCTACGAACCTCCTGTCGTCGTTGCCACCTGGGAGACTGCTAGCGAAACGAACAACGACTACTTCACGCTGGAACGCGCGGGCGAGGACATGAACTTTTTCGAGTTGGTGCACCAGCCCGGGGCGGGGACGTCGAATGTGCCACATACGTATACTGCAATCGACCCGAACCCGTTTGGCGGAAGGTCATACTACCGGCTGAAGCAAACGGACTATGACGGGAAGACGGCGTACTCGGCAATCCGGAGAATGGACATCGACGAAACCGGTCGTGAACTCGTCCTGTATCCCAACCCTAACGAGGGCCGCGACATGGAATTCTCCATGGGCAATGCCGTGTTCCAGTTGGAGGAAGTGGAAGTGATCAACAGTCAAGGTATATCCCTGGAACGTCAAAGGATCAATGCGCTGAACGTCAACCGCTACACCGTCCACCTCGACCGTCCGTTGAGGCCAGGGTTTTATTTGGTGAGGGCGTTGTGTAATGGGAAGTGGACCGCGTTCCGAGTTGTAGTCGGCGATAAACAGTAGGCAGCTTGCCCCGACACAGTCGGGGTAGGCAGTCGGTAAGAGCTGACGATTGTTGTTCGGAGGGCAATCCTAAAGATATATGATCACTTTGCGCCGATCCTGGGCAAGACATGCTCCAGGAGCGTCGCCACGGAGTCGTCGACGGACTGCTGGGCGGTGTGGATCACTATGTCTGGGTGTTCCGGTGCTTCATAGGGTGAGTCGATTCCAGTAAAATTCCGGATTTGCCCTGCGCGCGCTTTCTTGTAGAGCCCTTTGGTGTCGCGTTGCTCGCACACCGCGAGGGGACAGTCGACAAACACCTCAATGTGGTTTTCAGGTCCCACGATCTCTTTCACCAGCTCGCGGTCGGCACGAAAGGGTGAGATGAAGGCGGACAACACGATGAAGCCCGCGTCCACGAATAACTTCGACACCTCCCCGATCCGCCGGATATTTTCCACACGTCCCTCGTCGGTAAACGAAAGATCTTTATTTAATCCAGACCGCATATTATCCCCATCCAGCAGATACGTTAGGTAGCCCCTGCTGTGCAGTATGGCCTCCAACTGAACTGATAAAGTAGATTTTCCGGAGCCCGACAACCCGGTAAACCATATGAGCCCCGCGCGCTGTCTGAGCAGCGCCTCCCGCTGTGCGCGCGTTACCTTTGTCTTAGTGGGATAGATGTACAACGTGCTTTAAGTATTTAGGTGCCTGCCCGACTGCCCAGCCGATGCTTTGAGATTTTCACAAACATTAGCCGGGCAGGCGGGCTTAGGTAGTTGAGCGGCCGATTGTATTCGAAATGGGCCGGCGCAATTTACAAAGTTTGTGGGTTGAGCGCCGGAAAAGGAATGGGAAAAACGTTGAATGATCAAGTGGTTTCCGTTTGATTTTCGTTTTCAACTCATGTTACGGAATCCTACCCTACCCTTTAATTCCCTAAAGGGCCCAACGCACTTTGTTTTCCAATCATAGTCGGTCCCGGAATGAAACACATCACAACTGATAATAACTTAAAATAAAACTTATACACACCACCGCATAAACTATGGTAAGAGGTACACCGACCCTCAAAAAGTCGCGGAAGGTATATCCACCAGGGCCGTACACCATGAGGTTGGTCTGGTAGCCGAAGGGGGTCATGAAGCTGCCCGAGGCGGCGAAGGCTACGGCTACAAAAAAAGGTGTCGTTGGCAAGCCCGACTGTTCCGCCAAAGACAACGCTATGGGAAACATCATAGCCGCGGCTGCCGGGTTGGTGATAAGCGACGTTAACAGCGTCGTTGCGAGAAACACCAGCGAGATGAGTCCCGCCCCGCCCAATCCCTCACCCGCGCGGATAATGAGGCTGGCCAACAAGGCGGCTACGCCCGACTTCTCCAGCGCCACGCCAATCGCCAGCGAACACGCCAATACGAGGAACAAGGACGCGTCGAACTGCCGACGCAACTCGGCAGGATGAAGTATCCCTGCGATCAGAAGCAGGACGAGGATCGCGAGCGACGCATGGAAGAGCGGCAAAACGCCTGTGACACCACACAGGAGCAGGGCAAATGCGGCTATCCCCACCAACACATGCCATCGCGGTCGCGATTCCCCCAATCGCGTGGGCGGCGCCAGGATGTACAGGTCCCTGTTGTCGGTATTGATGGGATTCTTTCCATCCGACAGCAGCAGCAGGAAGTCGCCACCGGCAAGCTCGATCTCACCGACGCGTCCAGGCACCCGTTTTCCGTTGCGGTGTATGGCGACGATGGAGGCGTTGAACCTGCGACGAAAATCCGAATCCTTAATGCACACGCCGATCAGGCCGGAGTTCGCGGGAATCACCGCTTCGGTGAAATGAAAATGTCCGACGTTGCCAAGGCGTTCGCGGAGTGGAAGTTGAAGTCCGCGACCCTCGTTCAGGAAGCGCAGTATGGCGCTGGTCTGGCCACTAAAGAACAGCGTATCGCGTTCTTCAAGGATCATGTCGGGCGCCACCGGGGTGATGA
>DASVCT010000237.1:0-40362 GCA_036381475.1 Cyclobacteriaceae bacterium
ACTGGCTTCTACAGCATTTCATGGACATCCAATCCTGCCGGCTTCACGAGCCAGGCAAGCAATCCCGTCGTGACACCAACGGAGGATACGGATTATATTCTCACCGTCGTTGACTCAGATGGTGACATCGATATTGACGTCATCTCCGTTACCATCAATCCGAGAACCGATCCCTCGGATCTCGACATTGTGTTCGATCCGGACGCCAACTCGTACAGTGTGGACAGCGAGCCGGTGGACCTTTCGTTCACCGTGGGAGGCGGTGCTTCGGGAACCGGCATCCTGAGCGGCATCGGTGTCAATAGCACGACAAACCAGTTCCACCCAGCCGCAGCCAACGTCGGGACGAACGACATCACGCTTACTTTTACCAACACCGACGGATGCACGACCGAGATCACTGAGACCGTCAGCGTTTACAATCCCAACGGTTTCATCAGCGGTCTCGATAATTCCTACTGCCCTTATGGAGACGACGATCTGACCATCAATGTTCCTCCCCCCTATCTCTCTTTTGTCGACGTAGCGATGTACGACGAAAATGGCGTGCCAATACCAGACGGAACTTCGTGGACGAAAAACATCGCAGCGCAGACTGTCCATCTCAACCTGGATCTCCTGCCGCTGGGCAAGAACCAGTTCCATATCACGTATAATATCCTTGGCATCACAGGCTACAATTACAACCCTCATCTTGACCTTACTTGTCTGTGCATTCAATACACTGCTATCCCGATCATCGGGCCCGTGCAGACCGTTGTGGAAGTACCCATGACCATCAATCCACAACCGCAAGTGAAAATTGCTTTCAAGGCAGAAACACCTGCACTGTGTCGCAACGCAACGCCGCTCACAATCGAAGGCGCTCCGGTAGGGGGCATCTGGCAGGGTGCAGGACTTACGCCCGCCCCGGGGAACGATGGGAGCCCTGATTTTTCTTCCGGCGACAACGGCCTGGCATCATTCGATCCTTCAGCGGCAAACGTAGGGGCGAATCCGATCCGCTACATATTTGAAGATGGCAACGGGTGCCGCGACACGACGCGAATAGACATGACCGTGTACGATCTTCCAACACTCAATTTTACGGCCCCCAACGGTTGCGTGGGACTACCAGTAGAATTTGATCCGTCTGTGACCATACCTGCCGGCGTGACGGTTACAGGGTATGTCTGGGATTTCGACGATGACCGAAGGGAAGCGTATACCGTCCTACCCGATCCGACAACGCACATTTTCAATACAAGCAATGATTACGATGTCACGCTGGGGGCAACTACCGCGGACGGATGCGTTGTCTCCGAAACGCACCAGATTTCTGTCGGTGATATTCCGGATGTAAAACTGGGGTGGTCGTCCGTATGCGATGGCGATCCCACACGCCTTGCATTTTCATCGTCCTTGTTTAACACAACCCCTTCCGATGTGTACAAAGTGTTGTGGGACTTCGGCGATGGAATCACTGCTTCACGAATTAATCCTTCCGCAAGCGACACCGTACGCAATTACACCTATGCGGCGCCGGGCATGTTTCAGGCACACGTAACCCTCGAAACCGACCTGGGATGCACGAATTCAGATACGGTTCAATTGTATAAGGTCGCCCGAACAGGGATCATCGACGGGGACAACGAATATTTGCAGGACTTCGACGCGGCTACGCTCGAGGAACAGCAATGGGTAGCAGGTGGTAACAATTCTTCCTGGGAATGGGGCGCCCCCGCGAAGACGCTCATCAACGATGATGCTTCGGGTGGCGGCAAAGCCTGGGTTACCAGCCTTAACGGATCATTCAACATCAACGAAGACTCATGGGTACACAGCCCGTGCATTGACCTTTCAGAGATCGAGCGCCCTGTCCTCTCGCTTGACATCCGGTCATTAACACGAAGCCGGATCGAGGGTGCCGTACTGCAGGTTAACGTAACGGGCTCGACCAACAAAGAGTCGGATTGGAAAACAGTAGGAAATGTTGGAAGTGGCATCAACTGGTATAATGCCACGGGGATTCTAAGTAATCCGGGCAACCAATCGCTGAATCAAACTGGCTGGTCGGGATCCACGGATTCGACATCGTGGCGAAGAGCGGTAATTTCGCTTGACAATACGCTGGCTCCCCTGTCGCCCGCGCAGCGTTCAAGGATGCGTTTCAGGATTGCGTTTTCCAGTCCTGTCGACTCCAGCTTCAGTGCCTCCGAGGAAGGTTTCGCTTTTGACAATTTCAGGATCGGACAGCGCGATCGAACCGTCCTGCTAGAAAGCTTTACCAATTCGGGTGGCCCGAATACACCCGACGAACCGAACAAGACTGCGAATGCCTCGATCAATTCCTTCGCGGAAGGTTTGGTAAACGAACTGGTGAAGGTGGAATACCATCTTGGTCTCGGTGGACCGGGAGATGATCCGTTGTATGAGGATAATACCATCGACGCGAACGCACGCGCGGCGTTTTATGGCATTACATTCACCCCTTACGCGCTGGTCGACGGTGGTGCCGGTCCGAATCTGCTCCAGTCATTCAACAATCAGAGCCTTAAACCCGCGGACGCCGCCATCGACACCATCCTTACGAGCGGATCGCCCGGAGGCCCGTTTAATATCGAAGTGCAGTTCACCGCCAACTCGGACCTGCCCCCCGGAACGGCACTACATGTTGTAGTTGTCGAAAAAGTTATTACAGCTCCCGAGGGAATGGGCACCAACGGAGAGAACGCGTTCAAATATGTGATGAAAAAAATGCTTCCGACAGCGCGGGGCACGGTGTTCGACACTGCGATCCCGAAAGGCGATACGCGCAACGTGAGTGTTTCGTGGCTTCCGCGTGCATACGACCTTTCCAGCCTGGCAGTCATCGCCTTTCTTCAGCACGAAGAAACCGGTGAGGTGTATCAGGCCCGGCTGCTTGATGTTCCCCAGTATCAGCCTACCGGTGTAATAACCGGCCTTGAGCCCGTCCTCGCGGACCGCGTTCGCATCTATCCCGTACCGGCCAACCACGAGCTGAACGTAACGTTGCCTGCAGCACTACATCACCCGGTTGTGTGCAGATTGTTTGATGCATTTGGACAGGAGGTCACCACCGAAGTCTATCCTGTTGGCGAAAGAACCCACTCGTTTGATACAAGCCATTTGGCGGATGGTGTGTATGTCTTACAGTTCGAAACACCCGGCGAAGCAATAAGCCGTAAGAAGGTAATGGTTGTACACTCGATGTCGTCACATTAGGTCTACATCGGTATAGCGCTTTGGGAATTATGTCGTTAAGAACACCACTGCATTGTCTACGTGGCGTGCGGATGCACGTAGCGCTATTTTGCGTTTTGGATTTCTTCTGTAATTTTGGCCGCCCCAGATACGCAGGCCTTTTTTCCCTGATCAGGCGGAGCTGACTTACAGTATGGATATTTTTCTCTCACCGGAAACCTGGCTTGCACTAGTAACGCTCACATTTTTCGAGGTTGTCCTGGGCATTGACAACATTATTTTTATTTCCATTGTTTCGAACCGCCTGCCCATCAACATCAGGGCGCGCACCCGGAACCTTGGCCTGCTCCTCGCCATGCTCGTCCGCATCATGTTGTTACTGGGCATAACATGGGTGATAGGATTTCAACAGCCTTTGTTCAGTGTATTCGGCACGCACTTCAGCGGCCGTGATCTCATCCTCGCGGCTGGCGGGCTTTTCCTTATTGCAAAGAGCACCCGTGAAATCCACCAGGAGATGGAGGGTCAACTTCACGAAGGACCCGGTGTATCGAGAAAAGTGACCATGAACTCGGTAATTGTGCAGATTATTTTGCTGGATATTATTTTTTCCTTCGATTCGATCCTCACCGCTGTGGGACTCACGTCGCATGTTTTCATTATGGTCATTGCCATTGTGCTTTCCATTGTGATAATGATCGCCTTCTCCGGGGCAATCAGCAGCTTTATTCACAAGCATCCTACCCTTGAAGTTCTGGCGCTGGGATTTCTCATCCTCATCGGGTTCATGTTGTTTCTCGAGGGTCTCCATTATGAGATACCAAAAGGGTATATTTACTTTGCCGTAGCGTTCTCCCTGCTGATCGAAATGATTAACATGAGGATACGCAAGGCCAGGAGAAAAAAACACACTGCATCGGATGAAAAATGACGAATCATTACGGTTTCCCACCGGGCGTTTTGCTCCTAAGGACGCCTACGCCTTCGAAGAACTACAGGCCTTCATAGACCGGATCGAGGCGTTACCGGCGCGATTGAGAAGTGCAACCGAGTCATTGACGCAGGAGCAGCTCGATACTCCATACCGCGACGGCGGTTGGACACTGCGCCAGGTTATCCATCACCTGGCGGACAGCCATACAAACGCCTATACCCGCCTGAAATGGTCGCTTACCGAATCGACGCCAACAATCAAGGCGTATGATGAAAAGGGCTGGGCGGAAACGCCCGAGACAAAGGCAGATCCTGAAGTCTCATTGCGAATGGTTGAAGCGCTTCACGCGCGGTGGGTGATGCTGCTCAGAGCATTACGTCCTGAAGATTTCGAGAAAGGCTACATACACCCGGACACCGGGAAGTTTGTGAGCCTCGGCCACCAGGTTGCCTTGTACGCGTGGCATGGGGAGCATCACCTCGCCCACCTGGGACTTGTCGCGCCACACGTCCAGCCAACTTGAGCTATACAAGACCGTACATACTGTTCAATCGGCACCTGGAAACCATCTACCCTGCCCTGTTTCGAAGGGTAAAGCCGATCGTCACGATCCCTGAACGCATAGATACACCTGACGGCGATTTTCTGGACCTGTATTGGACAACACAAGATGCCGGAAGGCTGGTGATTCTTTGTCACGGCCTCGAGGGAAATGCGAGACGGCCGTACATGCGAGGCATGGCACGCGCATTTTTTTTGCAGGGATTCGACGTGCTCGCCTGGGATTATCGCGGATGTGGCGAAGAAATGAACCGAACACTGCGGTTCTATCACAGCGGGGCCACTGACGATCTGCATATCGTGATCAAGCATGCCGCCAGGAAAGGATATCGTGACATCAGCCTCGTCGGGTTTAGCCTGGGCGGTAATATTTCACTGAAGTATTTGGGCGAACGGCATGAAGGCGCCGTGGCCATTCACAGAGCAGTGACGTTCTCTGTGCCGATGGATCTCGCGTCGAGTTGCCGGAAGATTTCCCAACCGGAAAACCGGATATACGCCAACCGCTTCCTGCGCAGCCTGAAGGAGAAGGTCGTGCGAAAATCCCGACTCATGGAAGGCCTTGACGTGACGCATCTTCCCGGGATACGTACCCTCGTTCAGTTTGACGACCAATATACGGCGCCCCTTCACGGATTTGAAAACGCCACCGATTATTATAGCAAGTGCAGCTCCATAGGGTTTCTCGACGCCATCGAAACGCCAACGTTGATTGTAAACGCCCGGAACGATCCCTTTCTCAGCGCGGAATGCTTTCCCCGTCTCGAGCAACATGCCTTCATAACTTTCGAAACGCCGATACAAGGCGGTCACGCGGGCTTTACACAATTCTCCAAAAATGGACTATATTGGTCCGAGGAAAGAGCCGTGCGGTTCATTGCCGAGCTGTCCTGAATTATTCATCCGACTTCCTGCTGTTATGGTGGAACGTTATAGCATAACCTGCGATGCCGAAAGTGTTCGTTCCCGCTTCTCGGTCGACGTTCCGGGCTTTTACAAGCCCCATTACAATGCCGCTCCCACGCAGCTCTTGCCGGTGATTACCAATACCAGTCCCGAGGGCGTTTCGCTGTTCTACTGGGGTATTCCTCCCTCGTGGGCGAAGAACAAAACAGTAAGCGAAAAAGTGATCAATGTGAAGGCGGAGGCGCTGAAAGAGAAGCCGTCGCTGCGTAAAGTGATCCTGAAGAGACGATGTCTGATCCCGGCTGACGGATTCTATGCATGGAAAAAATCCGGAAAGAAAACACTGATCCCTTATCGTATCGTTGCTTCGTCTGGTGCTTTATTGTCCTTTGCGGGCATTTGGGAGGACTTCGAAGACAACGAGGGCGGCGAACAGAGTACGTTTATTATGTTGACACGACCGGCAGAGGACACCGTGCGCCAGATCAACGAGCGAATGCCCGTAATCCTTTCGCGCGATGCGGAAAAGATCTGGCTCAATTCGGCCGCAGACGAAAATGTACTGCTTGGTTTACTGGAAACGCCGTCCGGCGAGCAACTCAGCGCATACACCGTTTCGCCGCGCATCAATGCAATTTCCGAGGATGTGCCATCGCTGATTGCCCCCGCACCGCCCGCCGACCAGTTCGGAAATCTCACGCTGTTCGACTAAGGGTCAGAATCCCTCATCGCCTTTCACTTCTTCGTCAGGTGGCTTAAGATCACCCGCTTCGTCCTTTTTGGTCGCCTTTTTCTTCCGTTCTTTTGCAGGCCTGGGCTGTTCTATCACTGGCCCATCGGACGTCTTGGCCTCTTTGGTCTTGTCTTTCTTCTTGTCCTTGTCCTTCTTCAGGAACGAGAAAAATCCCTTCTTTTTGGCAGGTTCGGCCTGGGTTACCGTGTCCTGCACAGGTTCATTCTCATTGTATTCGAAATCGAACTCAGACCGCTCTTCCGGCGGCTCGACTTGCAGCGTATCGGTGGGTTCTACTTTTGGCTTCTTTTCCTTTTTCCTGAACAGATTCCTGAAGAATCCTCCCTTCTTCTCCTTCGCTTGTTTGGCGGCGTCTTCCTCTTCCCACTTGCCCTGCAACTGGGCGAGACGAACGTCAGGCAACACCAACACATCGCGGAGGTACCACATATAGTTGTCCTGGTCGATGTTGAACCGGATGTCGTCGATCTTATACGTGACGCTATCCGCGTTGTAGCGCAACATCCTTACTTCTTTGTCGCGGGTAATGACATAGGTACTATCGTCATCAGCCACATCCAGCGTGTCGCGGGTCTGAGGTACATCCACGATGTAGGTGCTATCGATAACCGAGCGTGCAGCCGCATCCAACTCGGCCAGGGACACATTCTCCTCCATGGTCAGGGAGTCGGGAACGACCGGATATACAGGTTTCATTTCGACCGTGGCCAGGCTGTGGAGCTTCTTTCGGTAGGGCACACTTTCCGCGATCAGGTACCGGTTCTTGCTGGCGGTAAGAATTTTCGGGGTAGAGTCTTCCTGAAAATAGCTGAACTTTTTGCGGAGGGCATCCTTATCGTAAATAAAGGCACTTTGAAACGCAGGACACACCGTCCGCTGGGTACATGCGGAAAACAGCACGCTAAGTGCGGCCAAAATAAAAAATGCCCTGATCATAAGGCTTCAGCGTTCCAAAAATAGGCCAGGTAGTTACTATTACCACCCGCCAAACCCGTTCCACAGTCAAAATCCCCACGCACCTCCAAACCATGCCCGTACGATGGATTTAAACCTTCAAAATTACGCATTCCCGCAGGGAAACCCAAAAATTCACAGAATAAAACGACCATCTAACCCGCTGATAATCAATTCATACTATCCTTTAACGACACACCGCCCGTTTTAGTGGCCCGAACCGGGAAATTAGTATAAGAGGCCCTCCTGGCGTATGTACCGGTAATCGGTAATCAAGTAATCGGTGATCGGTGGACCCCCTATATACCCTATACCCCTATACCCTAGGTACAGGAGGGTAGTAAGAGGTAAGTAGTAAAGGTAATCGGTAATCGGTCATCAGGTCATCGGTGGAGTTACCTGCGCGGTGGGTCCCTTTAGGGATGCAAGGGCGCGCGGTGGGAATGACTGGTATGATGTAGTCGGTAATCGGTAATAGGTGATCAGTAATCGGTGGTAATCCCAACAATCTAGCCACTAGCTTCAATCCGCGGACCCCCTATACACCCTATGTACCCTATACCCTTATACCCCTATACCCCAGGTCCCGTGAGAAGTAGGGGATACGAAGTGATCGGTAACCGGTAATCGGTGATCCGTGAGGCACCCAACGCGCGAGCCACCCGTCAGCGTAGCACCAACTTATAAATCAAGTACAACACCCCCAGCAGGAACACCACAATGGAAATCTTATTGATCCCATGCATCATCCGGATGTTGAAGTTTGAAGGTCGGGAAGGATCCTTTCCCCGGAAGAAGTAACCGAATACTTCATTGAGTTCGAAAAACTCCCGAAGTCGACTGCGCTTTTTGGGGTTGGTAGAGGATTGGTTTTCTGTTGTCATAAGCTAAGCGTCAGGAAGGTGAACCGACTGTGGGTCTATCCAGTTCCCGTCTTCACGGATAAGTTCAATGAGTTGGTCGACTGCCTGGGCAGCGGGAACATTGCGTCGCACAATCTCTTTTCCCCTGTAGAGTGTAATGCGTCCCGGCCCGGAGCCAACATATCCGTAATCGGCATCGGCCATCTCGCCAGGGCCGTTCACGATGCATCCCATGATGCCGATCTTGATTCCTTTCAGGTGATCGGTGCGCTTGCGTATCATCGCCGTTGTCTCCTGCAGGTCGAACAAGGTCCGTCCGCACGAAGGACAGGAGATATATTCTGTCTTCGACATACGGTTTCGCGTTGCCTGAAGGATGCCGAAGGCGGTTCTGTTGCAGCGGTCAACCCAATCGGCCGGCACGCTCGCTCCCTCCGAAGGCGTGATACCGAGCATGATACCATCGCCAAAACCGTCGATGTATAATCCTCCCACGTCGGTGCCCGCAGCGATCATGAATTCGTCTTCCCCCATAACATCATACTCCCGCCGGATGACGACCGGAACGTCGATATCTTCTTCAACGAGTTCAAAGAACATACGCCGTATCGCCGCCATGGCGTGTGCATTCCGCGTCGATACCACGAGCACGGCTGTCGGGTCGTGACGCAGGAGTACTTTGACGGATTCATCCAGTTCGCCGGCATCCAGGTGTATGAAATTGATGACGGGATCTTTCTCTGACGCTTCCAGGTATTGTGCCCGTGTAAACAGAGGATGCTTGTTGGTCCGGTCTGTCAACGTGTCCCACACTTCAGCGTCCACTATTTCTCTCAAGCCGTTCGGAAGCATGAACGCTACGTGATTGCGGCCAGTGTAGATAAAGTCGGCGCCCTGATCGCTCATGTGCCACTTGTCTGGCTCGGGCAGGTAATAATGACCTACCGTCCGCAGATCCTTGTATGAGTTTATAACGTACCGGCTGAGATCGGCGATTACCCTCGGAACGTGATGCGGTCCACCCAACGTGGCGGTCTCACGGGTAGCACGGCGGTTATATGTGAACGGATCGACGGGTGACTCTGCTATCGCTTTTATCGGCTCGTGGTCTTCGCGTCCGATATACCGGTCGACCATTATCTTTCCGACCGGCGATTCCACCTCCGGCTCTTCTGTGAGTGAGACTCGGACAGTGTCTCCCAGACCATCCTCGAGCAGTGTGCCTATGCCCACGGCGGACTTGATCCTGCCATCTTCGCCATCACCTGCTTCAGTCACACCGAGATGCAGCGGATACGGTCTCAATCCTTCGGCGTCGAGCCGGTTCACCAGCAGGCGATACGCCTGTACCATAACGAGCGGGTTGCTGGCCTTCATCGACAAAACAACGTCGTAGTACTGTAAGTCCTCGCAGATGCGCAGGAATTCCAGTGCCGACTCCACCATCCCCAGTGGCGTGTCGCCATACCGGCTCATAATGCGGTCCGAAAGCGAACCGTGATTCGTACCGATGCGCATAGCGGTGCCGTATTCCTTGCATATTTTCACCAGGGGCGTGAACTTATCGCGTATACGATCGAGCTCAGCATTGTATGCGCTGTCGGTATACTCGATCACCTCGAACCTCTTTTTATCAGCGTAATTACCCGGATTGATCCGGACCTTTTCAACGATGCGGGCGGCAAGTTCCGCCGCGTTGGGTGTGAAGTGTATGTCGGCCACCAGGGGCGTGGTGTAGCCGCGTGCTCTGAGTTCCTTGCGAATCGCCTCAAGATTACGGGCCTCCTTAACGCTGGGTGCGGTGAGCCGAACGTATTCACACCCCGACTCGATCATGCGGATGGATTGCTCCACGGAAGCCCTGGTGTCCATGGTATCGACGGTCGTCATCGACTGGACCCGTATCGGGTTGTCACCGCCAAGAGGAACATCGCCGATCTTTACTTCAACGGTCTTTCTCCTGCTATATCGTACGAGGTCATTGCAATACTGCCTGACAGACGCAACTTTCTGATTCACGTAATCGGATTTAGGGCAAAATTAAGGTATAAAACAAATACTGTGTAAAGTCCTGATTCTCAGTGTTATGGTAATTGATTTGCGACTAGCCTTCGGCTAGTGATTTGCAATTTGGCATCAAGGAGTTACCTGTGGTGAATCCGGAGCGTCGTCATTAAACGAAACCGTGTTCTGTGCCTGTCAAATCGCAAATCGAAAATCAAAAATCACTAATCGCATATCACCTTACCCCCCCTCGTCCCGGATGTCGCCCAACTGTGGACGGATGACCAGGTCTTCTACGACGCTGGATGGCGAAAGGCTGTGCGCGCTGAATATCGCCTCTGCAACATCGCCTGCGGGGATGAACCGTTCCTGGGGCAGTCCCGATCCCATCCAGCTGTCCGTCCAGGTTGCGCCGGGCATTACTGAAGTAACACGAATTCCAAAGGGTTTAAGTTCTTCACGAAGGCACCGCGAGAACCCGAGCAGCGCAAACTTTGAGATGGCGTACGACCCGCCGTTGGGATAGGCTGTGAAGCTTGCGATGGAACACATGTTGAAGATATGGCCGCTGCGTTGCTGTTTCATCATAGCCACGAGACCGCGCGTGACGTGGTATGCGCTATAGAGGTTGGCGCCGATCATGGCTTCCAGGTTGCCTTCGGGTTCTGTACTGAGGTCGCCCGGAACGAACAGGCCCGCGTTGTTCACAAGTACATCAACAGGCGTTTGAAGCGTGGAGACGAATTGTGCAAATGCCTGTGCCTGGCGCTTGTCTGAGAGGTCTGCCGCATAGACGTGGACGCTGACATGGAATTGTCTTTCGAGGTCGTGCTTGAGTGCCTGTAGATCGTGACTATTTCTTGCGCACGCGACGATGTCGAATCCCGCCGACGCGAATCTGAGAGCGATGGCGCGTCCTATCCCCCGGCTGGCACCGGTCACTGCGATGAGTTTGCTCATGAAAAGGTTTTATTCCATTTTTGGGTATCTTTAGCAAGATAGTAATTGACCCGGAACCGCTGAACTATGCTCTTCAAAACCATCGGCCGCTACTTCATTTTTCTGGGTGCCCTCTTTACTAACCGCGAAAAGTTCAAAACCTACTACAAGCTGGTAATGGAAGAGTGCGTGCTCATCGGGATCGGTTCCATCTTTCTCGTCGTGCTGGTATCGACATTCATGGGGGCGGTTACCACCGTTCAAACCGCATACAATATGGTGAGTCCCCTTATTCCTGACTATGTGATCGCGCAAGTAGTACGGGAAATGACGGTGCTGGAATTGGCGCCAACGGTGATTGCCATCATCTATGCCGGTAAGGTCGGATCGAGTATGGCCAGTGGACTTGGCACCATGCGCATCACTGAGCAGATCGATGCATTGGAAGTGATGGGTATTAATTCCATTTCCTACCTGGTATTGCCTAAGATCATCGCGTCGATGATGATGTATCCCCTTCTCGTTGTCGTGGCTGGCGTGTGCTCCCTTTTCGGCGGCTATCTCGTGGGCACGCTGGGCAACTACATCACACCCACAGATTACGTGTATGGCATTCGCTTTGTCTTCCAGGAATTTTCGGTCTTTTTCGCATTGATCAAGTCGGTCGTGTTCGCATTCCTGGTATCCTCCATCTCTTCCTATAAGGGATTCTATACGCGTGGCGGGGCGCTCGAAGTGGGCGTTGCAAGTACCCAGGCGGTAACGTCCAGCGTTATTGCCATACTGATTGCGGACTATTTACTGGCACAATTACTCGTAGGCGGATAATGATCGAAATTAAAAACATATCGAAATCCTTCAACGGGAAAGAAGTACTCCACGACATCAGCGGGGTCTTTCACAAAGGCATACCCAACCTCATCATCGGCGCCAGCGGTACCGGCAAAAGCGTTTTGCTGAAGTGCATTGTGGGACTTATCAAACCCGATGAAGGAAAGGTATTTTACGATGGCCGAAATTTTACAGATGCGGACATCAACCTGAAAACAGAGATCCGTCGCGAGATCGGTATGCTATTCCAGGGAGGCGCGTTATTCGACTCGAAGAATGTGGAAGAAAACGTGCGGTTCCCGCTCGACATCCTGACGGAAATGACCCCGGACGAAAAACTGGACCGCGTCAATTTCTCGCTGCACCGCGTTGGCCTCGAAAATGTCAACAAAAAAATGCCATCAGAACTGAGCGGTGGAATGAAAAAACGCGTCGGCATCGCGCGGGCGATCGTAAACAACCCGAGATACCTGTTCTGCGACGAGCCCAACTCGGGCCTGGATCCGCAGACCGCAATTCTGATCGACGACCTCATCGGAGACCTTACCCAAGAATACAGCATGACCACGATCGTCGTTACGCACGACATGAACTCCGTGCTCGGGATCGGCGAGAACATCCTGTTCATCTACAAGGGAAGAAAGCTCTGGGAAGGAAGCAACAAGGACATCACTCACTCCGGTGTTAAGGACTTCGACGACTTCGTGTTCGCCAACAAAGTGATGAGTCAGATCCGGGAAAAGTAATCCTCCCCTATTCGTGCCGCAGCGATTTCACCGGTGTTCGTGGAACTTGTCATAACTCACTTCAGACGAAGGTAAGAACGAATTGTTCCATGCGCCTCCGGCGACAACGGAATCAGGGCCGTATGGCGGGCAGTTCAACAAAGAAAGTAGTCCCCTCTCCGGGTGTGCTTGTAAAGTAGATCGAGCCATTCATTTGCTCGATTCCCTGTCTGGAAATGGCCATTCCCAATCCCGATCCCGATCTTTTCGTGCTAAAATGAGGTACAAAAACCCTGTCGGCCACTTCCTGTTCAATGCCTTTCCCGTTATCCTGGAAACTAATCCGCCAGATGTCGTCCACTCTTTCGAGCGCGATGTCTACGCGGATCGGGGTGCCTGGACGGGCGGCCTGAAACGCGTTGAGAATAATATTGGAAAAAACGCGTCCGAGCAATTGCGGGTCACCCAGCACTTCGACGTCGTCCTCGGAATGCCTGAAGGTAATGGCTCCTGATTGGCCGTGTAAGTCGACAATGCGCTTGAGCAGGCCAATGAGCTCCACCCGCTGGATATCCGGCACCGGCATCTTGGCGAACGAGCTAAAGGAAGAAGCGATGTCGTTTAGTGTGTCGACCTGCGACATCAGGGATTCGAGTGCCTTCGGAATCTTCTCACGGACGTCGTCGCCGTTTTTCAGGTGCCGCTCCAGTTGCTGAAGGGTCAGCTTCATCGGAGTGAGCGGATTTTTGATCTCATGCGCGACCTGTTGGGCAATTTCACGCCAGGCACGTTCACGTTGCGATTGCTCGAGTTCGGCCTTGCTTTCTCCCAACTTGTACAGCATCTGATTGTACTCCTTAACCATGAGCCCGATCTCGTCGCGCGCATCCCACCGCAACGGCTGATTCGTCTTCGTGAGGCTCGTCCGGCTCAGCGACCGCGTAATGAAGTGAAGCGGGAAAGTGAGCCATTCGGAGACGGCATAAGAGAGAACGATGAGCACGATAAAGATGACGGCAAAAACATTGAGGATGTTCGCCAGCACGCGAATCTGGATCTTCTCGAGCGAGGCTTGCGACTGAAAGAAGGGGACGCCCAAAATCCCGATCAGCGTACCGGTAATCGGCGACTTCAAGGAAACGTACGACACGTTGTAGTTCAGATTTCCTACCTGCTCCGTAATGATCATCTGATTTTCACCCTGCCGGATGCTGCGCACGGCGTCTTCATCCGAGTACGGGGATGCCAGCCCATTTGTGAAGATCGCAGGCTGACTGCTTGCCAGGAGGTGCCCTTCCGGGTCGTACACATTCGCGTCGAGGTTGAACATCCGGGCGAGATCGGCCACCTGGTTTTCAAAATTCAATGCGTCCCGTTCTTCGGGATCGGTATACTGAGTGAGCATAACTTCAAGCTGGGTGCCGAACGACCGCGACTTAGCCAGATATTCGGAATTCAATTGTTCCTGGCTTGCCTGACTGGTCAACCGCAATGTCGTCGCGCTGACAACGAAGAGTGGAACAAAGAACGCCAGGTTGAGCATCAGCTGGATCCTGGCGGAAAAGAACAAGGTGCTTCCGCTGATCAGCGTAATGAGGCCCTGAATCAGGACAAATACAAGCAACACGGAGAGACCCAGCACCAGGAGAAACGAGAAATTGGCGAGTACAAAGTGCGGTGGCTCTACGGGAGATGAAACCACTGCGACGCGGTTATTGCCATCCTCAACCGCCACATGCACGTGGTCGCCCAATACGATGCCGTGAAGATGGATGTCCGGGTCGCCCAGGTATTCACGGCGGAACATCCGCTCATAGTTGAATGTCCCCGAGCTGTACAGGAGGCCACGACCGTACACGGCATAGGATATATCGTGGGTACGAAAATATTGCTGGAACCGATTGTCGATAAGCAATTCCGGGTAAACGTTTTCCGGTATGATTTTCTTAAGCAGCAACTCGAGCACCACATAGCCGGCCGGCATGCCGGATCGCATGATTTCCGATACGACGAGATACCGTTGCGTAATGTCGGAGGCCGGATTGCTGGCATAGTAGACGCCATCCCGTGGGGTCGATCCATCTGCGTCGTATGAGCTCAGCAGTTCTGAAAAGCTTCCAGGCGTGCGGTTATTGATCGGCGTGCTGCCAGGCCCGAAGAGAAGAATCTCTACGTCGTACTTATTGAAGTAGCTGGGCAAAAATACCTGGCGTACCTTTTGACGGATCGCCTCCTTACTCAGGAACGGACTGGCTATGCGCGATTGGATAAAAGCGTCAGCCGCAATCTTCCGTGCAGCATCCTGGAGAAGGTATTCGGCAAAATAATCCCGATCTATGAGATAGTTGCTTGCAAACCGAAACTGGTTTTCGATCTTTTCCTTCCGCGTGAATTCATGGATGGTCACCGTGCTTGCAATGGCCAGGGTCAGGATCACCGTGAAAAGGTACGCAAATGTTGCATAGCTCACTCGCCGTAGCCGTCTGTAAAAACCGGTGAGATAGATGACGAGGAAGAATGCAATGCCAATAGCAAGAGTCGGCCGGTACATTTGGCCCGACACCTCGTTGATGATGGCAAACACTACGGCGCCCACAATGAGGTAAATAGGCACAGCGTAGCGCGCCGACGACGCGATGAGAAGACGCATGCAGATGTGCGCGATCATAAAAGTGCACACCCACGAAAGGATCAGCGCCACCTGCGCCGTGATACGGAGCGCGTCGAAGCGCAGGGACTGGGCGATGTCAAGCACAATGCCCGAGTTATTGTAAATCGTCTGGATGAGGATGCTCGGAAAGAGGATGCTGAAGAAAAACAGGAGCGCGGCGATCAACGCCACCACGGGCCGAAGTGCAGGTCGGGTAACCAGGAAACGTACGCTGCCAAAGCGGAAGTAATTGCGGAAGAGATAATAACAAACAGAGAACAATACGATCACATTGAGCAGCAGGTCACCCAGTGACCGGTTGAGGTCGGAAGACGCAAAGTACTGGGGGTCGAACAGGTCGAATCTTATGAATCTGCCGGGGAAGTCGAGTTGCGTCATCGCAAAACGGATGAGCCAGGTCCCGGCAAGCAGCATTACAAACGCGAGATCCGGACGGGTTCGTCCGATCAGTTCAGAGCGCCGCCACAGGAAAAAGAAGAGTCCGCCAATTCCTGCGGCAATGCATGCGATAGCCATTCCGCGTGATTGTTCATTCGCCCCGGGCTCGTCGGGCAGGATGCTGATCCTGAAATAGCAGTCCCCGGAAATGCACACCGGTGTACCGATAGAGGCGGTGGGTTCAAGGATGCTGATGTTCGCCCGCGGGAAAATGCGGCGGTTCCATTCCGGATTAAGGTAATCGTTTCGTATGGTGTACTGACGTGCGAGTGGAATCTGGCCGACCAGGTGAGTCCCGTTAGTGAGGGTCCAGCGGCGAATGATGTAGTCTGCTCCCGAAACCTTGATGAGGCGGGTATCCGCGGTCTCACGCATGAGCCTCAGGGGTGGAACGAGAACGTTATCTGACCAAAGCAGCAGGCGGTCACCGTAAAGGAGATAAAAATAATGCCGGTTTGTATGGACCAGCGATGAATCTCCGGCCTCGAGAGCCGCTGTTATGCGCTGCGCTGTGGCATCCAGCGCGTCCAGCTCATCCTCCAGGTGTCCGGCGATGCGTGCGGCGACGGATTGAGGTGCAGCGGGGCGAAGGGAGAACAGACCGATCCCGATCCCCGCAAGCAGGATGAAAATGGAAAGGATAAGCAGGATGCCTGACCTCACGATAACGTTGCTGATGGATTTCCCCCGTTGTCAAAGGTAACAAATAGTGGGCTCTTAGCGGGTTGCATCAAATTTGATGCCGCCGAACAGGTGGAGGTATACGATCCGGGAGGCCCTGTAGTTCCATGGTGCAAACAGCAGGGTGACGACGATGATCGCCGTGATGTACACCCATTCCGGTGGGTCGCCGGCCAGGTACAAAACAACTCCGATTGTGGCGATCATGGCAACGGCAAAGGCATAGCTCACGTACATCGCGCCCTGGTAGAAACCGGGCTCAGGTTCCAGCATGACATCGCAATGCGGACACCGAGGATTCATTACGTTGAAACGTGACAATCTGGAAGCCGGATATTTGAAGATGTCACCCTGGCGGCACCGCGGGCATTTACCCTGCAAAATTGCGCCGAACCGACTTATGGCCGCCATGCTTACTTGATTTGTACCAAAAATATCCGATGATGGCGACCGCCAGGTAAGGCATCGCCAGAAGGTAAAGGATACCTGTGTTTACGCCTAGAGCAATACCCGGATCGCCGTTAGTAAAGTTGTTCTCCAGTTGTGTGCTGCACATTGCACATTGAGCCCATGCCGAGCTTGCGCCGACTGTGAGCAAAAGAAAGGCCGTCACCAGGAGTCGTCTCATCACATTGTCTCTAACAAGTGGAGCGCCCTATCAATTCCAGCAACGTGAATTAAATTTCTCATGAATAGAACGGGCTGATCATAAGGTATACGATAACCCCCGTGACGGCCACGTAAAGCCATACAGGGAATGCAAATCTAGCCAATGCCCGGTGCCTTTCAAAATTACCGGAAAGGGCCCTGGAGAACGTGATGAGTACGAGCGGCACCACAGCCACAGAGAGCACGATATGGGTAATGAGGAAGAAAAAATATACGCCTCGTATCCAGCCCGTGCCGCCATACGTGGTGTGCGTGCTCGTCATGTGATACACGACATACATCACCAGGAAACACGCCGACAAACCGATATTGGTCTTCATCAGCCGGCGGTGAAGTACGACACGTTTGGACCGGATGGCAAACAGGGCTATCACCAGGAGGATGGCGGTGATGCCGTTGATGGTGGCATAGATAGGCGGAAGGAATGAAGTATCATATCCCTCGATATGCACCCGGAACAATGCTGCTATCGTGATGGGAATGATCACAGAAAGGGCGATAATCAGTTTGCGATGAGGATCGGTATTGCGCGTCATCAGTATTTATGCAACATGATTTTCAATTCGGCACTCAACCGGTCGGCTTCGTTGAGATCTGAAAGCGTGTACCGGCCCCGTATCCGACCCTCGCGGTCGACCATCGCTGCCGTCAAGGTTCCGTCAAGGAAGTAAACGCACTCGCGCAGGCGGTCATTGCCTGCCGCAGGAACGCGCACGAAGGCTATGGGCTCGCTTGCAAACGAGATTTCCAGGCGCCGGAGGTTCCTTGCGGCTATTCCTGTGCTGTCGCGGTACGGGAATCCGACGACAACAAGAGCAGTTGACTCATCAAAAGGAAGGGTGTTTCGGACTGAGTCGGGAATGCGATACGGAAGGGGGTATGTGACATTGCAGGAAGTTTCCGGAACGGCGGCGCTGAAGAGCGGTTCGACGGTGAATTCGTTTTTCCCGAAGAATTTAAGGAACAGGAACACCGCTATTGGAGCAGCCAGTGCGGCGATGAGTATGGTCACCTTCCGTCCCTTCATGTCTATTAAAAAAAGAGGCTCAAGTTTTCACTTAAGCCTCGAAGTATTGACAACTTATCTCAGAATCTTAGGTCCGCGATGGCCATTCCCTCGTACACAAACGCCACGAGCATCCACACCACGAAGATCATTGGGATCAGAATCGACCAGAACAACACCTTCACCTCATAGCGCAAGTGCATGAACTCACCGACAATAAACGCCGCCTTGACGATCGTAAGCCCGACAAATATCGACACTTTGAGTGGACCGTGATTCATCGAGAAGGCGATGATGAATTCAAGCGTCGTTACTGCGGCGAGATACCCTGCCACCCTCCACAACCTCCTGATCTTATCTTTGTCCGGTGGCAGTACATTTACTTTTTGTATGTCTTCAGCTTGTTCCATAGCGAGTCGCGTAATTTTCTAATACTTGAACGTTTACTGGATCAGACCAGGTAAAAGAACGTAAATACAAACACCCAGACCAGATCGACAAAGTGCCAGTACAAGCCGACCTTTTCCACCATTTCATAGTGGCCACGCCTGTCGTAGACTCCGGTAACCGTGTTATAGTAAATCAGGAAATTCAGGCACACGCCGCTAAAGACGTGAAAACCGTGAAAGCCAGTTATAAAGAAGAAAAAGGCGGCAAAATCAGGCGGACCATATTCATTATGACTCAGGGATGCCCCTACTCCGCTTCCATGAATGAAGTGCGTCCACTCCCATGCCTGGCAGGAAAGGAACGTCAACCCGCCCAGGATCGTCCAGAGCATCCACTTTTCCACAGCCTTGCGGTCCATGCGATGTCCCGCCTCAACGGCAAGCACCATCGTGACGCTACTCATGATGAGAACGAATGTCATTATACCCACGAAGACGAGCGGCATAGCCACGCCGTGAAAGAAGGGTACGGCCTCAAACACCCGTTCCGGTATAGGCCAATATTCCTGGGAGAAGACAAAGTCGGCATGCTCACCCGTGTAGGCCGCGTGAGACGAACGCACCAGCCCGTAGGTAATCAGCAGCGCGGAAAAGGTGAACGCGTCAGACAGCAGGAAAAACCACATCATCAGCTTGCCATAGCTGACTCCCATTGGGGAGACCCCACCGTCCCAAACCGATTTGCCGGGCGCCGGCACGTTCACGCCTGTAGTACTTGCCATAGTTGATTCGAACTCGTTAGTTAATCGATATTATCCAGCGTTGCCCTGTCTGCCATTTGCGTTACCGGTTAAACAGCATAAACAGGAACAAATATAGCCAAAGCGCATCCAAAAAGTGCCAGTACGTGAGGCACATTTCCATCCTCGTAAGGTTTTTGGAATGTATTTGATAACGGAACGCGGCCACCAGCACAATCAACAGGAATACGATTCCGCTCACGATGTGAAGGCCGTGAAGCCCTGAAATCACGTACACAAAGGACCCGGAAACAGCACTGGCCCGGTCCCCCACCAGGTAAACATTCGCCGCTACCATTTGTTCCCAGGCAAACCATTGGCCCAAGAGGAAGCCTACACCCAGCAGGGTTGTGATGCCTACCGCCAGTTTCACGGTGCCCAGGTCGTCACGTTTGGCCGACAGATAGCCCCAGTGCAGGGTCACGCTGCTCAGCAGGATGACGCCGGTATTGATCCAAAACAGCGAGGGCAAATCGAACACCATCCAGTTTCCTTCCGCCTGGCGCACAATGTAGGCACTCGTCAGCGCGGCAAATATCATCATCACGCTCGCCATGAACAGCCAGAGCGCGAACTTCTTAGGATGCATCGAAAGCGGCTTCTTCGCTTCTTCAACAATCTTCATATCGATTTCCATCAGAATCCTCCTTCTACACTTTATGCACTCTTCTATAGTTTGTCCAGCAAATAGGCTATCTGCACTACGGGCAGATAGAGGAACGATCCAAACATGATGCGCAGGGCAGATTTATGGTTCGTGTCCTTCATCAGGGCAAAGGTCTGCGCGAAAAACAAAACCCCGCAAACCGTCGCGACCACTGCCGAGTAGATGCCCGTAATGCCAAAGGTCGCCGGAAGCAGTCCCAGCGGGATCAGGAACATCGTATAGATCATAATCTGTATTGCTGTGTTCAGGTCTTTTCTTCCGCCAGAGGGCAGCAACTTGAATCCTGCCTTTCGGTAGTCGTCATCCGCGACCCAGGCTATGGCCCAGAAATGAGGAAACTGCCAGATGAACTGTATTCCGAAAATGATCCATGCCTCATACGAGATCGAGCCCGTCGCAGCAGTCCAGCCCAACAGCGGGGGCAGGGCTCCAGGGATGGCGCCCACGAACACGGCTACGGGACCTACGCGCTTCAAGGGCGTGTACACGAAGCTGTACAGGACCATCGATACAAGCGAGAGAGAGACCGTCAGAACGTTCGTATACACCATCAGTAGCGCGATGCCGGCGCTCAGGCACAAAAAAGCGAACACCCAGGCTTCCTGTACAGTGACCCGATGCGTTGGCAGTGGTCTTCGCATGGTACGTCGCATAACCTTGTCAAGGTCGCGTTCAAAGATTTGATTCAAGGTTATCGAAGCACCCGACACCAGCAATCCCCCGGTGAATACCATCAGCAGGGTAAGTACATTCACTTCCCGGGAGGCCAGTACAAATCCAAAGGCACAAGAAAACGCGACGAGCAGGGAAAGGCGTATTTTCAGCAGCTCGGAAAAAGCGCGTAGCCGGGCTGTGACCGGCAGTGTATTCCCCAATTGTCCTGCTATCATGCTCATCGTTCCAGCGTTCCTTCTCTATTTATTTTATTTGTTTCCATTAGCAGCGTCATCAGTGTCCCGAATGTAACGGAAGCCACCACCAGATGCACAGGCTGCAACGCCGCGGGGACGCCCCAGTACGCCATGCCAATGCCGCTGAGTAGGGACCCCAGCACCAGTGCGCTGAGCGTTACAGCAAACGTCCGACTGGCTTGCGTAAGCCACAACCGCACGACCAGCGCGCCCATCAGGATCATCACCACCCACGAAAAGGAGCGATGAATGACAAAGTCCGCACCTATATTGACAATCCACTCGCTGCGATCCATGCGGACCGCCAGCTGGTCGATCACTTCCCGCACCTTGGTCCCCATCAGCACCTGGATGATCAACACGCCGATACACGCAAGGATCAAACCTTTGGCCACCGGTGCTGACAGAACCGGTCTCCGCTCACCGCTTCTGCTCACGAGGTAGACCAGCAACCCGATGATGGCCAGCGCCAGGAACATGTGCAGCGTAATGGTCCATGGCGTCAGGTTGGACGATACTACTACCGAACCGATCCATCCCTGAAAGCCAACCAGCAACAAGGTAACCACCGCGACGATGGTTTTGCGCGGTTCGGTTTTCCTAAACCGCCAGGAAGCAACCGCTACCGCGAAAATCAGGATGCCGATGGTCACACCGGTCAGCCTGTTGAAGTATTCAATCCACGTTTTCGTGGCATTGAATTCTGTCTCCTCCCGAACGGCCTCATCCGTGATGAGTTGCTGCGCCGTTTCCTCGAAGCCGAGGACCGAAAGGTATCGGGCAAACCTCAGGTTTTTCCGATGTCGGTATTCGGAATAGTGAGCTTTGTAATCCTCGGGAAGCTGGGACACATCGGTGGGCGGGACCCATTGGCCAAAACACTTCGGCCAGTCGGGGCAACCCATCCCGGAACCGGTAGTCCTCACAATTCCTCCTACCGCAATCAATACATATACGGCGATCAGTGTTGTCAGCGACAATCTGTAAAACGACCGCCTGGTTTTGTTCATACCGTTTCAGTGCACTGGGCGATGTCCCTCCTGCACGTGCCCGGACGCCTGATCCGTCTCCAGCTTGATCAGCTCATTTTCATGCGGCAGGTTCGACTCCGGTGTTTCCGAGTAAGGTATATGCTGCGGAATGTAGTCTTCCTTCGCGCCCGGTTTGCTATAGTCATACGGCCAGCGGTATACAGCGGGGATTTCGCCCGGCCAGTTGCCGTGCTTCGGGAACCGCGGCGTCGTCCATTCGAGGGTATTGGATTTCCACGGATTTGCCGGCGCCAATTTGCCGCGGAAAATGCTGTAGAAGAAATTGAACAGGAAGATGAACTGCGTCGCCAGCGTGACGATAGCCGCAATGCTCACAAGCTCGTTGAGATCGGCAAATCCGCTAAAAGCCTGGAAGTTCGTAAAGGCGTAGTACCTTCTGGGGAATCCAGCCATACCAATGTAGTGCATCGGGAAAAAGACCAGGTAGACACCGACGAATGTGATCCAAAAATGGATGTAGCCGAGCCTTCGGTCCATCATGCGCCCGAACATCTTCGGGAACCAGTGATAGATACCCGCAAGCATGCCAAAGAACGAGGCGCTTCCCATCACGAGGTGGAAGTGCGCCACAACAAAGTAGGTGTCGTGCAGCTGAATATCTATCGCCGAATTGCCGAGGAAGATCCCGGTAATACCGCCCGTGAGGAAGAACGACACCATGCCGATCGAGAACAACATCGCCGGCGTAAACCTGATGTTGCCCTGCCATAGCGTGGTGACGTAGTTGAATATCTTGACCGCCGACGGCACCGCGATAATCAGCGTAAGCAGCATGAAAATGGATCCCAGGAACGGGTTCATCCCGGTCACGAACATGTGGTGTGCCCAGACCACAAAGGAGAGTATCGCGATGAACAGCATAGACCCCACCATCGCCTTATAGCCGAAGATGGGCTTGCGGCAATTCGTCGAAATAATCTCAGAAGTGATTCCGAGGGCAGGAAGCAACACAATGTATACTTCCGGGTGACCGAGGAACCAGAACAAGTGCTGGAAGAGGATCGGACTGCCTCCGACGTGGGGCAGCGCTTCCCCTCCGATGTAAATATCCGACAGGTAGAAGCTCGTTCCGAAACTGCGGTCAAATATCAGCAGCAGCGCTGCGGCAAACAGCACCGGGAAAGAAAGCAATCCCACAATAGCGGTAAAAAAGAATCCCCATACCGTGAGCGGAAGTCTCGAGAACGACATCCCTCGCGTACGAAGGTTTATCACTGTTGTGATATAGTTGATCCCACCGAGCAACGTACTTACGATGAACAGCGCCATCGCAATGAGCCAAAGCGTCATGCCCGTACCGGATCCTTGTATGGCCTGCGGCAGCGCACTCAACGGCGGATAAATCGTCCACCCGCCCGCAGCCGGCCCCGTGCTCACAAAGAAAGACGAAAACATGATCACGCTGGACACGAAAAAGAACCAGTAGGAGAGCATGTTCATGAAACCGGAGGCCATATCGCGCGCTCCGATCTGCAGGGGTATAAGGAAATTACTGAATGTTCCGCTCAAGCCTGCCGTCAACACGAAGAAGACCATGATGGTACCGTGCATGGTGACGAGGGCGAGATAAAATTCCGGATCGATTTTACCTTCCGGTGTGATCCAGTCCCCGAGTACCACCCGGAGCCAGCTGACGTCCATGTCGGGGAAGCCGAGTTGCAGACGGAAGATCACGGAGAGGATTCCGCCGAGCAGTGCCCACATCATACCCGTGATCAGGTACTGCTTCGCAATTACCTTATGGTCCTCACTGAAGATGTATTTTGTCCAGAAGTTGCCGGCATGATGCTCGTCATGCCCATGTTCGTCGTGGGAATGAACGTGCTGCGCTGCGTGAATATCGGTAGTTGCCATGTCTTGAATATCTTAATGTGAGCCCATTGTTGTCGATGCTGCCGCGGGCAGACCCGTTAGCGTTTCCGGAGGAATTCCGGCCTTGATGATTGCGGCTTCCCGCAATTCCACCGGCACTTTGCTCAGGTAGTCAGGGTTCTGCTTCAGCCAGGGCTGCTGTGAAGCCTTCCATTTCTCATAGTCTTCAACTTCCTGGACGACGACCGGGAACCGCATGGAGAAGTGGCCTTTCCCACAAATCTCAGCACATGCCATCTCAAAGTTGAAGTCGGGGTCGCCCAGCTTTTTTCTCATTTCCTCCGTTGTCATTGTGGGAGTGAATTTGAACTGCGTGGGCATTCCGGGAACAGCGTCCATTTTCACCCTGAATTGGGGCAGATACACGCTGTGTAACACATCCTTGGCACGGATTCTCAGGAGCACTTCCTTGCCCTTGGGGAGGTGCAATTCTAGCGCCTTGAAGTCGTCAAACGAATTCTTATCCGTGAGATCCAGGCCGAATTCGTTTACCGGATCGATTTTCCTAAAGTCGTACTTGCCCAGTTTGCCGTCGGTCACACCGGGGTATCGTGCCGTCCAGGCGAATTGCTGCCCGATGAGCTCGATCACTTCGGCATCCTCGCTGGCCGGCGCTGTAATGCGGTTCCATGCCCGGAGTCCGGTAAATATGAGGACCGCGAGCACGACGGCGGGAATAATGGTCCACGCCAGTTCGAGATGATGGTTATCAGGGTAAAATTTCGCCTTCCGATCCTTGCTGTATTGAAACTTATAGGTGAATACAAACATGACGACGCTGATGATGACAAACGCCACCACCGTCACCCCCATAGTAATCCAAAACAAAGTATCCGTCCATGCGCCGTGTTCGGATGCAACGGGCAAATTGTAGCTGTCGAAGTGACTAAAAGAATACCAGAAAAACAGGCCAAGGCTGCCCACCATGAATACAAGGAACAGCGCGGCATTTATCCGGTTTCCGGACGTGACTTCTTCCTCCTCATCCTTGCTGGTGTCCCGGGCCAGCGTTACCAGGCTACTCAGCCTGAAAATCAGGTACAGAATTCCCAGCAGAAGTACTACACCCAGACCAATAATCAAATTTATCATGCCTATTCCCGGTTTTTAAATATCGTGATACAGACTTTCTTCCAGCATGGGGTGGTTCCTTCCTATCAGCGGTACCCTGGCCAGCGCGTTGTACATGACCAGGTAGAAGGCCGCCAGGAAGATCAACGTGGTGCCGATTTCCACGAATCCCACGCCTCCCTGTTCCTGCATGATACCTGGCGTTACCAGCTCGTAGAAATCGAACCAGTGGCCGATGATCACGATGGGGCACACCAACTTCAGCGTCGACAGGTGGCGTTTCGAATCCCTCGTCATGAACAACAGTAATGGTAGCACAAAGTTCAGGATCAGGTTTGCATAAAAAATCCACGAATATGGACTGGTTCGCACCCTTTCGAAGAAGTAGATCATTTCCTCCGGGATATTGGCGTACCAATACAGCAGGAACTGGCCGAACCAGATGTATGTCCAGAAGATGGAGAAGGCAAAGACGAATTTGCCAAGGTCGTGCAAGTGGTTGGCGTTCACAATCTTCAGGTACCCGGCGCTCTTCAGGTCCGCAACGACCAGCGTTATGAACGCCAGGCCCGTCACCCACCAGCTCGCAAAGATGTACCACCCGAACAGCGTGCTATACCAGTGCGTATCAATGCTCATAATCCAGTCCCAGGCAGCTATCGAAGAGCTGACGGCAAAGAACACCAGGAACCACGCCGACAGAGAGCGGTTGCGGAACCAGTACGACGTCGAAGGATCCAGGTCTTCAGCCAGCATATTCTTGCGGATCTTGACAAAGAACCAGTACCAGAGGCCGAAGAAAAGCACCATGCGCAGCAGGTAGAAGAGCGGGAAGCTACCGGATGCGAGTGGCCAATAGAAGTAGGGCCCCTTCCCGTCTATGATCTTGTCGTACGACGGGCTGTCCTCAATGTAAAGATCTGCATGGGTCCAGTGGAACAAGGTGTGGCCCGCAATGAAATAAAGTACGAGCGTCAGGATGCCCGCTATCGGAAGCCATTGCCCCATAGCGAGCGGAATTCGAAGGATACCCGCGGACCATCCTGCCGCCGAGGCATATTGTATCGCAACAAAGAACAGTCCGATAATGCCCAGCCCAAGAAAGAACATGTTGTTAGTCCAAACACTCGCCCACGTCCGCTTCAGCCAGAGAGGGCTTCCCTCGTGCTCGCCTCCCGCTTCCGCATGCGGAGCCGCGGCATGATCCTGCAAGGAGGCAACCATTTCCTGCGACGCAGAAACCGAGGCATGGCTTCCCCCTTCCTCATGGCCGCCACCAACCATGATGAGTACCACTCCCAGAATAAACAAGACGACCCCCGCTCCCAGGAGATAATATATCTTCTTTCTGAGCTCAGGTGTGAATTGGTATCGTTCTTCTGCTACGGTTATGTGCGCCATGTTCCTAATTATTTCTTTCCCGGCCTGTGGCCGCGCTTATTTCAATGTCTTGACAAACTTTGCAATCTTCCACCGGTCTTCCGGGCTGACCTGCGAGCCGTGCGCCCACATCAGACCTTTGCCGTACGTGATCACGTGGAAGATGTGCCCTTCCGTGATTCCCCGCAGGGCGTCGCTGGTGAGGTTGGCCACGCCGGCATACTTTTCGGCTACCGGGCCATCGCCTTTACCCTGGGGACCGTGACAGTGACTGCAATACGTCATAAAGAGGGCCTTCCCCTGGGCAACAACCTCGGCAGTTGAGTCGAGCGGATTCACCAGGTTATCGGCCAATGCCAGGCTGTCCTTGGGAATCCGGTAAGGAAGCCAGCCCTGGGGGTTTCGCTTCACCGTATTGGCAGGCGGCACCCTCATGTTCATTGCGTGAGGGTTCAGCTTATTCGAATTGAAGAATTCGGCGTGGCCGTCGGAATACTCTATCGAGGTAACCCACCGACCGGCATCTTCATCGGTTACCTGCGTCAGCGGGTCGTACGGCACCGAGTGATACATGTTCGGCGCATACTCCAGCCCGGGATTGTCGCCACCAGCTTTACAGCCAGCCAACGCAATTGCCAGTGATGCTCCGATGGTCAAACTTCTGATCACGCGCATAATCCTGTTATTCAAAATTCTTTTCATTGACCTCTTCCGCTCCCGCGTCCCGAAGCACCCGGGCCAGGTCGTCCTTGCCCTTCCCCTGGTTCATTGCCAGATCGATGGCCATCACATACTTATCATCTGTGCTGCGCACATCAAATTGCCGCGGCTTCTTGTAAGGCTTCATGTCGCTGACGATGAGAAACGTTGCCACCATTCCGAGGGCGGAGAGCAGCACAGTCAATTCGAACGTCACCGGAATGAATGGCGGAAGGGAAGCAAAGTTCTTTCCTCCGATGATCATGGGCCAGTCATACCCAAGCATCCATATTTGCATCACGAGAGCCAGGGTCGTCCCGGCAAGACCGAACATAAACGCCGCAATAGGCAGGCGCGTTCTACGGTATCCCAGTGCCCGATCAAGGCCGTGCACCGGGAAAGGGGTAAAGACCTCGTGAATACGGATGCCACTTCCACGCACCTTCTGTACCGCGTCCAACAGTACGTCTTCGTCGTTGAAGACTCCGAGAATAAAGTTTTTGTCTGCGTCCATGGTCATTTGTCTGTCGTTACAGGAACCCCCTTCTCAGCGGTTTCCGCGTGCGTCACGCGTTCGGAATGGGCCTTCAGTACGCTCTTCACTTCAGCTATGTTGATCACCGGGAAGAATTTGGCGAACAACAGGAAGGCAGTAAAGAAGAATCCAACGGTTAGGAGGAATTCTCCTATATCGTACATCGTGGGATGGAACATAGCCCAGCTGGAGGGCAGGAAATCACGGTGCAAAGAGATCACGATGATCACGAACCGTTCAAACCACATCCCGATATTTACTACAAAAGAAAGGATGAACGTGGAGGCGATGCTAGTCCGGACCTTTTTGATCCAGAAAAGCTGCGGCGAAACCACGTTACACGTCATCATCGACCAGTATGCCCAGGCATACGGACCTTGAATCCGGTTAAAGAAGGCGTAACCTTCATATTCGACACCGGAATACCACGCGATAAACAACTCCGACATGTAGGCAATACCTACGATCGAACCGGTGATGATAATAATGATATTCATCAGTTCGATGTGCCAGATGGTGATATAGTCTTCAAGCTTGAACACTTTGCGCGTTATCAGCAGCAGGGTGAGCACCATCGCGAACCCGCTGAAGATGGCTCCGGAAACGAAGTACGGTGGGAAGATTGTCGTGTGCCAACCCGGGATGAGCGACGTGGCGAAGTCGAACGACACGATCGTGTGAACCGAGAGGACCAGGGGCGTCGAAAGACCGGCCAGGATCAACGCTACGGATTCGTACCGCATCCAGGTTTTGGCTCCGCCTTCCCATCCGAAACTCAATGCATTGTAAATCGCCGCGCGGGTCTTAGCACCCTGCCGGATGGCCCGGTCGCGGATGGTCGCAAAGTCCGGGATCAATCCCATGTACCAGAAGACCAGGGATACGGTGAAATACGTCGAGATCGCAAATACGTCCCACAACAGGGGCGAGTTGAAATTCACCCACAAAGAGCCGAACGCGTTCGGAAGAGGCAGGGCCCAATAGAAACCGAGCCATAGCCGGCCCATGTGCAAGGCCGGAAACGAGGCGGCACAAATCACGGCAAAGATGGTCATGGCTTCTGCGGCGCGGTTGATCGACATTCTCCATTTCTGACGGAACAGCAGGAGAATTGCAGAAATCAGCGTTCCCGCGTGACCAATACCGACCCACCAGACGAAGTTCGTGATGTCCCACGCCCAGCCGACTGTCTTATTCAAACCCCAGACGCCCACACCATGCCATAGCAGCATGCACATACAGTATACGCCAAAGGCAAGCAAACAAAGCGACACCGCAATTGCCGCAAACCACAGCTTGGCGGGCTTGTTCTCCACATGTCTGGCGATGTCGTGCGAAACGTCTGCTATGGTCTTTCCTCCGGTTACCAGCGGCTCGCGTACTGAAGAAGGCTGATGCATATCTTGCGCTATTCTTTAGTTCTTTTTGAAATTCCGTTCATGCTGCTTACGTCAGGCCGGGCTGACATCCTTGTTCCTGATCTTGGAGAGATACCAGATGTTCGGCCTCACACCAAGTTCCTCAAGTACGTGGTATGCCCTGGGATTATCGGCGACCATTTCCACGCGATAGGGTCGCTCCGGATCCGAAGGACGGATCTTCAGCAACTTCGATATCCGGGATTCGGGATCGTTGATATCCCCAAAGAGGATGGCGCCTGTCGAGCACGCAACCTGGCAGGCCGTCTTGATCTCGCCATCCTTGACGCGTCTTCTTTCTTTCTTTGCGTTGAGTTTGCCCAGCTGAATGCGCTGCACGCAGAAAGTACACTTTTCCATGACACCGCGCGAGCGAACCGTGACATCCGGATTCAGTACCATCTTGCCCAGCATGGTATTCATGGCAGGATTCACGTCTTCGAACTGACGATTGTCGTGATACTTGAACCAGTTGAACCGGCGCACCTTGTACGGACAGTTGTTTGCACAATACCGTGTACCGATGCAACGGTTGTATACCATTTGGTTAAGTCCTTCCGAGCTATGCGTAGTAGCCGCCACCGGACACACCGTTTCGCAAGGCGCATTGTTGCAATGCTGGCAGAGCATCGGCTGGAACACCACCTCGGGGTTTTCCGATGCATCCTCAAGTTTCCGCCAATCGTCAACCGGCGCATCGCTGCTGAAATAGCGGTCGATGCGCAACCAGTGCATCTCGCGGCGGTTGATAACTTCTTCGCGGCCGACGATCGAAATGTTATTCTCCACATTACACGCCACAACGCATGCGCCGCAGCCGATGCAGGTGTTCAGATCGATGGCCATAGCCCAGTGGTGGTCATAATACTCGTGACCCTTCCACATCGAAAGTTCCCGCGGCTTCGCTTTGTTGTCAGGCGCCACCCACGTAGTGATCGCCGGGTTGAAATCATTCTTTACAAAATCCGGGTCGGTCTTGAATGTCTCCAGGGGATACTCGCGGATAATCGACTTGCGACCCATGTAGGTGTCGTGCACTTGCGTCTGCGCAAGCTGGAACCGTTCGTCGGTAAGCTCGAGCTTCACGTTTACCACGCTGTAACTGAGCGACCCGTTCACCAGAGAAAGGAGCGGATAGACATTGAGCCCCCGGTTGTTTGCCACCCTGCCGGCTCTTGTTCGCCCATATCCCAGCGGAATTCCGATCGTGCCAGGTGCCTGACCGGGCAATACCATCACAGGCAGTTTCAATATTTTGCCGTTGGCGTTGATCGTAGCGTATACCGACTTGCTTTCCGGCGTTTCAAGATAGTTGGAGTCCTTGAGGGACACGGTAACGCAATGGTCCCATACCACCTTGGTGATCGGATCCGGAAGTTCCTGCAACAGTGGATTGTTGGCCTGCGACCCATTCCCTACGGTTCCATTCTCATAAATGACAAGCTCCATCGGCGTCTCTGTATAGGTCTGACCTATGGAGCGGGCCGCCGCTGCAACATCTCCGGAAAAGGTGACCGCAACAGGCTCGACGGGCAATTCATAGACACCGTCATAAAGGCATTTATCCCAAAAGGCCTGGAATCCACCAGCCTGTCCGTTGTAAAACCATTCCCTCCAGTTATTCTTGAGGTACTCGAAATAATTAGGCGATTCCACACCTGCCCAGGCCAGGAAACTTTCCTGCGCGGCACGTGAACGGAAGATCGGCGTAATGGCCGGCTGCCCAAGGCTGAAATAATTCTTCTTCGGCTCGGCGTCGTTCCACGCTTCCAGGTAGTGGTGATCGGGCGCCTTGTACGTGGTGCCCTCCGCCGTTTCATCTTCCTTATATGAAGTCGACACGGACAACGCCACACCCTTCAACCCGGCCTGAAGTTGTTCACCCATGGGGTGATCGTACACCGGGTTGCAGTTATAAAAGATCACAGCCGCTATGCGTCCCGAATGAAGCTCATCGATGAATTTCACCATGGCCACATCGTCGCCCTGACGATAGTTGACGGGCACGTGCGTCAGGATGGTTGTTCCATAGCTGCCCAGCATACTGTTGATGCCGTTCACTACGGTCTGGATAGCCTTATCGTTGGAACCGGCTACCACCAACGCGTTGCCCCGTGCGGCCCAGAGATCGTCGGCCGCCTTTTGCAGATTGGGCGCATCGATACCCCCCGGCAAGGTGGCCTGTCCCGCTTTGGCTGCGATCAGGTTATAAAGCTGAACTGCGACGGCACCTTCCTGTGACGGCTTGATCATTGTGCGGTAGTCGGCATTGGCCCCCGTCAGGGAAAGAATGCTTTCGAATTGATAATGCCGCGACATCGTCTTCTTGTCCTCCCCTACTGCGCGGGTCTGGGCATACTGACGGGTAAACTCTATCGGCGAAAGCCAGGTCGACAGAAAGTCGGCAGCGATACTGACGATCACATTCGCCTTGCTGAAGTCGTAAGAAGGAATTATTGCAGCGCCTATCGATTCTTCATTGGCCTTGAGCATTCCATAATGTGAATGCTGGTCGTAGACGACTTGCTGAGTCGTGGGATAGGCAGCGCGAAATTGTTCAAGGACCCGTCGGGTACTCGGACTCAATATCGAATGGCTAACGATGCGTATTTGTCCGCCGGAGGCAGATATCTCCCGCAACTTCGCAATCACTTCACGGTCCAGGTCCTCCCAGGTGATACGATCCTTTCCTTTCTTTGGTCCTCTCAACCGAGCGTTGTCATAGAGTGATAATACGGAAGCTTCCACCTGGGCGCTGGTTCCTCCACCCGTTACACCGGAGAGCGTATTGCCTTCTATTTTGATTGGCCGGCCTTCACGAGTCTTCACGACGATGCTGCAATAGTCGCCGCCGTTGATATATGTTGACGCGTAGTAGTTGGCAATCCCGGGATCGACGTCCTCGGGCTTAATCGCGTACGGAATTGCATGCCGGACGGGGGCTTCACACGCAGCGAGGGCGGCAGCGCTCAGGCCAAAGCCCATCATGCGAAGAAAATCCCTCCTGGAGTGGCCCGGATCTTCCTCCGGCTCGGGCGCGAATTCATTTTGCGCCTGCTTCAAAAAGGACGCATCGTTCCGCAGTTGCTCAAGACCCTTCCAGTAAACCTTTTTTGACTCTTTCATATAGTGACTAAATATCCGCCCCGTGCCAGGCGTTCAAGTTCATTAATAATGGCATCTGCTACATTCGATTCCACCGTTGTCCACCACCTTCATTTTGTCCTTCGAAACCTTGCTGTGCAGTTCCACCAGTCGGTCATAGTAGGCATTGCCCCGTGTGTTGAGTTCAGTGTTGCGGTGACAGTCGATGCACCAGCCCATAGTGAGAAGCGAATGCTGGCGAACGACGTCCATGGTTTCAATCGGACCGTGACAGGTCTGGCATTCAATACCGCCCACGTTCACGTGCTGGGCATGGTTGAAGTATGCCAGGTCAGGAAGGTTGTGTACGCGTACCCACTCTATTGGAGTGTTGGTTTCATATGCTTTGACAATCTTGGCGATCTCTGTTTCGCCGGTCAGCGTGCCCTGCTTGATCTGGTTGTGACAGTTCATGCAGATGTTAGGCGAGGGGATGTTAGCGTTCTTGCTTTTCATCACGCCAGTATGGCAGTAGTTGCAATTAATCTTATACTGCCCCGCGTGTATCTTGTGTGAAAATGCGATGGGTTGAGCCGGCGCGTATCCCTGTTGAATGCCGATGGAGTACAAGCCGTTGATCACAGCCTTGAATCCCAGCGAAGCCACGATGAAGACCACGATGAAGATGAAGCCGCGGCTTCTTATGATCGAGCCCAGGCCGAAGGGCGCGTGGACTACTTCGCGCTGTTCCGGGGTAAGATCCTTCTGATCCAAAAAGCGCTTTACCGCCGTTATGAGGAACACCAATATAATAAGGAGCAGCACCAGGATGATGACCATGCCCACAAGTATGAGGTTCAGGTAAGCAGCAGGAACACCTGCTTCACCCCCGGCACCTCCGGCGGCCGGCGCTCCTTCGGCGGGCGCTGCTGCAGCCGGCGGTCCTTTTTCCGTCTCCGACTTGACGTAGGCCATGATGTTGAGAATGTCCTCGTCCGAAAAGGTCGAGAACGCCGTCATCTGGGTCTTATTGAATTCGTTGAAAAGCTGGTTCGCGTATTCGTCGCCGCTGGCAATGACAGCAGAAGAATTCTTGACGAAGGAGAGAATCCAGTCTATTGAAGGTACACGGTCATAAACACCCGCAAGGGCGGGGCCGACGAGTTTCTCATGTACGCGATGGCAGGCCCTGCAATTGTTGTTGAATAATGCCTCACCAGCACTGATTGCGGCTGGATCACTTGGAATTTCCTGACCGTTTGATACGAAAGAGGTGACGAAAAAAAATAAAATGAGGGGAAGGGTTCTGGCCGGGAGCGATAGCAGGTCTGTCATGTGTGGCTGAGTGTCCGTTTTTGCGACATAGTGGCCACAAATCTACTATCCGAAGTTATTTTTTCAAATTTATTTACCTGTACGTGAAACATTTTTATAAGGCGATTTCCACTGATTTCTTACGTCACTTTGAACCCAACTTTCGGGTCCATTGCGTGGCGAACGAAACCTCACTCGAATTTAATTTAGAAAGAGTTTAAATTGACCGCGATCCATTCTCTACTACACCGAGTCCAAATAATGCAAAGTCGTATCGAACGGGGTCTTCAGGGTCGAATCGCTTCAAACGATCCGTAAGTTCGAGGGCAGTCTGCCAATCCGTCTGCTTTCGCTTTATCAACCCAAGCTTTCGTGCCACGCGGTCCACGTGCACATCACAAGGACAAATGAGACTAGCGGGTGAAATGCTCCGCCAAAGGCCGAAGTCAACGCCACGGTCATCACGTCGCACCATCCAGCGCAGGTACATATTGAGTCGCTTGCAGGTCGACTTTTTCACCGGGGTGGAGATGTGCTTTCGTGTACGTGACGGACACGCTTCCAGAGAAAAGAACATTTCATGAAACCGCGCGAGGCCTGCTGCGATCGATTCTCCTTCAAAAGCAGTTTCGAGCGTATCGTGCCGGCTGTAATACCAGTGAAGAAAAGCGACAAAATACAACAGGTCCGTGTCGTTAAAGGTCCTGTGCCGAAAACCTTTCAGTCGCTTCAGGTCAGATTCACTGTGATGCCTGACGAAGGCATAAGGCGCGCGATCCATGCGGTCCATCAATTCCCTGCATTTCCTGATGATGGTTACGCGCTGACCCCAGGCAAGAACCGCCGCGAATAATCCGGCTATCTCTATGTCCTGCCGCTGTGTGAACTCATGCGGTATCGAAACCGGATCGTTGTCTATAAACTGAGGCGCGTTGAACCGGTCGGCGAACTCATCGAGATACGCCTTCAGCGCCTTCCCCTTCATTTTTGTATTTTGCCCCGCCATGCGACAAAGTATTCGCCATTTCCCGAGTTTAGCAACTTTTTGAGTGCTCCGCTAATGACGGCTTCATTCGCGTCGGCATCGCACAGCAATGATGTACGACTAAATCTCACGCTCGTAGCTGATATTTCAAAAACCTAATCCAGGCTGCCATGAAGATCGCCCGAAGAATTATTGTGCTTGCCCTGTGCATAATTGTAGTGTATGCGCTTAGCTACGGCTGGCGGGCTGCTCCCATCCTCACTGCGTACGGCGCCAAGATCATGTGCTCATGCATCTTCCTTGGTGGACGCGATGCGCAAAGCGTGCACGATTATGAGCTGAAGCGCTTTCCAGTGTCGTTGGGAACCTACGTCCTGAACCGCGACGATTCATCGGCAACGGGAAGTATCCTGGGCCTCGCCCGCAACAAAGCGATCTATCGAAAGGGTCTGGGCTGCACGCTGGTGAATGAAATTTCTGAAGACGAACTGCGACGTCAGGATATTCGCGTTGCAACAACGTCAGTCAATACAGACACCATTCCCTGGCCGCTGGGTGACCGGCTGCCGGAAACCCAGGCTGATGGCGTGGACATGAAACGCCTGCAACGTGCAGTCAGCGCTGCCTTTGCTCCGACTGGCCCGGAGGATCTACGCAATACCCGCGCAATCCTGGTCGTGTTTCGTGGAAATCTCATAGCCGAACGTTACGCCGATGGATTCGATCGCCACTCACGACACCTCGGATGGTCGATGACCAAGAGCGTAATGAACGCGCTGGTCGGCATTCTGGTCAAGCAGGGAAAGTTACGCTTGAACGAACCTGCGCCGGTGCCATTCTGGCAGGAAGACGACCGAAAGACAATCACGCTCAACGATCTGATGCATGCCTCCAGTGGTCTCGCCTGGGTGGAGGATTATAGCGGACCGAGCGACGCCACCACCATGCTGTTCAGGAAAAAAGACGCAGGCCTCTTCGCTGCCCATCATCCGCTTGAACATTCGCCGGGGACCGAATTCAAATACTCAAGTGGTACCACGAACATCATTGCCTGGATCATCCGGCAAACGCTTGGGGATAACGACTACTACCAATTTCCTGTCAGGGAATTGTTCAACAAAGCGGGGATGCACAGCATGGTGCTCGAAGTAGATGCCGGCGGAACGTTCGTTGGATCGTCGTTCTCTTACGCAACAGCACGCGATTGGGCCAGGTTCGGATTGCTTTATTTGAACGATGGGGTCGTCGGAGGTGAGCGCCTTCTTCCCGAAGGATGGGTCCGTTACTCCTCGACACCGGGTGCCGCCTCAAACGCGGAGTACGGAGCGCAGTTCTGGCTTAACGCAGGTCCTCCCGACAATCCCCGTGCGCGCGCTATGCCGGACGTCCCGGCAGATGCATTTTCCGCTGACGGGTTTGCAGGGCAGAATGTGTTTATTATCCCTTCGCGCGATCTCGTCGTAGTCAAGCTCAGTGAATCACGCGGCGATTACCTGGATGACAATCGCTTCCTGGCAGATATCATTGCAGCGCTGCCTTAGTTTACTTCGGTGAAGCCGACGCATTCTTGGGTTCGCCAGCCAGATCGCTATCGCGCATTGCAACAAATACGATGCGCGTGGCGCCTTCGTCGAAGCGTGTCCATGCGGCTACGACGATACCTTGGTGCGCATCAACACCGATCCGATCGCCGGGAGGCAGGGACGGGTCAGGCATAAACGGACGGTCTGAAATTTTCACGTTGGAAAATGTTGCTCCATGATCGCGGGAAAAAGCCAGGTATACATCGGTTTGATTATCGTCGTAGCTGCGGCGGTCATAGTAGACCACATACAGGTTGCCGTTCGATTGATCGGCTGTCGCAGCGGGGGTAAACTGCTGCCTTCCTTTTTCGTCATCGTTAATACGCGCGGCGGGTGTCCAGTTGTCGCCATAATTGACAGAGCGGGAAAACCAGATGTCGGTGTCATTCGCTCCGTTGCGCTGATCTGCCCAGAACAAGTTCAGGGTTCCGGCATAGCGCCCGGATGTCAGATTCATGACTAGTACGGGAAGTCCGCCGCCATAAGCGAGCCCCGGAATGACCAGTGTGCTGCCGCCGGGCTGCTTTTCAACTTCGATGTCGTTCGACAGCCAGGTACGACCTTTGTCAAAGGAACGGTCGGCATAGATTTTTTCTTCGTGCGACCACGTGCTGACGCGGTAGCCTTCGCGGGAAATTACCGGTGTTGCTCCTTTGGGCGTGTCGTTTCCATCGCGGCAATCGCCCTGCCGGCTTACCGGTGTTGGCGTAGACCATTTCTTCCCGTCTTTTGATTCCGCTGTCATGACCCTGCTGTGTTTGCTGTCATCATCGCTTCCGTACGCGTCGTATTGCGTCCATTCCATGAGAATTTCCCCGGATCGCGCCTCGAGGGCCACGGAAGGATTGCGGACTTCAGCATTGGCCGTCATGATGCCCGCCAGATTCCAGGTAACTCCATTGTCTTTGGACACCTGACAAGCTATGCGGTCGCTGTGTCCCTCCGACTCGCCGGATAGGTGAAAGAGATAGAAGTCACCCTTTCTATCAGACACAATAACGTTATCCCCATGGTTTGCGACTCCCGCGCTGAGTGCGCAGGTTTCCCAGGTGGATCCGCCATCGGAAGACCGATATACGTGCCCTGATGCGGCGACAATAATGTTTTTGGGGTTTTTCCGGTTGATGGCGACGCTGGGCTCGTTTTCAGATTCTCCCTGCGGTGTGAGCACGACATTGGCAAACTGCGCGGCGGCAGTTGCTGAAGCCAGGACGCCGGAGACGAACAATACCAGGCCGGACATCGTTCGGAGTTTCCGGCGGGCGTGAAGTAAATCTATACCCATTCGGTAGCTGCTGCTTTGAGGTTTGTTATCCGCTTCCGCATGCGGTACACCTTATAATAATATACCGCAGGATGCATTGGTCAATAACCCAAAATATGCGCAAAATAACCAGAAATTCGGGGAACTCGTCCCAATCTGCAGGGATGCGGCTTTCCAGAGAAAGAAAAATTGTTACATTTAGCCATTGAACCTTCCTACCCTGTAGTACGCCCCGTCGTGGGGCACCCGATTCGTTAGGTTATAATGTTTTGTGCAATGGAAAGAAAAGAACAAGACCCCAGCATGGTCGCTTTATTTGTGCGACACTGCCTGCTCTTCCGCTCGAAGGAAAAGCTATTTCGCTTCTTTGGAGTATTCGTGTGGATTGATCTGTTCGTCCTCTTATACGCCCTTACACGGCTTGTTTCGTCATTTTGACGAAAAAATCGGCGTGTTTACCCAAACTGTGGAATAAAGGGACAATACCGTTTCGGTACTCCATCTCCCCTTCTTTGCATTTAACGCCGCATTTTGTCGTCTTATCGACGAAATATGCCATTTATCGACGAAATTAACATGGCAGTCAGACCACCGCATCCCTTTTGACGTAGGGTGCCAAACACTTAATGCAACCGATATGGTAAAGAAATTCTTATTTGTGCTTTCCCTGGCCGTTCTCGCCTGGGGATGCGATAGCGGGGAAAAGGAACGTCTTCGTTCGCAGGTGGATTCCTTGCGCACTGAACTTCAAACGAGCCAGCAAATGGCGCAGTCGTTACAGGAAGTCGGGGCGCTGATCGATTCGATCGATGCAAGCCGCAATTTACTCCGCACCGACGTGGTAGAAGGGACAAACTATGCCAACTATGCGGAACGGCTTAAGAGCATAAACGAGCATATCCGTCAGACCGAGAGCCGTATTGCCGAACTGGAACAGTCGCTGAAGAACTCGAAGGGTGCTGCCTCCAACTACGCAGCAAGCATCAAGCGACTCCGCGCTGACCTCGAGTCGAGGACGCAGCAAGTTGCCGCCCTCGAGCAAGAGGTGGAAAAGATTCGCTCTGAAAACGCGAACCTCGTACAAACTGTTAATCAACGCGACTCTGTTCTCGTAGTAAAGGAAGACCTGATCCAAATGAAGGAACAGGACATCGCATCACTTGAAACACGTGTTGATGAAATCAACACCGCATCACGGATGAGCCAGGCCGATCTCTATTTTGCTCAGGCACAGGCCCTGGAAACAGCAGCACAGCGCACCAAGTTTGCGCCACGCAAGAAGAAAGAAACACAACGTGAGGCACTCGAATTGTACAAGTTGTCGCTCTCACTCGGTAAGGAAGAAGCCCAGACCCGCATCGACGAACTTACCAAAGCACTTTCCTAAATAATATAAGTCTTACCTGTAGCAAAGCCAGGCCCCGTTCCAGGGGTCTGGTTTTTTTGTGCCTACACGGAATTGCGTACCTTGAAGAGGAAGAGCAGAAGTATGAGAAGTAGTAGAGGAAGACATGGTGATTGGTAATCAGTAATCGGCAATCGGTGGTCGGTGGTCGGTTATGGGTTATGGGTTATGGGTTATGGGTGAGACGCACAGCCGTGCGTCTCTACAAGGTTACGGCGGGATGCGCAGGTACTGATTACCGATTACCGTTTACCCCTCACTACTTACCTTTTCATTTCTGCGAACTTTACTTACAGAATACCTCTATATAGACACAACAAATGCTTCCTCAGGCAAAAATTCTCAGGGTTTTCCAGTTGATTGCGTTGCTGAAGGGCGGCGGCAGGACGGTGGGGCAACTCGCCAGCCACCTTGAGACTACCGAACGCACAATCTACCGGTACTTCAAGCTGCTGGAGGAGATTGGGTTTATTATCGATCAGGACTTCAACGGCCGGTATTTTGTTCACCGCGACGAAGGCGAGAATCCCGACGACCAATTCACGCTCGAAGAGGTCAGCATATTGCGACAGCTCATTCAAAGCGGGGCCTCTGGTCATCCCTTGCAGGACGACATTCTCCGCAAACTCGCGTTTCACTCTGAAGCCCGCGATCTTCCCGAACAGTTCCTCAAACTGCGTGTAGCCAAACTGTTCCGCAGGATCAACGACGCCATCGAGAACAAACGACAGGTGGTGCTGAAGCACTACCACTCCGCCAACAGCCAGGAAATCACGGACCGGCTGGTGGAACCGTTCCGTTTCGGTGAGGGATTTCAATCCGTCCAGGCGCTCGACACGAAAGATAAACAGTGTAAGTACTTCAAGCTGGAACGTATCGGCGATGTCGTTGTGCTCGACAAACCTTACAAGTATGAAAAACTCCATGAACGCACCAACACCGACGTGTTTGGCATGAGCGGACGTCGCGAGACCTGGGTTACCCTCAAGCTAAGCCTTCGCGCCTACGTTCTGATGCGCGAAGAATTCCCGCTCACCATGCCCTACCTGGAAAAAGAGGAGTCGACAGAAACGCGCACCTACATCTTTAATGGCCCCACGCTCAACTTCAAAGGCGTCGGCCGCTTCGTCATGGGCCTCGCTGACGAGATCACCATAATCGGTCCCCCTGAATTCAAGACATATATAAAGGAAAAGCTGAAACAACAAACGCTCCTTCGGTGAGGGGGTAATCGGTAATCGGTAGTATTCCTAACACCTTCCCCAATCATTCCAATCCGTTGACCCCCTATATACCCTATACCTCTATACCCCTATACCCTACGGGGAGGTGGGTTGGAGGTGAGTGGTAATGGGTAATATTCCTAACACCTTCCCCATTCATTCCAATCTGTGGACCCCCTATATACCCTATACCTCTATACCTCTATACCCCCATACCCCTCTTCAATTCTTTCCAGTAATTTGCTCGCGTTATGGGGTACGTCATGCAATTCAAACACTTCTCGGTGCGACATGACCGGGTAGCGATGAAGGTGGGCATGGATGGTGTCCTGCTGGGCGGGTGGGCCTCGGTGGAAAAGGCTAATACCATTCTCGATGTCGGCACGGGCTCAGGAATCATCGCCCTGATGCTCGCGCAGCGTACAAACGACCACGTTCGCATAGACGCGGTTGAAATTTCGGACGACGTACACCAGGCCGTAGAAAACTTCAGCGCGTCGCCCTGGAAACACCGGCTCCGTGCATTTCACACGTCCTTACAGGGGTTCCAGGCACAGAAGCCTTACGACC
>DASVCT010000238.1:0-41446 GCA_036381475.1 Cyclobacteriaceae bacterium
GAAGATGTTTGAAAGCCGGCTCTTCTTCGTCGACAAATTGATCGACATGGGTGCGCAGATCATTCTCTGTGACCCGCATAGGGCCACAGTTATCGGTTTAGACCGGAAACAACAACTCCGGGGTATCAAGATGTCGTCACCCGACATTCGTGCCGGCGTAGCGCTTCTCATCGCCGCCCTTTCCGCCAGCGGCGTTAGCGAAATCTCCAACATCGACCAGATAGACAGAGGATACCAACGCATCGATGAACGCCTGCGTGCTCTTGGCGCTGCCATTGAGAGAATGTAGATGCAGATGCAGTTGCGTCTAACGCCAGCCCCGTGGGGGTGGCATGTTGGTACCCCGGGGGCGAAGCCACGGGAATGACGTGAACATATTGGTCGCGTGCCCCAGGAAATCTATTTCGGGGTGCCCTTTATCATGGCGCGCAATGCAGTGCCCTTTTATCGGAGCAGGAAAATCATAAATCAATTTTGAGTCCTACCGGGCAATGATCCGATCCCAAATATTGATTATAGATCAGGGCATCCTTCACCTTTGACACGAGCTCTTCACTCACGAGAAAATAATCAATGCGCCAGCCGACGTTGCGTGCCCGCGCATTGAACATATAGTTCCAGTACGTGTATTTTACTTCTTCCGGATAGAACCTCCGGAACACGTCGATAAAGCCCGATTCCAGCAACTTCGTGAATCCGTCGATTTCCACCTGGGTATAGCCGGCCGACTTGTTGTAATTTTCTTTCGCGCGAGCGATATCGATAGGCTGATGCGCCACGTTGAAATCGCCGCAGACAATGACAGGCTTTTTCTGGTTGAGGGTTACGAGGTAGTTCCTGAAGTCGGCATCCCACCGCGCGCGGTAGTCGAGTCGTTTCAACCCCTCACCGGAATTGGGCACATACACCGTGACGAGGTAGCACGCATCAAATTCGGCCGCGATCACGCGACCTTCCTGGTCGTGTTCTTCAATTCCCATATCAAAGGTCACAGCCAGCGGCTTCATGCGGGACAGCAGTGCCGTCCCCGAATAACCCTTGCGCAGCTTGGCGGAGTTGACATGAATGTCATACCCCTGCAGTAGTTCAAGCGTCGATTTCACTTCTTCCTGTGCCGCCTTGGTTTCCTGGAGACACAATACATCGGGATTCATCATCCGGACGTCTTTAAGAAAATCCTTCTTAATGATAGCGCGCAGTCCGTTGACGTTCCAGTTTACAAAGTGAAGTTCAGGCATGAGCTTGGATAATTAGGCTGGGATTAAAACAAACAAAAAAAGCCCGCAAGGGCTCTGAAAATTCCGGCACAGGCAGAAAAATCATCCTGCCTTTGCCTTGAACTCTTCCTTGATTTTTTCAACGTCGACGCCTCGGATGACCGGCTTGAAATTCTGGATCTTGAGGGTCAGTTTCCGTACGTGTGATTTCGACCTGTCCTTACGGCTCTTGCGCTTCAATCGTGTTGTTGCCATGGCTTGCGTGTTAAAAGGAACGCAAAAGTAAGCGCCTTTGCCGAGTTTGCAAAGTCCCCGATACGGAAAATTGGCTCAACACACTTAACTTGGCCGCCGATTATGGACAAACCCGCACTTCCCAAAGGAACCCGCGATTTTGGTCCCCTGGCCATGTCCAGGCGGCAATATATCATGGACGTCATCCGCGATGTGTTCCAGCGTTTTGGCTTCGCCCCGCTTGAAACCCCTGCCATGGAGAACCTTTCTGTCCTCATGGGAAAATATGGAGACGAGGGCGACCAGCTCCTGTTTAAGGTGCTCAACTCCGGCGATTTTCTCAAGGATGTCGACCCCACCCTGTTGAACGCGCGAAACGCAAGGGCCCTGGTGCCGGTGATTGCCGAAAAGGGCCTGCGCTACGACCTTACCGTGCCGTTTGCCCGGTACGTGATCATGAATCGCCATGAAATAACGCTCCCCTTTAAGCGGTACCAGATGCAGCCAGTGTGGCGGGCCGACCGACCCCAAAAGGGCAGATACCGTGAATTCTATCAATGCGATGCCGACGTGGTGGGCACCAACTCGCTGCTTTGCGAAATGGAAATCATCCTCATGGTCAAATCCGTCTTCCGGCAGCTCGGGATCGAGGCATACACCATTCGCATCAACCACCGCGACGTGCTGACTGGAGTTGCATCACTGGTTGACGCCGGCAATGCAACAGGAACGCTTTTCACCGCTATCGACAAGCTGGACAAGGTCGGTGTTGAAGGCGTCAGAAGGGAACTCGCAGGCAACGGTTGGAGCGACCGCCAGCTCGACCGTCTGTTCGAAATACTGGCTACAACGGGAACGAATGTCGATAAACTCGATCACCTCGACAGCCTCTCAACCGATGCCGGCAAGAAGGGTATAGCCGACCTCCGTGAGATTCTCGCTTTGTTACTTGCATACGGCGATTCCGACGAGCATGTTGAAGTGGACCTGTCGCTGGCACGCGGGCTGAGTTATTATACCGGGACCATTTTCGAAGTCAGGGTGGACGGCGTGTCCGTCGGTAGTGTCAGCGGCGGAGGCCGTTACGATAACCTCACCCAGGCGTTCGGCTCCAAAGAACAGCTGCCTGGTGTAGGTATCTCTTTCGGTCTTGATCGCCTGTACGATGTTCTGGACGAACTTGCACGCTTTCCGGAATCCCCGGGTATGTCCACCCGCGTCCTCATATGCCACATTGACGCGGCGTCACTGCGATACGGGCTGAAGGTGCTATCTGCCCTGCGGAATGCCGGCATTGGTGCCGAGATCTATCCGGACGAGGCCCGACTGAAAAAACAACTTGACTACGCCAACAAGCGGTCCATCCCTCACGCCATAGTTATTGGTCCTGACGAAATCGCCAGCCGTCTATTGGTTTTCCGCGATATGGCCCTGGGAAGGCAGGAGAAAAAGCCCCTCGAAGCCATCCTGGAACAGCTAAAGGCCTGAATGGTACCCTCACTGAGCCATACTTTGCCATCGGAACTGACGTTGTAATGAGAAGTACAAAAGGCCATGAACGCTGCGCAGAACGAACAAATCGTTAGGTTTGCCCACATTGAGAATGGCTAGGCTCCTCCTTTTTTCCGTCGCGTTCCTTGCTATCGCCGCCGTCGGTCATGCACAGTACATGAGCGAAGGAGGTCGTTTCCAGGTTGCCGAACGGAGCGGCTGCGCACCGTTTTCGGTCACGCTCACTATTGTGCCGCCCAATGCATGCAACGCAGGCAGTCCTTGCGATATGGACTGGAATGGCGACAATAATTACGATGAGAATCTCGTGTTTACTCACACCTATACATCAGCAGGATCATACTGGCTCAAAGTCTTGTTCCAATCTACCGGTGAGGATAGCCTCCTGATTGAAGTTCTTGCTGACACCCCGCCCGACTTTAACATCTACACGTGCGGCGGAAACGAAGTACAGTATGAAATCACGGATACCAACTACGACGAGTATGTCGTGAATTTCAATGACGGTTCGCCGGAAATAGTGCTACCTGCGGGTGGTGCCGGCGGAAATCATATATACATGATGCCGGGAGCCCAGGCAATAACAGTGCGAGGAAGAAATTCCGGAGCTCTTGATAACTGTACGGCTACGGGTCAGCCATTCATGTCGTACAGCATACTCCCGACACCTGTGATCAATTCGCTTGTTGTCCTGGATGAGAATCAGATTCAGATCGATTTCGAAACGCGCCAGTACGTTCAGTACAAACTCGAGATGGCTACGAACGGCAACACGGGCTTTCAGCCCGTGGAGGACATTTACAATACCGCAAGCGCCACCAGCAGCACCGTGATCTCAGACCTGGACAACGAAAACAACTACTATTGTTTCCGGCTGGGTGTATTTGATCCCTGCAATCCGACCCTCCCCCTTCAATATTCAAATGTCATCTGCAGCGCGACACTGTCGTTGGACCTGCTGGACAACCTGAACCGTCTTCAATGGGCTACGCAGACCGGCGGAATCCAAAACTTTACGATAGAGCGCAACTATGCGCCTTATGGTGGTCCTTTGCCAGCCAGCCAGACGAACTTGAACGACACCGATGTCGAATGCAAAACGGAATACACGTATCAACTTATCTCCAACTACTTAAACGGTAGCACCAGCGCTTCGCTGATCAGGACCGGCACGGCGGTTTCGAACACGCCACCGACGCCGGTACAGAACATAACCGCGATGGTGGACGGCACGTCCGTGAACCTGTCGTGGATGCAGGACCCATCCTTTGACCCTGTCAGCTACGTCATCTCACGGAACACCGGAGGGTCCGATTTCACGGAGATCGGAACATCAGACGTTCCCTCGTTTACGGACGCCGCCGATCCCGCGGACCAGGCAACGTGTTATCGCATCACCTATACCGATGTATGTGACAACACGAGCGCTCCCTCCATCGATGTCTGCCCCATCATGCTCACTAGCGAACAGCTTGACGATGGCTCTGTGGTCCTTACGTGGAGCGACTACGAAGGATGGGCGCTCGGCGTGCAGGGATACGTGGTGGAAAAGTACACCGACGGCGGCTTCCTGCTCGATACGTTTGATGCCGGAACCAACACGACACTCACTGATAACTCGGAAGATGCCATCCACCAGGTACATATCTATGTAGTACGTGCCACGGCCAATGAGGGAGGACTTGGAGAGGCGATTTCCAATGTGGTAGTCATTACGCATGACCCGCGGCTCACCTATCCCACGGCGTTCACGCCCAATGGCGACGGACTCAATGACCGGTTCGTCGTCCATGCGCGGTTTGTCAACGGCTTCCGGCTCAGCATTTTCAACCGCTGGGGTGAACTCATCTATGTTACGGACGACATTAACCAGGGCTGGGACGGAACGCGGAACGGCAAGCTCATGCCCGAAGGGACCTACGCCTTCCGCGCCGACCTGATCGATTACCTCGGCCGCACGTTTAATGAGACTGGGGCGGTGGTGTTGTTGAGGAAATAGGAAATAGGGAAATAGGGAAATAGGGAAATAAGGAGATAAGGAGATAAGGATAGAGAGAGGGAAAAGGTAGAGGGTACATAGGGGTATAGGGTACATAGGGTATATAAGGGGGGCCACGGATTGAAGTGAATGGGGGAATCGTTGAGAACACCACTGATTGCCGATTACCCGATTACCGATTACTTCTTACCCCCCGGCGCGAACCCATTACAACCACGCTCTCATCCATGGACCCCCTATACACCCCATACGCCACTATACACCCTATGCACCCTATACACCCTATACACCCTATATACCCTATACACCTTACCTCCTTATTTCCTTATTTCCCCATTTCCTTATTACTTCGTGTATCACAAAATCAGACAGCCATGTTCGACATGATGAAGATGATGGGGAAGATGAAGGAAGTTCAGGCCCGCATCAAGGAAGCGCAGGATAACCTGGTCAACGTTACGGCGACGGGGGAATCGGGCGGTGGAATGGTAAAAGCGACAGTAAACGGCAAGCGTCAGATGATCGCGCTGGAAATCGATCCGAGCCTGTTAAAGGCGGACGACAGGATTGTGGTGCAGGACCTGGTGGTAGCTGCGGTCAACAAGGCAATGGAAGATGTCGAAGTGCAGGCACGCGAAGAACTGCGTAAAAAAACGGAAGGGTTACTGCCCAATATCCCCGGCCTCGACCTGGGCGGCATGATGGGATAAACCCCCATTCGGAATCACCTCGTATCGAATATGGCCGACGTTTCCGTTGTCATCCTCAATTACAATGGTGAAAAACTCCTTCGCAAGTTCCTCCCATCCGTGGTCAAGTATTCGGTGGGGGCTACAGTATGGGTGGCGGATAACGGCTCCACTGACGCGTCGCTCCTTCTGCTCGAGCGTGAATTTCCGAACGTTAGGGTCATAGCCCTTGGCACGAACTACGGATTTTGTAGGGGGTACAACGAAGCGTTGCGTCGCATAGAGGCTGACGTGTACGTACTGTTGAATTCCGATGTCATGGTCACGCAGGACTGGCTGATTCCCATACTGCATCTGATGGAAACCCGGGAGGATGTCGAGGCGGTTCAACCGAAAATACTCTCCTATCATGAACCGGAAAAGTTTGAGCATGCCGGCGCAGGAGGCGGACGGATCGATATTCTCGGATATCCCTTTTGCCGCGGACGGATATTCAACCGCGTTGAATACGATCACGGTCAGTACGACGGTGAATGCGAAGTCTTCTGGTCATCCGGAGCGTGCATGGCCATACGCGCGAATACCTATTGGAAACACGGCGGTTTAGATGAGGGCTTCTTCGCGCACATGGAAGAGATCGATCTGTGCTGGAAGATCCAGCGCTCCGGTGGAAAAGTGTATTACAATGGAACCAGCGTAGTGTACCATGTCGGTGCAGGAACCCTGGGATATGAAAACCCGCGCAAGACCTTTCTGAACTTCCGGAACAACATGACCTTGTTGCTGAAACATCTCGGAAGTGGCGAAGCGTTGTGGAAGATACCCTTACGGGCTGTGCTGGACTGGGTGGCGGCAATAGCGTTTCTGTTGGTGGGGAAACCCGGGCATTGCGGCGCGGTATTCAAAGCGCATGGAGCGGTGGTGGGTAGGCTATCCGGAATCCTGCGGAAGCGACGGGCCATACGGAAGGCACATCCTCGCTATCCCAGGAAAAACATATACAGTGGATTGATACTTCTGAAGTACTTCTTCAACCGCAACAACACCTATCTCAGGCCTCAGTAATCCCACACCGGATTTCGTCTGCGCCAATGTTTGCGCAGGTTCATTACCAACGCGATCACCAGGTATACGATTACGGGCGAACCGAACGTGATGAACGAAGCATAGATAAAAAACAACCTGATGCGGGATGTTGCTACACCCAACAATTCGCCCAGCATGGTACACACACCGAACGCATAACCCTGAAAGAAGTGCTGGATTCTTGTGATCATCCCATTCATGTTATCTGTCCCTTTTTAACTTTCAACTTCCAAAAAAGTTGATTCAACGAACAAAAAAATCCGGCTTACAAATATATGACAAGAACCCCCCGAAAAGGTTGGTCAATATCCTAATTTTTTGAGTATTATTGCAAAAAAAAACTGATAATCATAGTTTTACCTGTACGATTTAAACCAACCATAAATCAAACTCCAATGAGAAAAGTAGTTTACTCATTCCTGATTCTTGGCATTATTGGCCTGTCGGGGTGTACGCTGCCGAAGATGGTCAAGATGGCCAAGGAGCAGCAACTGACGGTCACGCCTAACCCCCTGGAGGTACACAAGGATACAGTTGCATTCGACATGGCAGCTAACCTCCCCGTTAAGATGCTGAAAAAGGGAACCGTTTACACGGTGAACACCTACTACAAGTATGGGGAAAGTGAGCAGGCCCTGGAACCGATCGAGTTCAAGGCCGAAGATTATCCCAACAGTGCGACCGAGCAACCGCGTGTAACGAAGGATTTTGCATTCGCTTACTCGCCTGCAATGAAGACCGGTGTGCTGGAAGTCGAAGGTGTAGCATCCAAGGGAGAAAAGTCGAAGGCAACGGAGCGTATGCAAGTTGCCACAGGAGTGATCACTACTTCAAAACTCGTACAGCCTGTAGCCTATCCTGCATATGCTGATCACGGCTACAACAACCAGGAAGAACTCGAGCCGGTAATTATTCCCGACTTTATCTTCCTTCAAGGTTCATCCGTTCTGCGTACTTCTGAAATCCGTAGCCCCAAGGGAAAGGAACTCGATGCGTTTATTGCCGCTAAGAATGCGACCCGCACCGTAACCATCACGGGTACGCACTCACCGGAAGGTGCCGAGCGGATTAACAGCCGCCTTTCTGAAGAACGTGCTAAAAGGATCGAAGAGTACTACCGCAAGCAGATGAAGAAGTACGACTACCAGGGCATGGCTGATTCGATCAACTTCATCCTGAAACCGGTAGTTGAAGACTGGACCGAATTCAAGGAAGCCCTCGATGCTTATGACGGTATTACGTCTGAAGAAAAAGCTGAATATCTGAATATCATCAATGGCCCTGGCGACTTTGAAAGCCAGGAAAAGGCGATGAAGCGCCTCCCCACATACCGCAAGGTTTTCCGTGACATCTATCCTAAACTGAGAACAGCGAAGACGGAGATCCTTAAGGTAAAGGAAAAGAAGACCGATGCTGAGATATCCGTGCTTTCACGCCAGATCACTCAAAATCAGGTTAGCTCGGATACCCTTTCCCTGGAAGAACTCATGTACAGCGCAACGCTTACCCCTTCTCTCGATGAAAAGGCAGCGATATACGAAGCGGCAACCAAGAAGGGAACATACTGGAACGCACACAACAACCTTGGCGCCGTATATATCGCCCAGGCTATCGAAAATTCTTCCAACGCCTCCTCGCTTCTCGACAAAGCGCAGGCACAACTCGACATTGCTGCCCGCCTGAACGGCTCCGCTCCCGAAGTGCACGCCAACCTGGCATCGATCGAAATGCTGAGGGGTAATCCCTATGCGGCATACGGCCACGCTTCACAGGCACTTTCAGCCGGACTGAGCGGTGACAACGCAGCGGGTCTCAACGGTGTAAAAGGTGCGGCTGAAATCGCCATGGCGCGATACAGTGACGCCGTCCGGTCAGAGTCATCTGCAACAGACAACGCTGTAAACCTCTTCAATAAAGGTCTTGCTCAGCTGTTGAATAAGGACTATCAAAACAGCCTGACTTCATTCAATGAAGCAACCAGCAAGGACAGCAACCTGGCCATTGCGTATTATGGCGCGGCAGTTGCTTCCGCACGTCTCAACAACGCTGACGGAGTGGTGAGCAATCTCACCAGCGCCGTGCGGATAGATCCTTCGTTGAAGGAAGCCGCATTGACGGACCTCGAGTTCAGCAAATACGCGGCAACTGAGTCGTTCCGAAGCGCGCTTCGGTAGCTGACTGCTTTAATTTGATCATTGGAACTGAAACCCCGACACCCTGTCGGGGTTTCTTGTTTTGAGACAAAGACACGGATTCCGGGCCAAAAGGGATCACCTATTTGGCCAATCACCCCCGGCATGCTATTTTTACGCACTTTGCAATTTCATTCATGAGACAGATTCAATTCAGGGAGGCCCTTCGCGAGGCGATGACCGAAGAAATGAGAAGAGATCCGAACATTTTCCTGATGGGCGAGGAGGTCGCGGAGTACAATGGGGCCTACAAGGTGAGCCAGGGCATGCTTGACGAATTTGGCCCGGATCGGGTTATCGATACGCCCATTTCCGAACTCGGTTTCGCTGGCGTCGGCGTTGGTGCTGCCATGAACGGGGCACGGCCAATAATCGAGTTCATGACCTTCAACTTTTCGCTCGTGGCCATCGACCAGATCATCAACGGGGCCGCTAAGATCCATAGCATGTCCGGTGGTCAGTTCAATATTCCCATAGTCTTCAGGGGTCCTACAGGCAACGCCGGTCAATTGGCGGCGCAACACTCACAGAATTTTGAAAACTGGTTCGCCAATACGCCCGGGCTGAAGGTCGTCGTGCCTTCCAACCCATATGATGCAAAGGGTCTGCTGAAGAGCAGCATTCGCGATGATGACCCCGTGATCTTCATGGAGTCGGAACTCATGTATGCCGACAAGGGTGAGGTCCCGGAAGAGGAATATCTGATCCCCCTCGGTGAAGCAGATGTCCGCCGGGAGGGCACAGACGTCACAATCGTCTCATTTGGAAAGATCTTCAAAGTGGCTATGGCAGCCGCCACCGAACTGGAAAAAGAGGGCATCAACGCAGAAATAATCGACCTAAGGACCGTCCGCCCTATCGACTTTGGCGCCATAGTCAATTCCGTCAAGAAGACCAACCGGCTCGTTGTCGTTGAGGAGGCCTGGCCGCTGGCGTCCATTTCCGCGGAAATCGCTTATCATATCCAGAAGCACGCGTTCGACTACCTCGACGCGCCGGTATACCGCATCACCAACATGGACGTCCCCCTGCCGTATGCCGGCACCCTGGTGCAGACCGTCCTGCCCAGTCCAGACAAGGTGGTCCGGGCGGTCAAAGCCGTCCTCTATCGCGACTGAACAATTCCCCTCCCTGAATACCGGGATACCCGCCTGAAGTTTTTTGTGGGTGCTTGTTCACACGTGCACTTTTTTTGGGTAGCTTTATTGTTACCACACAATTTTCCACCCAACCCAAAAAATTATGGTATCGCATGGAGATAAGACCCCCCGTAGGGAATTTATCGGTTCCCTTGCTACCGGTGCTGCCACGCTAGGCATGGCAGCGATCGCCCCACTCGGACTGCATGCTAAGGCCAGCTCAGCACTGGCCGCTGGCGACGCGGACGCATGGCTTGACAAGGTAAAGTCAAAGAAACACCGCGTCGTATTCGATGTTACCAAACCCCATGACGTAATGCCCTTCGCCTGGCCGTTCGTCTACCTCAACACGCACGAAGCTACCGGCTCCCCGGCATCAGACTGCGGCGTTGTCGTAATACTCCGTCACGACGCCATAGGCTACGCCTTTAAGGATGAGATCTGGGCCAAGTACAAGCTGGGCGAGATGTTCCATGCCCCGGACCCTGTCAAGCAAATGCAGGCTGCTGACCGCAACCCATTCTGGCAGCCCAAGACCGGCGACTTCAAGGTACCCGGACTCGGCAATGCAGACATCGGGATTAACCAACTCATGGATCGTGGCGTAATGTTCGGCGTTTGCGACGTGGCAATGACCGTATACAGCGCTGTGGTAGCCGGCGAGAATGGCGATGCAGCTGCCGTGAAGAAGGACTGGGTGGCCGGACTACTTCCTAACATCATGATCATGCCGTCGGGTGTCTGGGCCGTAGGCAGGGCGCAGGAAAAAGGCTGCTCGTATATTTTTGCGAGCTGAATTGGTCACACGCCAACAAAAAAAGGCTGCCCAAAGGGCAGCCTTTTTAGTTGCAGATGCGGACGCAAGGGAGTAAACCACTGCGTCTGCGATTGCAACTGCGTCTGCACAACTATCGCTCATTTACTGGAAGAAGCACTGGCAGTCTGCTCGTGCGCATCGACTATCGGGCCAAACGGGCCATACTTATGCTGTGCCTCGGAAAAGCCGTCAGTGTATGGACCAAAGGGATGGTCATAAGGCTTTTTGGAAATGTCAGGCCAATCCGATTCAAAGGTCCTTACCGGTCTCGGCTTGGAGTTTACAAATGCCGCAACATCCCAGGCTTGCTCAACTGTGAGTTGTCGGGCCTGCCAGGTCGCGCCAAAGGGCATGTTGTTGTACACGTAACCCGCGAAACGGCCAATGCGGTAAAGGCCTGCCGCTGTCGTATAACTGTCCGGCCCCCAAAGCGGAGGATACAAATACGTAACGCCGTCCGGATTCAGCTGGCCTGCACCGCCTGGCCCGTGACACAGCTGGCATTTTTCCACGTAAACCATATGGCCCTTCAACGTATCTGCCGGGCGGTCAAGGAAAGGCAGCTGCTCCAGGCCGGTACCCGGCGGCTTTTCACCTTTCTTCACGTCCCGCCCCACCCATTTAAAGTAAGCATACATTGCCTGTACTTCCCGGCTCAGCGTATCCAGCACCTGGCCGTTCATACTGCGCTCCATGCAATCGTTGATCCGCCTATAAATGTTCTCGACCGTGCCTGAACGGTTCCTGAATCGAGGATACGTACTGGATACGCCGCCGAAGTTGTTGCCCCATGGTTTTGTACCGGCTTCCAGGTGACAGTTCTGACAGTTCAGGCCATTTGATACGTGGAGGACTGAACCTGAGGGTCCGAGATAACGAGCCGTATTGACAATAAGCTCCCTTCCGTAAGCGATCAGCTTTCCGGAATCAGTGCTTGTGTCGATTTGTTCCGGTCCGGGTCCAACCCAAAGGGCAGCCTCTGCGGACTGTTCCGGAGTATTGGCAGGCAAAGGTTCGGGATTACCTTTAGGCGACAGAAAATACAAAGCCGCCACAGCCGCCGTCACGCAAATTCCCGCAATGATGTAACGTCTGGAGTTCACAATGTCAGGGGGTTATGGGCAGTTCTCTTTCTCCTTACGGCTTTTTTACCGCGACCGTTGCGGTGACTGCAAAACTTTCCAGGCACCTTCTACGTCGTTCGCGGCCAGGAGCTCCTGGGCCCGGCGGTGACGCGCCTCCATCCCACCTTCAAAAGCCGGCTCACCTCCGGGATCCGGAATACGCTCTACGTTGGCAAGCTTTGCCAGATCATTTCCGGTGAGCACCGCGCTGCTTCGGATCTCATCAGGAAGGGCGTCTATGCCGATGCCGATCGTGCGTAGTGGCTTGGGCACGACAAGCAAAGACTCAGGCGTTACCCGGCAATACCAGTTGTCGCCCAGCCGCGCTACGGGGTCAAGCTTATGAGGATCGATCATTCCCGTCTCATCGAGCACGTCTTTCTTCACATGCATCAGTATCACGCGGCAGATGACGAGATTTCCCGCACCCCCGGATTCCCCCAGCGGAACGATGTTCTCGACCTGGCATTCGAAGGACACCGGGGACTCGCCTACGCGCGGTGGCGCAACTCGTACCGAAGGTACGGCAGTAAGACCCGACTTTACAAACTCGTTTACCCCCTTCGGGTATTCAGTGCTGGCAAGTGATGCTTGCTGGATGATGGCATAGCTTACGACGTTGATCACTACTTCGGGAACCTCCTTCACATTTTCCAGGGTATGCTTCGTGCTATTGTCACGACCGCGTCGCGAGGGAGAAAAAACCAGGATCGGGGGATTCGTTCCGAAGAGGTTGAAGAAACTGAATGGACTCAGGTTGACATTGCCCGCACCATCCATCGTACTCGCAAACGCGATGGGCCGTGGCACGACCGCCGATTGCAGATATCTTTGAAATTCTGCAACCGAATAATCGTCTGGACTGATCGTCAACTTTTCCATTGCTGAACCCATTCATTTTTTCATTCACTCATCCACTCATTCGCTCCCATTCACGCATTCACTCCCATTCACTCATCCACTCATTCGCTCATTCACCCCCATTCACTCATTCACTCATTCACTCATTCACTCATTCACCCCCATTCACTCATTCACTCATTCACTCATTCACTCATTGTCTAAAGTATCGCCGGCTGAATCCTTCCCTTGCACTCGCCAAAGCCGATGCGTACACCGTCACGAGCTGCGTACCCCCGGATGTTGACCGTATCACCATTTTCAATGAAGGTCCGTGTACGGTTTTCCGGTAATTTCAGTGGACGCTTGCCGTTCCACGTCAGTTCGAGCATCGACCCGAAACTTTCCGGTACCGGTCCACTGATAGTGCCTGAAGCCAGCAGATCCCCCACCTCGAGGTTACATCCATTTACGGTATGGTGCGCTACCTGTTGTCGTACATTCCAATAGAGGTATCGTGCATTCGAACGACAGATTAACGACTCTTTTCCCCCGTCAGGTTGAAGAAACACCTCCAGCACGATGTCGAAATTGCAAGCACCGGACGTCTGAAGATAGGGTAAAACCGGCGGATCCTGTGGGGGACCCTGCACGCGAAATGGTTCGAGCGCATCGAGTGTGACAATCCATGGCGATATCGTGCTTGCAAAATTCTTTCCGAGGAATGGGCCGAGCGGCACATACTCCCACTGCTGTATATCCCGTGCCGACCAGTCATTGAACAACACGAAACCCACTATGCATTCCTCCGCACGTTCAGCAGGCACGGGCTGACCATGCGTGCTGTTCCCGCAAACGACAGCCGCAAGCTCCAGCTCGAAGTCGAGTTTCTCGGACGGACCAAAGCGCGGTTGGGGGTCATTGGCCGCCTTGAGCTGACCTCGCGGCCGAACCACAGGCGTTCCTGAAACGACGATTGAAGAAGCCCTCCCGTGATAGGCCACCGGCATGTGCCGCCAGTTCGGCAACAATGGATTGGCTGGATCGCGAAAGAGGGCGCCAACGTTGCTTGCGTGTTCCAGGCTGCTGTAAAAGTCGGTGTAGTTTGGCACCTTCAGCGGCAGCAACATCTGAACCTCCTTCATTGGAATAAGACCGATTTCCCGCGCAGGCCCGTTGTCACGGAGTTCATCGTTGTCCGCGCGCAACAACATCGAAATGCGCTCACGGACCTCACGAACCTTTCGGCGTCCCAGGGCGAGGAATGAGTTCAGGGAAGGCTGATTGAAAATACCCGGGGGAAGTCCCAGACCGTCGAAAAAACCATTTTCCTGCATGCACACAAGATCAAGGACGTGATCACCAATGGCCACACAGGCCACCGGCGTGAGGTACCTCGTTCTGAATATCCCAAATGGAAGATTCTGGATCGGAAAATCGGAACCGGGTGGAACCGTCACCCACGATGCAAGCCGTGGATCGTTGGGATGTGTCGTTTGCATGAGAAAATCAAAATTAACCGAATATTCTTTTGTCGAAAACGGCAGCCTTAGGAACTTAGCCCAGACCATGAATGTGCGCGAATGGCCCTCAGAATTCGAATCCCGGATGGCAGGCCTGTTAGGAAGCGAATGGACCGCGTTTCGTCAAAGCCTTTCTGAAAGCCCTCCCACCAGCATCCGGATCAATCCCGCGAAGCCTTGCGGGATAGATGCGAATGCGCCCGTGCCTTGGACAGAATACGGCACCTATCTTCCGAGCCGGCCGGTGTTCACGCTTGACCCCCGATTTCATGCGGGTGCCTACTACGTGCAGGAAGCGAGTTCAATGTTCCTTGAACGACTGATCCGAACACACGTCGATGTGGAAAAACCATTGAACGTCCTCGACCTTTGCGCGGCCCCCGGTGGCAAGTCGACACACCTGCTGAACCTCATTTCACCCGCAAGTCTTCTGGTCGCCAATGAAACGATACGGTCGCGCGTACCCCAGCTTTCTGAAAACCTGGAACGGTGGGGACATTGTAATGTAGTCGTTTGCAACAATGATCCCGAAGACTTTAGTCGCCTCGCGGGATTTTTCGATGTCATCCTGATAGATGCTCCGTGTTCCGGCGAAGGTATGTTCCGGAAAAATCCCGAAGCATCCACGCAATGGTCGCCCAGGGCGGTGGAACGTTGCGCCGCGAGGCAGCGCCGTATTCTGTCAGGCGTGTGGCCGGCTTTAAAGGAAGGCGGAATCATGATCTATTCGACCTGCACCTACAACAGGGAGGAAAATGAAGAGAATCTAACCTGGTTTGCTGCCCTCCACGACGCCGAATTTCTTTCCGTTCCGATACCGGATGAATGGGGAATAGTACCTGCCAGCGACGACAACGTAGTGGGCTACCGGTTCTTTCCGCACAAGGTGCGGGGTGAAGGTTTGTTCTTGTCTGCCTTACGCAAGACTGAAGAGGCAGTTGCCGGGCGCGGCGGAAAGACCAAGTCGATGCTGGCCAATCCTCCGGCGGAAGACGTCAAGCGTTTGAAGCCCTGGATCCGTAATGCGGACGATCTTCACTTTTTTATTTATGACAACACGCTGCATTTCCTTCCCGCCCAGAAAAATGCCGACGTATCCTGGATCGTCCAGAGCCTCACCATCATGTCCGCCGGGACCGCCGCCGCCACCGTCAAGCATGGCAAAGTGGTGCCCCGGCATAGCCTGGCGCTCTCCCTCTGGCTTGACATGGACCAGGCCGGTACGCTGCCAGTAGACGAGGCGGGAGCCATCGCCTACCTTCGGAAGGAACCCCTGCGTGCAACATCAAAGAGAAGTGGATATGCTGTAGTCACCTTCAATGATTTACCGCTCGGTTGGGTGAATATTCTCGGCAACCGAATCAACAACCTTTTCCCTCCCAACCGGAGGATCCGAATGGCCGCTTCCGAGGTGGACGCCTGATCTGGCGAATCCCCCTGATTTGCTTATTTTTGCGACCCGGCAGGATGCGTCGCCGCCGTTTTACCAAGTCATACGCCGTATGCTTTCAACCAAGTACGACCCCGCCCGTGTAGAAGAGAAGTGGTACACCTACTGGATGGAACGCGACTTTTTCCATTCGGAGCCCAACCCGAAAAAAGAGCCGTACTGCATCGTGATGCCCCCACCCAACGTAACGGGCGTGTTGCACATGGGACACATGCTCAACAACACGATCCAGGATGTCCTTATTCGCAAGGCGAGAATGGAAGGAAAGGAAGCCTGCTGGGTTCCGGGCACGGACCACGCCTCTATCGCTACTGAAGCACGGGTTGTGGCCATGCTTCGCGAAAAAGGCATTAAAAAGTCGTCTCTAACCCGCGAGGAGTTCCTTAAGTACGCCTGGGAATGGAAGGAAAAATACGGCGGGATTATCCTCGAGCAGCTCAAGAAACTGGGTGCATCGTGCGACTGGCAGCGGACAACATTCACGATGGACGACGACTATTACGCCGCCGTAATCGATGTGTTCATCGACCTCTATAAAAAGGGTTATATATACCGCGGCATGCGGATGATCAACTGGGATCCGGTCGGACGCACCGCATTGTCGGATGATGAAGTCATTCACCGGGAAGTTCAATCGAAACTGTACTACATCCGGTATCCGCTTGAAGGGAGCGACAATGAGTTTGTCACCATCGCGACCGTGCGGCCGGAAACCATTATGGCCGATACAGCCATTTGCATCAACCCAAACGATCAAAGATTTCATCATCTCAGGGGCCGGCGCGCGCGTGTGCCGCTCATTGACAGGCCGGTCCCGATCATCGAGGACGAGTACGTTTCCATGGAGTTTGGTACCGGGTGTCTCAAAGTAACTCCCGCTCATGACGCCAACGACTATGAGCTTGGGTTGAAACACAAGCTCGAAGTAATCGACATCCTCAACGAGGATGCAACCCTTAATGAAAAGGCCCGGATATTGGTCGGCGAAGACCGGTTCGAAGCGCGAAAGAAGATCGCCCGGATGCTCGAAGAGCAAGGTTACCTGGCTAAGGTCGAGGACTACGTCAGCAATGTCGGCTTTTCGGAGCGTACCGACGGCGTCATCGAGCCCCGACTCTCGTTGCAATGGTTCGTCCGGATGAAGGAACTTACCGCTCCCGCGCTGAAGCATGTTATGAACGACACCATCCAGCTGATACCGGCCAAGTTCAAGAATACATACAGCCATTGGATGGAAAACGTGCGCGACTGGTGCATTTCCCGTCAGCTTTGGTGGGGTCAGCGCATTCCCGCATGGTATGATAGAGAAGGCAACTTTATCGTTGCCCGGACGGAACAGGAAGCCGTCGCGCAGTATAAGCAACAGCGGCCTGACGCTACTACGGTGGAACTCACACAAGACCCGGATGTTCTCGACACGTGGTTCTCCAGCTGGCTCTGGCCCATTGCCGTATTCGACACGTCCGTGTTCAGCAATCCGGAAAACAAAGGAAACCGCGACCTCAATTACTATTATCCCACGAGCGATCTGGTCACGGCTCCGGAAATCCTTTTCTTTTGGGTAGCACGTATGATCATTGCTGGATATGAATACCGGGGTGAAAAGCCGTTCAGCAACGTGTACCTTACTGGAATTGTTCGCGATAACCTGGGACGAAAAATGTCGAAGTCGCTCGGCAACTCTCCCGACGCATTGGAACTCATTGCACGTTACGGCGCCGACGCCGTGCGCACCGGCATGCTATTCAGTTCGCCCGCCGGCAACGACCTTCTTTACGATGAAAAACTGGTAGAACAGGGACGCAATTTTGCCAACAAGATATGGAACGCCTTCCGGTTGGTAAAAGGATGGAATGTGGCCGATATCCCGACACCGGAAACCAATATCGTAGCCACCGAATGGTTCGAATCCCGATTAAACAATGCCCTGAACGACCTTAATGATCTTTTCGGAAAGTTCAGGGTGTCCGACGCGCTGATGACGCTGTACAAGCTCATCTGGGAAGACTTCTGTTCCTGGTACCTTGAGATGATCAAGCCGGAGTATGGGAAACCCATCGACGCGGTCACGTATGCTCATGCAGTTTCCTTCTTTGAGCAGGCGCTCAAGGCGCTGCATCCTTTCATGCCTTTCATCACCGAGGAGCTGTGGCAGGAACTTAGTGATCGCGAAGAGGGTGCAAGCATCATGGTTGCCGATTGGCCGAAAGCCGGTGTTGCCAGGTTTGAGTACTGCGGAAAATGCGAAGCAGAAACGCTGGGGCGAACGTTGGACGGACAACGGGATCAGTTGATAGAAAAAATACTGGAAGGTGTTTCGTTCATAAGAAAGGTACGCCAGCAAACGGGCGCTCGTCATGCTGATGTCTCTACCGTGTACGTCGAAGGTGAACCCAATGCCAGCGCAGTAGCCGGACTGTGGCGCGGCATTATCGAAAAACTCTCCAACGCCCGCCTGCATATCTCCGACGGAAATCTTCCGGATGCCGCTTACGACACGCATCATGGCGGCGTGATCACGTGGCATGTACTCAGGGCGGTGCAAGACCGTGAAGCGCAGATCGCTCAACTGCAGAAAGACCTCAAATACCAACGGGGGTTCCTGGCCTCAGTGGAAAAGAAGTTGTCGAATGAACGATTCGTAAACAGCGCGCCCCCACACATCGTCGAGAATGAACGCAAGAAGAAAGCCGACGCCGAGCAAAAAATCAAAGCGCTCGAAGAGTCACTTTCAAAACTTTAGCGGTTAATTCCTTGTCACCACAGAGGCACGGAGGGCACTGAGTTTCACGGAGAACCTTCCTTTGTGCGCACCACAACGATCGTGCGGAGTCGGAAAACCTGTGCCATACGCCTTTAGTGTAAGGAGAGCACGGGCGGCGCAAGCGGCGCAGGAAGATCCCACAAATTCAATTGTGTACGAGACCTCCCGACGCGTCAGGGACCACTTGCCGCAAGGCAGGCTGTGACCTTCTTGCATAATTGGCGGTTAGGGCACCCAGAAGCGACTCCGTACAAAAGTATTTAACGCACGAAGAAAGAATCTCTGTGCCCCTCAGTGTCCTCCGTGCCTCTGTGGTGAAGTTATCAGAACCTCGCAGCCAGCAGCAACTCAATATTCTTGTATTTCAGTCCGAACTTCCTTGCAAGGAACTCGTTCGTCAGCCCGCCACGATAGGCATAAACGCCTTTCATGAACCACTTGTGATTGAAGATCATCTCTTCGACGCCTCCTTCTTCAGCGGCACGAAGGATGGTCGGTGTGAAAATATTGCTGAGTGCCGTTGTCGCGGTGTGAGCGACACGAGAGGCGACGTTGGGGACACAGTAGTGGATGACGTCGTATTTTCGGAAGACCGGGTCGTCGAGCGTTGTCACTTCGGATGTCTCCACGCATCCGCCCTGGTCGACGCTCAGGTCGATGATCAGCGAATCAGGACGCATCTGGCTTACCATCTCCTCGGTGATAACGTGCCGGGCCCTGCCCTTCTCGGCACGAAGGGCGCCGATGACAACGTCGGCGGTTTTTAGGGTATTGACGAGGGTATAGGTGTCGATGGTGGAGGTGTAGATCTGCTGGCCGAGGAGGTGTTTGATCCGTCGCAACTTGTACAAGTGATTGTCGAATATCTGCACGCGCGCACCCAGTCCGATAGCGGCCCGCGCTGCATACTCCGCGACCGTTCCGGCGCCGATGATGACGACCTTGGTTGGGGGGACGCCAGTGATCCCGCCGAGAATTACGCCCTTCCCCTTGTTGACCGTCGACAGGTATTCGGAAGCCAGGGGGATAACACAGCTTCCCGCGATCTCGCTCATGGCGCGGATTATGGGCATGCCGCCAACCTTGTCTTCGATGAATTCATAGGCCAGGGCCGTAATCTTTTTTTTGAGGACAGCCTGCAGGCGGTCGGTGGTGAACTGGCCGAGTTGTATGGCAGAGATAAGCGTTTGTCCCGGGTGCATCATCTCGATCTCGCCAGCCGTAGGGGGTTCAATCTTTAGGATAACGTCCGCCTTATACACCTCCTGTGGTGAGTAAACGATCTTGGCCCCTGCGTCACTGTAATCCTTGTCGCTGAATTTGGCACCTTCTCCAGCTTTCGTCTCGACCCAGATTTCGTGCCCGTTCTTGACGAGAAGCGCCACCCCGTCGGGCGTGAGACTGATTCGGTTTTCCTGGAGAGATATTTCGCGGGGAAGTCCGATAAAAAATGAATGTTTCCTCCTGCCTACTGGCATGAGTTGTTCCTGTGGATAAAGACTGGTTTTGGCGAGCGCTTCAAAACCGGGTTTCCGCTTCTCCGTCATGGATGGATATCGCTATTGTTCTTTCATCATAGTCGCCGGCCGTGATCGAGACCGCAACATGCCGGGCCGGGATGAGGGACGGGATCTTTTCGGGCCACTCGACAAAACAATACGCGCCGGAATAAAAATACTCCTCCGTACCGATATCGTAGGCCTCCTGCTCACTCCTGATCCGGTAAAAATCAAAGTGATACACCTTTTCGTCACCCAGCGGATACTCGTTCACGATGGAAAAGGAGGGACTGCTGACCGTATGCGTTACCCCCAGCGCGGCGCATAGCGCCTTGATTAGGGTGGTCTTCCCTGAGCCCATTTCTCCAAAAATCAACCATACCCGGATACCTGCGCCTACCCCGATCAGGGTATTGGCCAGTGCTGGAAGGCCTTCCAAATCCACCCGATAGCTGGCCACGACACGCGCATCAGGATACATTTTTCGAATTTAAGAAAATAATGGGGATTATCATTTCCTCCATACTCACTCCACCGTGCTGAAAGGTATCTTTATAGAAATTTACGTAGTAGTTGTAATTGTTGGGATACGCAAAGAACTGGTCCTCGATGGCGAAGACATAGGCCGTCGACACATTGATCCGGGGCAGGAACAGGCGCTCCGGACGGGGTACTTCCATGAGTTTGTTGCCTTCGTACCCAAGGTTCTTCCCCTGCTTGTAGCGCAGGTTGGTGTTCACGTTGCGGTCGCCAATGATCTTGAACGGTCGCTTCACCCGGATCGTGCCATGGTCGGTGGTCAGGATGACCTTCGCCCGGCGTTCGGAGATCTTGCGCAGCGTATCCAGCAGCGGTGAGTGCAGAAACCAGGATTGTGTCAGGGAGCGATACGCCGACTCATCCGGTGCCAGCTCGCGCACCATGGCCATGTCAGTCCGGGCGTGCGAGAGCATGTCGACGAAGTTGTATACGATCACGTTCAAATCATTCTGAAAAAGGTTGGTAACCGTATCGGCAAGGTCGCGCCCCTCCTGCAGGTTCTTTATCTTGTTGTAAGAGTGCCGGATGTTCAGGTTGTTCTTGCGGAGCTGGCGTGCGAGAAATTCGTGCTCGAAATTATTCTTGCCTTCGTCCACATCCTCACCGACCCAAAGGTCGGGACTCGATTTGGCCATTTCACTGGGCAACTGACCGGAAAAAATCGCGTTACGGGCATAAGCCGTGGTGGTCGGAAGAATTGAATAATAGGTACTCTCCTCTTCCACGGAAAAGTAAGCAGAAAGTACGGGTTCGATGACCTTCCATTGATCGTAGCGGAGGTTGTCGATGACGACGAAAAACACAGGCTCGCCCTTGCCGATTTCCGGAAAGACCCTTCGCTTCATCAGCTGGTGTGACAACAGGGGTCTGGGTGCATCAGCATCGTTAAGCCACTGTTCATAGTTGCGGATGATGAACCGCGCAAAGTTGGCATTGGCCTCGATCTTCTGCATGTCGAGCACATCGGCCATCTCAGCGTTTTCAGCCTGGTCCATCTCGATTTCCCAGAAAACGAGTTTCTTGTACAGCTCGGCCCACTGGTCGTGGTTCATGTCATCCTGAAAGGCCATGCTGATCTTGCCAAACTCCTGCTGGTAATTGAGATTGGTCTTTTCGATCACGAGTCGCTTGTTGTCCAGAATCTTCTTTACCGACAGCAGGATCTGACTCGGGTTGAGCGGCTTTATGAGATAGTCAGCGATCTTTGATCCGATCGCCTCTTCCATAATTTGTTCCTCTTCGTTCTTGGTGATCATCACAACCGGGAGATTCGGCTTGTTGTTCTTGATCTGGTTCAGCGCTTCCAGTCCCGACATACCCGGCATGTGTTCATCCAGGAAGACGACGTCGAAATGCCGCTCATCGCTCAGTTCTACCGCGTCGGTTCCGTTGTTTACCGGCGTGATGTCGTATCCCCGTTGCTCGAGAAACAAGATGTGCGGCTTTAACAGGTCGATTTCGTCATCTGCCCACAATATGCTGTATCTTTGCATGTCGCTGTTTTTTTACAAATTTAACCATTAACTGCCCAGTATTAAACCTGCGGACCCAACTTTGGGCGAGCAGCAAAACCCTTGATGGAATATCGCTCCAGTGAACAAGAAAAAGATCATTAACGATCCCCTATATGGGTTTATCACCATCCGGAGCGAGCTGATATTCGATATAATAACCCATCCCTGGTTCCAAAGGTTGCGCCATATCCGGCAACTGGGCCTGACCGAGTTTGTTTATCCTGGAGCGCTTCATACGCGTTTCCAGCATGCGCTGGGCGCTATGCACCTCATGGGACGCGCGCTGGATACCCTTCGAAACCGCGGCATCGAGATCTCGGAACAGGAGTATGAGGCTGCCCAATTGGCCATCCTGCTGCACGACATGGGCCATGGACCGTTTTCCCATTCCCTGGAAGAGACCCTGCTGGACGGTGTACACCATGAAAGCATCTCCTACCGCTTTATGCAGGAACTAAACCGGCAATTTGACGGCGCCCTTGGCATGACGCTCGAAATGTTCCGGAACAGCTATCCGCGAAAGTTCTTTCATGCGCTGGTGTCCAGCCAACTCGATATGGACCGCCTCGACTACCTGAATCGGGATTCCTTCTTTACGGGCGTCCAGGAAGGACGTATCGGCGTAGACCGCATTATTGCCATGCTCAACGTTCACGACGACGAACTCGTTGTTGAAGAAAAAGGGATTTACAGCATCGAAAACTTTCTCAGCGCACGACGCCTGATGTATTGGCAGGTGTATTTGCATAAAACCACCGTTAGTGTTGAGCGTATGCTTATTAACCTGATCCGTCGCGCACGCGACCTGGTGGTGAGTGGACACAAGCTCAACGCAAGCGAAGCCTTAACGCTTTTCCTTAAGGCACCGGTCGGGCTGGAGGCGTTTCGCGACACCCATACGCTGGAAGCGTTCGGATCTCTGGACGATCACGACGTGTGGGGTGCCCTCAAAATGTGGCAAACTGACGGGGATCCTATCCTTTCAGCGTTGTGCCGCATGATCATCGAGAGGAAAATTTTCAGGATTGTGCTGAGCAATGAACCCGTGAGCAAAACGCAGGTAGAACAAGTGCGGCGCATGGTCACACGTCATTACAATATCCTGAGGTCCGAGTCGGTGTACTTGTTTTCCCTTGGTACCGTTACCAACGAAGCCTACACGGAAGGACAAAAGATTCACATCTTAACCCGGCAGGGAAAGCGCGTAGACGTGGCGCAGGCGTCCGATCTCCCCAACATCAAGGCGTTGAGCAAAATCGTTAAAAAAAACTATCTCTGCTGGCCCAAACACCTATCTTTGTGAAATTGGTCATAAACCTCCAGTTTGCGGGTGTTTTGACGGCTCCTACAACATTTGGTCTATGGAATTTACGGTCAACCAGATCGCCCAGATGCTGGGCGGTGAAGTGCTAGGAAGCGGGGAAGAAAAGATCAACATGCTGGCAAAAATTCAGGATGCCCGAAGGGGACAGATTGCATTTTTGTCGAACCCCAAATATGAACAGTTCATCTATTCTACGGAGGCGACAGCTGTGATCGTCCGGAAGGATTTTGCTCCCCGAAAGGAGGTCCGGTCTACGCTGATCAAGGTGGAAGATCCCTACGTTAGCTTCACCACGCTGCTTGAAGAATACCACAAGCTTATTAGTTTCCAGAAGAGCGGCATCGAAGAGCCCTGTTATGTGGGAAAGAATACGACAATAGGCGACAACGCTTACCGTGGTGCATTCTCTTACGTAGGCAACAACTGTCTCATCGGTAATAATGTGAAAATTTACCCGCACGTCTATGTGGGAGACAATGTACGCATCGGCAACGACACCATTCTGCATTCCGGCGTGCGGATCTATCCCGACACCATTATCGGGAACAATGTGGTGATCCATTCGGGAACCGTTATCGGAAGTGATGGTTTCGGCTTCGCGCAGCAGGAGGACGGAACCTACAAGACGATCCCTCAGCTCGGAAGAGTGATCATAGAAGATAATGTTGCCATTGGCGCCAACACGGTGATCGACTGCGCAACGTTTGCCGGCGACGCTACCCTGATCCGTGCTGGTGTCAAGCTCGACAACCTGATACAGGTCGCGCACAACGTCGAGATTGGCCGGAACACGGTCATCGCCGCCCAAACGGGAATATCCGGTTCGACCAAAATCGGCGAAAACTGCATGCTGGCCGGGCAGGTAGGGATTGCAGGTCACCTCGTCATTGCCAACAACACCAGCCTGGGCGCGCAGGCAGGCGTATCCAAGTCGATTACCAAGGAAGGGCAACGACTCCTTGGATATCCTGTCTTTGACATCAAGGAATATTTCCGCTCCTACGCCGTCTTCAAGAAACTTCCCGATCTGAGTTACCGGCTCAAAGAACTGGAAGAAAAGGTCAACTCCCTCGTCAACCATACCTGAACCTCGAACCCACCCCACAACCCGAAAGTTGGATAATCCGGATAATTGGGGTTAAATTTGCGCCACTTTTGCAGGCTAAAATGTTAAATATCAAACAACAGACTATCCGGAAGGCGGTCACGCTCTCCGGGGTCGGACTCCATACTGGAGTTCAGACCAACATGACATTTGTCCCCGCAAAGCCCAATCATGGTATCAAGTTTCAACGTGTCGATATATCCGGGTCACCGATAGTAGAGGCCGACTGCGACAACGTAGTAGACGTGTCGCGCGGAACAACGATCGAACAAAGCGGAGCCCGGGTTAGCACCATTGAACATACACTCGCCGCCCTGGTAGGACTTGAAATCGACAATGTTCTCATCCAGCTTGACGGGCCTGAATGCCCCATCATGGACGGCAGCTCGAAGCCCTTTGTCGAAGTTCTGAAAGACGCGGGCGCTGAAGAACAGAACGCCCTGCGCGATTTCTTCGAAGTGCAGGAGCCCATCTTTTACCGCGAGGCTGCGCGTAACGTGGAGATCGCGGCGCTGCCGCTCGACGATTACCGGGTAACGGTGATGATCGATTATAACTCGCCCGTGCTCGGAAGTCAACATGCGTCCATCACCGACATCCGCCAGTTCGAAAAAGAGATTGCGTCCTGCCGCACATTCTGCTTCCTTCATGAACTGGAGATGCTGTATAAGAACAATCTCATCAAGGGCGGTGATCTCAACAACGCGATCGTTATCGTCGACCGCGTAGTGAAAGACGACGAACTGGAGAACATCGCGAAGATGTTGGGGAAGCCGAAAGTTGCCGTCAAGCAGGAAGGCATTCTCAACAACATCGAACTTCGGTACAAGAATGAACCGGCACGACACAAACTGCTCGACATTGTAGGTGACCTGGCCCTCGCCGGCCGGCCGCTCAAAGCACAGGTGCTGGCTGCCCGCCCAGGCCATGCCGCGAACGTGGCGTTCGCAAAGAAGCTGAAGAAGGCCATGCAGGAGGCTGACAAGAAGGGAAGGCCGAAATACAATCCGAGCCTGCCTCCGGTCATGGACATCAACAAGATCACGGCCACACTCCCCCACCGCTATCCTTTCCTGCTTATCGATAAGATTATTTACCTGGACAACGAAAGCGTTGCAGGCGTAAAGAATGTGACTGCCAATGAATACTTTTTCCAGGGCCACTTCCCGGGCAACCCGGTATTTCCCGGCGTGTTGCAGATTGAGGCCATGGCGCAGATCGGCGGCATCCTGGTCCTCAATACGGTCCCCGACCCTGAAAACTATTGGACGTATTTCCTCGGAATCGAAAATATGCGCTTCAGAAAGATGGTATTGCCGGGCGACACCCTGGTCATTCAATGCGACCTGCTGGCACCCATCAAGCGCGGCATCGCGAAAATGTACGGAAGAGGCTTCGTCGGAAATACCCTGGTATGTGAGGGTACCATGACGGCCAGCATCGTCCGCAAAGATTGAATTCATGAGTCTTCACCACCTGGCCAATATTCACCCGGACGCCAAAATCGGGAAAAACGTTACCATTGAAGCTTTTGCCACCATTCAGGCCGACGTAGTCATCAGCGACGACTGCTGGATCGGTCCCAACGCCGTAATCTGGAACGGCGCCAGACTCGGTAAAGGCGTCCGCGTATATCCGGGCGCCTCCGTCTCGTCGATACCCCAGGATCTCAAGTTCGCAGGAGAAAAAACGGAAACCTACATCGGCGACAACACTGTTATCCGCGAGTACGTCACCGTCAGTTGTGGTACCAGCGACAAGTACAAGACCGTGATCGGAAAGAACTGCCTGCTTATGGCCTACGTTCACGTCGCTCACGACTGCATCATCGGCGACAACTGTATACTGGTAAACGCCGTTCAACTCGCCGGCCACGTCGAAGTGGACGACTGGGCCATCATCGGCGGAGCAAGCGCCCTTCACCAGTTCGTAAAGATCGGCGCCCACGTCATGATCTCAGGAGGGTCACTTGTACGAAAAGATGTACCCCCCTATGTTAAGGCGGCACGGGAACCCCTCGCTTATGCAGGCGTCAATACGGTCGGACTCAGACGCCGTGGATTTACGTCTGAAAAAATCAGCGAAATCCAGGAAATCTACCGCTATATTTTCATGAAGGGTTTGAACAACAGCAAAGCGCTGGAAGAACTGGAACGCAAAATGCCCGAAACCGAGGAGCGGGACTCCATCATCAACTTCATTCGGAATTCGGAACGGGGTATCATGAAAGGTTACGGCGCGGCCGACTGAACGCATAAACCTGAGCGGCATGCAGGTTGATCCCGACATTCAAACACCTCAGCAGGAATCAGCCGGCACTTTCCGCATTGTCACACAAGACCTCGGCAAACGATTCAACCGTGAGTGGATCTTCCGCAACCTGTCCTTTACCTTTCAATCCGGAACGACCTACGCCATCATCGGTCCCAACGGTTCGGGCAAGTCTACGCTCATGCAAATCCTGTGGGGCCAAATGCCGCCATCAACCGGCGACATCCAATACTATGCCGACCACACGCGAATCGATCCGACATACTGGTATCGCCACGTCGCACTGGCTGCACCGTACATGGACCTCATCGACGAATTTACCCTGACGGAACAACTTCACTTCCACTTCCAGCTCCGGCGAAGCCGCGACAACATGGACGTACCCCATTTGCTGGAAGTACTTGGACTGGAAAAAGCAAGCAAGAAATACATAGGTAACTTTTCTTCCGGAATGAAACAGCGGGTCAAACTTGGGCTCGCCCTCCTGACCCAGGCGGATGCTATATTCCTTGACGAACCCGGGACAAATCTCGACGAAAAGGCGTTTGCGTGGTACATGGACCTACTGAAAAACGTGCCTTCCAATGTCCTGATCCTTATCGCTTCCAACCAGTCCCGGGAATACCCACCGGACGCCGTACGCCTCGATTTAACTACATTGAAATGACTGGAACGCCTTTCCTTCGTCCCAATACCGGAAAATTCCGTCAGGCTGCCTTCCCGGCTGCCGAGGCTGTTTGATTTTTCTTTTTTTAGTGGCAAATTCGTGTTTACTAACTTTTTGAAAATGAAAATAATCCCAAGAATGCTGTCCATCCTGGTCGCTGTTGCCATGGCAGTTTCGCTGACGAATTGTGGTGATGACGATGATGGCGGGAGCTCGGAGGAAGAGGCACAACTGGGCAAACTTGTCGGAACCTGGACGCTATCCTCCGCCTCATTGGACGGAACAGACAGGACCACCGACTTCCCCGGACTGACGCTTACCGTGTCCGGTACCTTCAGCCAGGGCGGCACCTATGCGTACAGCTTTACGGGAACACGACCGAACCCGAGCCCCTGGCCTGCCAGCGGTACCTGGAAGTTCGACGCTAATCCCAGTTCACAAATTATCCGCCTCGACGACGGTCAAAAGATGAACTACTCCCTCGGCAACAGCAACGCACAACTTACTATCGAATTCAACTATCAGGGTTCGGGCTTCGCAGGAGGACGGATCGAAGAGGTTGCCGGCAATTGGCAATTTGTGTTTACGAAATAATTTTGTGTTGCAATAATTAATTAGAGACGCACGGCTGCATCTCCGCAGGGTACCTTATTTCAATACCACCACCGTAATCCCGTCTCCTCCACGCTCAACGTGTTCATCGGAAACCGACGCAACTTCGCGGTAGCGTCTGAGTTGTTCGCGTACAACCTTACGCAACACGCCTTCACCTTTGCCGTGGAGTATCCTCAACTCGCCCGCGTCGACGAGTATTGCGGTGTCCATAAAGCGATCCAGCAACGTGATGGCCTCGTCCACACGCTTGCCCCGTAGATCCAGTGTATTGTTAAAATTGGAACGCTTCTCCAGGAGGGATACACCCGCGCCACTGCGCCCGGAAGCGGAACGCGACGCTGAGCCGCTTGCCTTTTCCAGTTTCGACAGGTCCACGACCGACATAATCTCACCAAACTGAACTACAGCATTGCGACCTTTGATCGACTGCAGGATGCCCTTTCCTTCCTGACCGGCAATCCGCACGTAATCGCCTTCACGAAATTCCGGCACTGCTTTTTCAGGAACCTCTGCAGTGCGTACCCGGTCCTTGAGTTCCTGCAATTCACGCCGCACACGAAGAGTCTCCTTGCGCTCGGCACTGTTCTCGCGAATATGACGGATCGTCTTTTCGATCTTTCGGTTTACATCGTTGAGCAGATTTTCAGCTTCCTTCTTTGCCCGGGATAGTATTTCCTTTTTCTCCGACTCCAGTGACGCATAGAGGGTTTGGTATTTTTTCAGGGTTTCCTTCATGATAGCTTCTTCCCTGGCAAATTCCTCCTGCTTTTGCTGCAGCTCCTGTTGTTCCCGCGCGAGCTTACGCATTAGCACTTCGATGCCTTCCAGCTCACGGCCCGCTACCCTACGCGCTTCTTCGAGTGTGTTTTCCGGCAAGCCCGTTGTCCTGGCGATCTCCAGGGCGAACGAACTGCCGGGTCTGCCGATATCCAGGATGTACAACGGCGCCATGCTTTCTTCGTCGAAGCGCATTGCCGCGTTGCGTATACCCTCCCGCTGTCCCGCGAACACTTTCAGGTTGTAGTAATGCGTTGTCACTACGCCCCACACACCCTTCTTTAACAGTTCTTCGAGCACGGCTTGTGCTATGGCACCTCCGAAATTCGGATCGGTACCGGAGCCCATCTCATCGATAAGCACAAGCGAGCGGTCATCTGAATCGCGGATGAACAGGCTCATGTTCTTCAAATGGCTGCTGTAGGTGCTCAGGTCGTTCTCAATAGATTGCTGATCACCGATGTCGAGGAACATGCTTGCGAATACGCCCATGACCGAATCGGGATGAGCAGGTATAAGCAGACCACATTGCAGCATGTACTGAAGCAAACCGACCGTCTTCAGGCAGACCGACTTACCACCAGCGTTGGGTCCACTCACCAGAATCATGCGGTCCTGATCATTGAGATCGATCGACAACGGAACTACAGGTCGTTTGCCCTTCAGCGTCTGAAAAAGCAGCGGGTGCCGGGCATCCCGCAATCGCAGCGTCGGCTCCGGCCGGACGTCAGGAAAATGCGCCTCCAGCGAACACGCAAACTTGGCACGCGCCCGGATGAAATCGATCTCGGTGAGAAAGTTGAAAGCCAGTTTCAATTCATCGTACCGGTCGCGTATGCCGTCCGTAAGGCTCGCCAGAATCCGTACAACCTCGCGCCGTTCCGCATGTTCATACTCCCGGATTTCATTATTGGTATCGAGCATTTCGGTTGGCTCCATGAACACGGTCTGCCCTGTGGCCGACTCGTCGAGCACGAAGCCGCGGAGCTTTCGCTTGTGCTCCGCGAGGATCGGAATAACCACGCGCCCCTCACGGATCGTAGGCAACGCGCCCTCAGGCACCCATTTCTCGGCAACAGCTCTTGAAAAGAGTTGCTCGGAAAGACTGCGTAGCCGCGCCTGTTGTTCGCGAAGGCGTTTCCGGATACGGCCGAGTTCGGGAGAGGCACTGTCGCGCACCCGTCCTCGTTCATCGATTACCTTGTGAATACCCGCAGTCACGGCCGACGTGTCAGGCACGGGATCGGCCAGATCACACAGTGATGAGCAAGATTCCCGCGACTGGTGGAGGAATGACTTACATTGCTCCACAGCCTCGAGCGCTCCGGCCATGTCGAGAAGTTCCTGTTCCTCGAGATAGTTGCCCACGGGAAATATTTTGCTATGCCACTGCAAAGGATCATGGAAGTGGGCCGCAGGGAAGGGCTCGCCCTTTTCAATAATGTGTACAAATTCCAGTGTCTGGCTGAGAAGAACGCGAATGGCATCGTAGTCGGTCAGAAATCGCATTGCCGCTACGCGACGTACAGCGGCAGGCGACAGACAGTTTTCCGAAAGGCGATGGCGGACTTGGTCGAAACCTAGTTTCTCTTCCAACTGATCCGGGTAGATCATAGGGCTAGGGCGAGGGTACGGAGAGTCTTTGCTCCTCGAGGTTGAGCGAATCGACGAGCGCCGAATATACCGCTTCCCACTCATCGGGATGCCGGACGTAGTAGTCGAATGACCGGGTGAACTCCTCACGGCTGGTGCCCAGATCTTCGAACATCCGGTCTTCCATTCGGCTGAAAAATTTTCTGGCCGAATCCGGTCGAAGGCCAAAACGACTTACGTACTCCTCAGCGATATACACCCGCCTCAGCGCCTGGACCATCTCCGCCTGCGACATCACGTCCTGACGCCGTCGTTCCCGGTCGCACGAGGCCAGGGCCAGCACGCCTGCCACGAATATCACTACCAACCTCATATTCAATAGCTTACCATTCAACCGGGGGATTTACCTCAGCCCTTCGTCCGGGCAGCAAAATAATCATAATTGTTCTATTTTTGGCGTTTACCAAGTGTGGCGGGATGAAGGACCTGATCAAGAAGCTGCGGAATTACGAGATACAGATTCGCAAGGCGATCAACAGCCAGATGCAGGGCGATTTCCGTTCCGTATTCAAGGGATCGGGGTTGGAGTTTGACGATGTTCGCCCCTACCAGTATGGCGACGACATCCGCACCATCGACTGGAACGTGTCGGCAAAGGGACATGGTACCTTTGTAAAAACATTTCGTGAGGAGAAAGAACAAACGGTATTCTTTATCCTGGACGTCAGCGCCTCCGAGGATATCGGCCGGCCCGGAAAAACGAAGGCCGACATCGGCAAGGAGATTTGCGGTGTGCTGGCACTGTCGGCCGTAAAGGAATCCAGCCACGTCGGGCTAATCTGTTTTTCCGATCAGAAGGAAAAATATTTGCGTCCTTCCAAAGGATCAGCACAAGCCTACCAGATCATCTCCGCGTTGATCAAACTCAAACCGCGTTCCAGGCACACTGACCTTGCCAGGGCGTTGGCGTTTGCGCTCAATACCATCAAGCGGAGAAGCGTGGTCATCCTCATTTCGGACTTCATAGACGAGGACACCTATTTTGATAACCTCAGGGCTCTGGCCCGACGTCATGACCTCGTGATCATTCACATCGCAGACAAACGTGAAACGAACTTACCTAAACTTGGCATTGTGCCAATCGTTGACAAGGAATCGGGAAAGACGTTATGGATCAATACATCGTTCGGTAATCTCAGGCATCTTCTAAGCAGCAGCCTGGAAGGAAGAAAAGAAACCCTCGCCCGGTTCTGTCGCAAGCACCAGATTAATTTCCTTTCCCTGGACACCGAAGAGGACTATGTTCCGAAACTTTTGCGACTGTTCAGGATCCGAAACAAGACCGTTAAATCGACCTGAAGCAACGCGACTGTATGACATCGAGGATTGCACTACTTGCCGTTGCCCTCAGCCTCGCCTGGCCCGCGACAGCACAGGAACCTGCCGTGCGGGGTCGGTTCCTCGCTGACAGTATTCGTATCGGTGAGGAGGCAGTGTACATCCTGGGCGCCACGTATCCGCCGGATGTGGACGTACTTTTCCCCGACTCAACCATCAACACCTTTCCCTTCGAGTTTGCGCGACGCGAATATTTTCCCACCGTAACCCGCAACGGTGTCAGCCGTGACAGCGTTGTGTACTATTACCGGACCTTCGAACCGGATTCCGTTCAGGTGTTATCGCTGCCCGTGTATGTAGTGAATGAACGAGACTGTACCGCCGTGTACGCCAGGACCGACAGCCTCATCCTAAAGCGGGCGCTTACATTACCGGACACGGCGCGACTGGATGCGGTAACCTTGAAAGAAACGATCGCATTCGAGCGAATCGAGACGTCGTTCGGACGGGTGCTGGCAGCCGGGATCACCGGACTGCTAATGCTGCTCGCTGCAGGTGCGTATGCGCTATTCGGCAAGAGCATACGTCGGCACTACAGGATGAGAAAATTGCGGAACAACTTTGCGCGGTTTGTTGAAACCTATACATCGAATCTCTCCCGCCTTCGCGAAAGTGCATCGCCGGATGTTGCCGAATCTACGGTAAGCTTGTGGAAGAAGTACCTGGAGCGACTCGAGCTCATGCCGTACACCAAGCTCACCACGAAGGAAACCATCCAGCTGATCCGGGATGATTCGATCCGAAAAAGCCTGCAATCTATCGACCGGTCCATATACGGAAATCAGACCGTGGATGTGGCGCCCTTCGAAGGTCTGATGGATTTTGCGCGCAACAAGTATCAACGAAAAATGGAGGAGGTGATGCATGAATGACCCCGGCCTTCCATGGTTCAGTCTTGACTGGTTCACCCTTTCGACGCTGCGCGGGTTTACCTGGCAGTGGCCGCAGTTTCTTTATCTTATTCCGGCGGTCCTGTTGCTGTTTGCGTTGCGTTGGCTTCTGCGGCACCGGCTAAACCAAAAGCTGCCCGTCGCCACCGCCAAGCGGGACCTCCGCGCCTCAGCCACCAACCTGATCCGCCTGCTGCCTGAGATGTTGCTTATGCTCGTGCTGGCGCTGCTGCTCATGGCGCTGGCGCGACCACAGCGAACGAATGAAATGGTAGAACAATGGACGGAAGGTATTGACATCATGCTCGCGCTGGATATCTCGCAATCCATGCAAATCGAAGATTTCACACCTAACCGCCTGGAGGCTGCAAAACGGGTGGCGCGCGAGTTCATCGACGGCAGATCGCAGGACCGCATAGGAATCGTAGTGTTTTCAGGAGACGCGTTTTCGCTGGCGCCGCTGACGACGGATTACGATTTGCTGAAACAATACCTCGCCGATATCAGCTATGACATGATCGAGAGTCGTGGCACTGCCATCGGCAGCGCCCTCGCAGTGGTCACTAATCGGATGCGGGAATCAACGGCCGCCTCAAAGGTTTGCATTCTACTCAGCGACGGCGACAGCAACGCGGGCAATATCGATCCGCTTACTGCAGCTGAGCTGGCATCGGCGTATGGAGTCCGCATTTACACGATCGTCGTCGGAAAGGAGGGTCTCGTGCCCATGGGAAAAGACTTTTTCGGCAGGCCGCAAATGTATCCGAATACGGTAGATGAAACGACTATGCGGCGCATTGCAGAGATCGGCAAAGGCGAATTTTTCCGCGCGACAAACAATCAGGCGCTTAAGCAAGTCTTCGAACGCATTGACCAGTACGAAAAGGCCGAGATCAAGGAAACACGATACAAGGAAACCTCGGACTACTACTTTGTCTACCTCCAGTGGGCGATATCAGGCTTCCTCTTATGGATGCTCCTCAAATCGACGTTTATTACCAACGTGCTGGAAGATTAACGGGGAAGCTCCTGGCGCACGCCGAGAAATGACAGCCAGTCTTCAAGCTGCGCCTTGGTGAGTACACGCGGAAATTTGTTCTGGCCACCCACCTTGCCTTTGGATTCCATCCAATCGTAAAAGCGCTGTGTCGGCAAGATCTCCACAAAAATATCTTTCAATGCAGCACTCCGCTCGACGGCGTAGTCGTCGTTGAGTTTTTTTAGCGTGGCGTCAAGTCGATCGCGGAATGTTGCCGGATCAACCTCGCTGTCGGTACCGATGAACCATTGATGAGCGAACAGCGAGTTGTGAGGTATACCTGCGACGGTGAATTCACGAACGCTGATGTTGAGTTCATCGGCTACCAAGCCGATGGCTTTCGTCATGTTGTCGACAGAAAGGTGTTCACCGCAAAGGCTCAGGAAGTGTTTTGTTCGACCCGTGATAACGATTTCACTTTCCTCTATGGAAGTAAACCGGATCACGTCGCCGATAAGATATCGCCACGCACCGGCGCAAGTAGACAGCAGGATGGCGTACTCCTTCCCCTCTTCCACCTCATCGATGAGAAGCGTCTCGGCGTCCGGCAGGATGTCACCGTGACTGTTGAAGTTCTTCTCCTCGAAAGGGACAAACTCATAGAAGATCCCGTTGTTCGTTACCAGGCGCATCGACCTTTTGTCGGGAAAGGCCTGGAACGCGATAAATCCTTCGGAGGCAAGGTACGTCTCGATGAAGTGAATCGGCTTGCCGAGCAACTTGGTGAATCCCTTTCGGTACGGTTCGAAGGACACGCCGCCGTGCACGTACACTTCCAGGTTGGGCCATATTTCGTGTATGTTGGGTACGCGGTAGTAGGCGATGATCTTTTCCATGAGGATCTGAATCCAGGCAGGGACGCCGACAATGATTCCGATATCCCAGTCGATGGCCTTTCGCGTGATCTTATCAAGCTTGGCGTCCCAGTCGCGCGTTCTCGCTATCTGCTTGCCGGGTTTGTAAAAGTGCTGAAACCAAAAAGGCAACCGTGCAGCTTGAATACCGCTCAGGTCGCCTTCAAAGTAGCTTCCCCGGTGGTTGAGGTGCGTACTTCCTCCCAGCATGAGGATGCCCGATTCGAAAATGTGTGCCGGAACGTCATACTTGGAGAGGGTGAGAATCTGTCGTATGCTGGTCTTTTGAATCGCCTTGGTCATGTCCTTGGTCACCGGTATGTACTTCGATGAAGCCTCGGATGTTCCGGAACTCAGGGCAAAGTATTTCACCCGCCCGGGCCAACACACATCGCGTTCACCAGCCAGGCAACGCTTCCACCATGTGTTGAATATGGCATCGTACGTGTGGATCGGTATGTGCGCCTTGAATTGCTGATAGAAGTCGCGTGGAGAACCGCGGAAGGCACGCAGGACGTCGTAAAAGCCGTAATGCTTCCCAAACTCGGTTTGGCTGGCTGCAATCAGGAGTTCCTTGAGTTCCTTTTTCTGGAGGTCGAACGGCGAGGAGTATTCCTGCTCAAGCATTTCGCGTATGCGAATACCTTTTTTGAGCAATTCTCCCAGTATAGCCATACTTTTGCAGCAGTTTTTGGCCCCCAACGGGGGTGTCAAAATTACGCAATGAATGTCGAAAAAAACATATTGCGGCTAACTGGCAGCCTGCCTGCCGGTTGCAGGCTCGTTGCGGTCAGCAAAACGCACGGGGCGGACAAAATAATGACCGCCTACAACGCCGGGCAGCGTATATTCGGAGAAAACCGTGTGCAGGAGATAGTAGAAAAGCAGCCCGTGCTTCCTCCCGATATCGAATGGCACATGATCGGCCATCTGCAACGCAATAAAGTGAAGTACATCGCAGATTTTGTCGCCCTGATTCATTCTGTGGACAGTGTGAAGCTCCTGCACGAGATCAACCGACAGGGCGAGCGGATATCGCGGGTCATACCCTGCCTGCTGCAGGTGCACATTGCCGAGGAGGAGACGAAGTTTGGATTTGCTGCGGACGAGGTTCCTGATGTCGTCGCATCGGAGGCCACCGCGGGATTGCAAAATGTCGAGATCAGAGGGCTCATGGGTATGGCCACGCTGACCGATGATGAAGACCGGATCCGACGTGAGTTCCGGGGACTGCGTGAGCTTTTCGACCGCGTAAAGGCGATGCCTACGCCACCCAACGTGCAGTTTACGGAATTGTCCATGGGGATGAGTAGCGACTATCAGGTCGCCGTGGAAGAAGGCAGCACCCTCGTACGGATTGGGTCAGCGATTTTTGGTGAAAGGAATTGAACGCTATGTGATGAATGGAAGGAATGCTCTTGTAATTGGTGCGCTGGCGGGCATGCTTGCCGTCGCGCTGGGCGCATTTGGTGCCCATGCGTTAAAGGATCGGCTCATGGCCTCGGGGCGTTTGGATACCTATGATCTCGCTGTCGAATACCAGTTCTACCACGCCCTGGCATTGCTGATCACAGGACTGGTGATACAAAGGGAATCGAATGGACAGTTGCGCGCTGCCGCCTGGTGTTTTGTCGTCGGCATTCTGGTATTCAGCGGAAGCTTGTACATCCTCGCCGTGCTTGACGTCCCCATGGCAGGTGCGATAACACCTGTCGGCGGCACCGCGTTCATAGCCGGATGGTTGCTGCTTGCTTTGGGTGTCTCAAAAAAAAAGAGGTCCCAGCGGGACCTCCGTGATGATATCGGATCGCGTTAGGGATTCTCCGGTTTCAGGACGTTCGTCGTGAAAGAGATCTGGTTCGTCTTTCCTACGGAGTTGGATACGACAGTAACGACCTTATTTTGTTTTCCCATCTTGCCGGTGCTGTTGAATGCTATAGTTATCTCACCGGTTTGTCCGGGCGCAATGGGATCGCGGGGAAAGCCCTTGGGTGTAGTACAACCGCAGGTTACCTGAACGTTCGTGATAATGAGCGGTTCATTGCCAGTATTGGTGAAGGCGAACGTGTGCTCTACCTTGTCTCCCTGGCGGATGTCACCGAAATCATAGGTACTCTCCTTCCAAGTGATGACCGGGCCGTTGACTTCAGTTTTAACTACCTCCTGGCTGTAGGCCGAAAACGTGGCCAGGCAAACCGCAAAAAATATGACATGCTTCATGGTACGCTGTTTTTTTGTTCAAATTTACGACAGTTCAAACAACAATGCTGCCAAATCCAGTGATTTTTCAGGGTTTTGCTGTGACTTTTGGTTCGATTTCAAATTTAAGGCATAGGTAACCACCGATGACCCCGGAAATCGACAGAATATACGGAAACCGGGTCAGAGTCCGGGCGTGCGGCATTTGCTGGGAGGGCGACTGCGTGCTGGTCGTGAATCATCGGGGACTTACCGATGGTGATTTCTGGGCGCCGCCGGGCGGTGGAGTAGAGTTCGGAGCCAGCGTTCCTGAGACCATCGAGCGCGAATTCCGGGAAGAGACAGGCCTGGAAGTGAGTACAGGAAGGCACATGTGTGTTTTTGAGTATCTGAATACGCCTTTACATGCCGTGGAGCTGTTTTTTGAGGTCGATCGCAGGGGAGGGACACTCAGAACCGGAACCGATCCCGAACTGCCTTCCGAGCGTCAGATCATCATGGACGCGAGGTTCATGTCATTCGAGGAACTGACTGCTGTGAAGGCGGAGGAAAAACACGGCATCTTCCGGATTTTCAGTACACCTGAGAAGCTTAGAAAGGCCAAAGGATACTGGAAAATATAAGCCCCCTCCACCGTTCAGGTTGCGATTTACCGGCCAAAATCTTTATTATTGTAACTCTTAAACCTGGAAGAATGAACGTCACCAAAATCGTATCGATTGGACTCCTTTTGGTCGCCGTAGCGCTGGCCGGCTACCTGTGGCACAGCATAAGCGACACCATCAAACAACAGGAGTCTATTAAATTAATCGAAGGGCAGATCACAGAGAAACTTGAAGTGATCCGCGAAGCCCAGAAAGCCTTTCGTGAACAATACGGACGATACACCTCCAACTGGGATTCGTTGATTAATTTTGTTCAGACGGCCGAGGTGCCGATCACCGTACGAACTGAAACGATCATTCCCCTTAGCTACGGCAGGGATAGCATCCGGGTACAAATCGATACACTGGGATTCGTTCCGGCAAAAGACCGCATTTTCAAGAAGACCACGACGATCAACGCGGCTGACGATGGTACGTTCCTCGGTTTCGGCGCCAACGTTGGCGATCATGTTGTGAAGCTCGCAAAATCGTATTCGCTGCGCCGTGAAAGCAACAACCGAGTTGAAGATTTTGTGTTTCTCGATGAAGGAACCGTCAGCGGATTGGCAGACGTCAAACCCGGCGACAAGGTCTCGAAAGGACAATATCTTATCACCGTCTGGAAGTACCAGTTTGACCCCAATCTCGACATCAGCAAACTGAACGAGGTCCCTGGATCCGGCGGCAAGGAATTCGGAATCTACACGGGCAAAATAGACCGTAACGGTCTCTTGGTAGATGTTATCCACGTGTGGGATCCGGCCCCGATCAACCCGGCCCGCAGGCCTAGCAACGAAGCAAGGAACAGACAACCTCTCCAATTCGGGTCAAAGACAGACGTCAACACGTCCGGTAACTGGGAATAATTTGCAAACCACGGGGCTTCAGTATAAGCTGATAAAAAAAATCAAGGACGAGCGGTTTGACGAAGAAAACCTTCATCTCTACAACCTGCTCATCCACATTGGCCTGCGCGACTTCCAGGTAGCGGTTGTCGGCGCTGCCGAGCAGCGCCTGTTGTGGCTCGAAGATTATGTACTGCCTAATGTACAGCAGCACAAGGACCTCATGTCCGTCCTTGACCTGATATTCGACTCCCATGAGTTGCTGAAAGCCGGGTTCTGGAACCAGGTAAAGGTGTCGGTGAAGAATGGAAAATTCGTCCAGGTACCCGACACGCTATTCATCGCCGATGCCGCCGCCGATTACCTTGGCTTTAATGCTGCCATGGATGCCGTCGCCGAAGACGTGCTGTACGTCAACAATCCGCGATCTGAGGCAAAGACGGTTTTTGCCATCCCGCGCGACCTGAGGGAATGGATCACCCGTGTCTATCCGTCGCGACAGCCCGTGTTCCTCCACCAGTCTGCCTGCCTGATCGAAAGCGTAATGGACTACGCATCCTCGCGCGAGGACAATCCCCTCTATATCTTTATCGACCGGTTCAAGCTGCACATCCTGTCCTGCACCAATGACCGGCTGGTATTCTACAACCAGTTTGTCATTAAACAATTTCCGGATTACGTGCGGTACATTATGATGGTGATGAAGACGCTGAACATGGACCAGCAGACGAGCCAGGTTGTACTCTGGGGCTATCTCGGAAAGAACTCGCCGCACTATCACGAGTTTTACAAGTACATTAACAACGTAATGTTCGGCGCGCGCCCACGCTTCCTCCAGTTCGGATACCCGTTTGACGAAATCCAGGACCACCAGTACCTGGATCTCTACGGCATGCACCTCCTCGAATAGGGAGTCATCGGTATGAAAAAGATTGCCCTCTTCCCAGGCTCGTTCGATCCTTTTACGAAAGGACATGAAGACATAGTCCTCCGCGGGCTTAAGCTGTTCGATGAAATCATTATTGCGCTGGGACACAACACCAAGAAGACGACAAGGTATTTCGAACTGGACTACATGGTGGAGAAGATCCGGTCTACTTTTGTCGCCTACCCTGCGATCAGTGTTCAGACGTTCCAGGAACTCACTGCGGAGTTCGCGCGAAAGCATGGTGCACGATTTATTCTGAGGGGTCTGCGAAACACAACCGACTTCGAATATGAGAACAGCATATCGCAGGTAAACCGGTACCTGAACAGCGAACTCGAGTCAGTTTTCCTGATCACGTCACCGGAATACGCGGCGATTAACTCTTCCATCATCAGGGAGGTGCATTCGTACGGCGGCGACGTTTCGAAATTCCTGCCCTACAAACTCTGAGGGGGTATCTTCAGTTCGAATAAAGCGTAGTACTGCTGGAAAACGTAGCTGATGGACTCGTAGGAGTGATCGAGCGCGTGGTAAACTTCCTTCTTCCGCATCCATCGCACTTCCTCAATGTCCTCGTCCAAATTGGGTTTCATCCGGCTGTCGTCAACAAGGTCCATCGCATACCAACGGGTTTTCTTCAGCATGGGTCGCCGGTTCATCGTATAGGTATGCCACGTGGTGCAGATCTTACGATCGAGCTTGACCGTCACGTTGCATTCTTCTTCGATTTCACGCACCGCCGTCTCCTTGTAGCGCTCTCCCTTTTCCTTTTTTCCCTTGGGCAAATCCCACTTCTTGAGGCGGTAGATCATAAGGAATTTTTCCTTCTTTCGTACCAGGCCCCCGGCCGCCTTAATCACCTTGAACTTTCCCTTGAAGTATGCCGTAACCTTCTCGTAGTCCGGGATGGACAGGTAGAGCGACAGCAGGGCCGTCGGCACGTTGGAGTTCAGGTAATCCAGGATGGTGTCCAGGTCAGGTTCCCTGACGTTGCGGATGTGAACGTGATTGATCAGCGCGGCCCGCGAAATAGGGCCCGCGGTGGCATCGATGCTAACATTGACATGCCCTGGGTCCGGTTCTTCATTGCCCTTCAAGAACCGAACGGGGATATCGTTTATGAAAACAATCATTGAAAAATCTGATTATAACGCCACCACGGTCGCAAAAGAATATATAATTTCCTCGCGGGCAAGCATCAAGGACGTTTTTTGGCGCGTTGTTTCCAAAAAGCTGGAAACCAAATTATTGGAGGTTCGCCCGGGATTTTTTTTTCACCAAAACCCTATATTTCGGCCATGCCAATAATCAAAGTGCAGGAGCGGACGGCAGCCCGGATCGCCTCCCTCCTTCTTCAAATAGAAGCCATCAAGCTCAATGTCGAAAGGCCGTTCACCTGGAGCTCTGGCTGGAAGTCCCCCATCTACTGCGACAACCGATTGTCGCTTTCTTACCCGGACGTTCGCCGCGAGATCAAAGAGGGATTGGTGGGCGCCATTCGTGAAAATTATTTTACAGCGGACGTCATTGCTGGCGTCGCAACAGCGGGCATCCCCCAGGCGGCACTCGTGGCAGAGGTGCTCAACCTTCCCATGATTTATGTGCGGTCCAAGCCCAAGGCACATGGCATGGAAAACCTCGTTGAAGGACGCATTGTAAAAGGTCACCGCGCTGTGGTGGTGGAAGACCTGGTCTCCACGGGCGGAAGCTCATTGAGAGCTGTGCAGGCACTGCGTGAGCGGGGGCTACACGTGATCGGCATGGTATCCGTCTTCAACTACGGATTTGATGTGGCGAGCAAAAACTTCTACGAAGCCGACACCTCACTCATCTGCCTCTCCGATTATAGCCACCTGCTTCGCTATGCTATCGACCAGAAGTACATCACCCAGGAGCAATTGGTCTCCCTGAAAGCCTGGCGCGTCGATCCCGCGAATTGGAGGAGATAATAATGTGTTGGAGTGTTGAAGTGTTGAAGTTGGGTACTGCGTTAGACTCTGATGTGGATCGTGGGATAAACGGTGCGGATACGGAGATGTGTTCGAGGCGTTACTGCGAACTGCCTATTGCCAACTGCCTACTTCTTCTCGAGCCATGACGCCGTAATCTCATTCAGCGCCTTTACCTTTTCCTTAAAATCTCCGGCTATGCGTTCGCG
>DASVCT010000239.1:0-5751 GCA_036381475.1 Cyclobacteriaceae bacterium
CGCACTTCTCCAACGTAACCGGCTATGCAGAGGATCGGCCGTTCAGCGTCTTCAACATTTGCAATCGGATTTAAGTTTTTGCTGTCGACGAGCTCGAGGTACTCCAGGCGCAGCTGGGCATCGCGGTTGAACATCTCACGGGCGCGCTGCGCGACAGATGGAAAAGGCATTCTTTCCTTCAAAATCGCATTTTTCGCGTAGGTGAGGACTTCGTAAAAAATTGTTGCCAGCGGCCGTTGCGCAGGCTTGAGCCGCATATTCCGCGACGACATGGCCAGGCCGTCGGGTTCCCGGGTTGTGGGCACAATGTTGATTTCCGAGGGAATTTTCAATTCTTCGACCAGACGAGATATGATTGTCGCCTGCTGCCAGTCCTTTTGGCCGAAATAGGCCCTGTCAGGTTGGACAATATTCAACAATTTCGCGACCACCAGCGCAACGCCGCTGAAGTGACCGGGGCGATAAAAGCCTTCCATAACGTCGTCCAGGGGCCCAAAATCGAATTTAATGAGCGGTTTGTCCGGATACATCACCTCATCAGACGGAGAAAAAACGACGTCGCATCCAACTTTTTCGAGCAATTCGTAATCCTTCTCATGCGTGCGCGGATAATTGAGGAGGTCGCCCGGATTGTTGAATTGGGTGGGATTCACATAAATGGAACAAACCGTTATCGAATTCTCGTTCTTTGAGCGACTCAGCAGGGAAACGTGGCCTCCATGGAGGGCTCCCATGGTGGGCACCAGGCCGCAGGCTTTGCCTTCGCTCCGGGTTTGCCTCAAAAAGGCTTTTAATGGGGCTATTTCGTGGAAAATCTCCATTTTCCGCCATTGGCAAAGGGTCGCAAAGATATTGGTTAATCCGAAAATAAGTTGATAAAGGGGGTGAAATTTTGTAATTTTGTGGCTCTTAATTCCGTTCCAAATAAAATTCTCACAATATGTCAAAACTCCGAATTCTTTATGTAGCCAGCGAGATCAACCCCTTCCTCCAGACATCCGAAGTGGCCGAGTTTGTCCGCAAGCTTCCCCAGGCGATGCAGGAGAAAGGTATGGAGATCAGAATACTGGTTCCCCGTTTTGGAATCATTAACGAACGCAAGAACAGGCTGCATGAAGTTGTAAGGCTTTCCGGGATCAACATAGCGGTGGGCGATGAGGAGAAACCTTTGATCATCAAGGTAGCGTCGATCCCGAATGCAAAGCTCCAGGTGTACTTTATCGACAACGAAGACTATTTCCATCGCAAGTCGGTATTCCACGATAAAGAGAACAACTTTTACGAAGACAACGACGAACGCGCCATCTTCTTCTGTAAGGGCGTAATCGAAACGGTTCGTAAGCTCGGCTGGGCTCCTGACATCGTTCACTGTAACGACTGGATCACCAGCTTTATTCCGTTGTATCTTAAGACGACGTACAAGAACGATCCGCTCTTCAAGAACACGAAGACGGTATTCACCATCTACAACAACACCTTCACACACAAGTTCAAGGGCGACCTGCTCGACAAGGTGAAGATGATGGATATAGAGGACAACATGCTGGGTCACCTGAAGAGCGCGGACTACGAAGGGTTCATCAAGCTCGCAATGGAATTTACAGACGCAGTCATCGTTGCCGGTGAGAACAAAAAACTTGAAGGTCTCTTTAAAAAGATCAAGGAAAAGAAAGTAGAGACCATCGACAAGGACGAGAACTACACCGAATCCTACTATAACCTCTATAATGAACTTGTGGGTTAGAAAAAAAGCAGGGTACCTTGCAATCGCGGGTGCCCTGCTTTTTTTGTCTTGTGAAGAGGACATCACCCTGCTTGGATATAAAGCTGACGACCGTTTCGGCGTTCATTTCTGGGACATCCCCCTGGAAAGCAGCCTGCTCCTGATCGATTCACTGAGAACCTCCAACCTGAGCCAGGAATCCAACCGCCTGCTCCTTGGAACTTATCCCGATGATCTGCTGGGCAAAGTCAACGCAGCATTTTACGCCCAATATTACCGCAATGGCAGCCTGCCTGACTCGCTCTCATTTGCCACATTCGACTCGGTCACGCTGACACTCGCCTTCGACGACTACTTTTACGGATCGCGCGATGCCACTCCGCAACAAGTGGCCGTCTACGAGCTGGAGGAAGAACTCTCCAACGTTCTCGACGAGCTCCCCCTATATTACAACAACAGCGTCAAACCGCTTGGCGCCCAGATCGGCACTCACACGTTCACCCTCGACCCGGTGCTCATCGAAGACAAGGTCACCAACAAGGTCGATACGACGTACACTACTGAAATGAACCTCGACCCCGCATTCGGCCAGCGCCTCTTCGATGCGGCCGTGCGTGCGGCTAGCGCCACAACGGTTGAAGACTCCGTCTACCTCAAACTCGACCAGTTTATCAAGGAATTCAAAGGCATTTCCATCCAGCCGGTAGACGGTGACAAGGTATACGGCATCAGTCCCACCAACGACATGATGCGCATGCGGCTCCACTATACGCTCAACGGGAGAGCACGGTACCTGGAACTCAGTTTCAGCAACCTTTCCAGTTATTCCACCATTCTTTCGGACAAAGCGGGGTCGGATGTAGAAGGACTTGAAAACTACAACGAGGAGTATCTGCCGGCGTCCGGCAACCGCTATGTGCAAAATGGCGTCGGCATCCTGACTAAGGTTAAACTGGATAACTTCATCAACTACCCCGGTCTCGATACCATCAAGAACATGATTATCAACACCGCGGAGCTCCGTATCGGCAATGTAGCTGAGCAACCCCAGGGCAGCGCTGTGCCCACGCAGGCTATCCTGCGGTTACTCGATGACGGCAACCACCTGCGCCAGGCAAAAACCGAAGCAGACACGCTGTTGCTTTCACAATACAACCGCACGCTCAATACGGGATTCATCATCCTCGACGACCTTCAGCGGGGCGACCAGGCCATCCTAACCTATGACGATGAGGAACAAACCTATCGCACCGCGATGACCCTGTTCATTCAGGAGTTGTATAAACAAAGGGCCGCCGGAGGCACGCTGCTGACTAACCTGGCCATTTTCCCCGTAACACCGCCAGCCGGAAAGTCGGTCAACCGCGTTAGCTTTCCCGCAGAAGATATTACCCTGCGCATTTATTTTACCGTTCCAGTTGACACCCAAACTGAATAAGACCCTATGTGCGGAATCGTTGCTTACCTGGGACATCGCCGTGCCCACGAGGTAATTCTGAAAGGATTAAAAAGACTTGAGTACCGTGGCTACGACAGCGCAGGCATTGCGCTACTTAACGGCGGACTCAACATCTACAAGAAAAAGGGAAAGGTAGTCGACCTCGAGCAGTCGCTGCAAGGCATGGCCCTCGACTGCAACATCGGCATAGGGCACACACGTTGGGCCACTCATGGGGAACCCAACGATGTCAATGCGCACCCCCACCCCTCCGGATCCAGCCGGATGGCCATCATCCATAACGGCATTATCGAGAACTACACAGCGCTCCGGGAAGACCTCGTGAACAAAGGTCACACCTTTCTCAGCGAAACCGACACAGAAGTACTCATTCACTTTATCGAAGACGTACAACAACGCAACAACTGCTCGTTGGTTGAGGCGGTCCGTCTCGCCCTCCACAACGTCGTTGGCGCCTATGCGATCGTCGTGCTCTCCCTGGACAACCCGAATCAGCTCGTCGCTGCCCGTAAGGGCAGTCCCCTCGTTATCGGTGTGGGCAAGAACGAATATTTCCTGGCCTCGGACGCTACACCCATCGTTGAATACACGAACGAAGTAGTCTATCTCAACGACCGTGAAATTGCGGTCATCAATACCGATGGATTAACCATCAAGACGGTTGAGGATATCCCCACGACGCCGTACATCCATACGCTGGAAATGGAACTGGAAGCGATCGAGAAGGGCGGCTACGACCACTTCATGCTGAAAGAAATTTTCGAGCAACCGCGTTCCATTCGCGATTGCATGAGAGGACGGCTTGACGCCCAGTCGGGGCGCCTGGTACTCGGGGGCATCCGCGACTATGTCGATGTGATGGCGAATGCGCAACGCATCATTATCGTAGCCTGTGGAACATCATGGCACGCCGGGCTCGTTGCCGAATACCTGTTCGAGGAATTCTGCCGCATCCCGGTGGAAGTGGAATACGCTTCCGAATTCCGATACCGCAACCCTGTCATCCGTGAAGGCGACGTCGTGATTGCAGTCTCTCAGTCCGGCGAAACTGCCGATACCCTCGCAGCGATCGAACTCGCCCGCGAACGCGGCGCCGTTATCATCGGCGTTTGCAATGTCGTCGGCTCGTCCATCGCGCGCGCTTCCCACGCAGGTTCTTACACTCACGCGGGTCCGGAAATCGGCGTGGCGAGCACGAAGGCGTTTACCGCGCAGCTTACCGTACTCAACATGATTTGTCTGTTGATAGCGCAGAAGCGCGGAACCCTTTCGAAAGAGTTGTTTCAAACGCTGTTGACCGACCTGGAACAGGTACCGGCGAAGGTGGAGGCGATACTGAAACTCAACGATGAAATCAAGGTCATTGCGGAAGAATTCAAGAGTGTTCCGAATTTCCTTTACCTCGGACGCGGCTACAATTTTCCCGTAGCGCTTGAAGGCGCGCTTAAGCTCAAGGAAATCTCATACATACACGCCGAAGGATATCCCGCAGCGGAAATGAAACACGGCCCGATCGCCCTCATCGATGAGAACATGCCTGTCGTGTTTATCGCTACGCGCGATAGCTCTTATGAAAAGATCGTATCCAATATTCAGGAAGTCAAAGCCCGGAAGGGTCGTGTCATCTCCATCGTGACCGAGGGTGATGACTGGATCCCGGGTATGTCGGAGTTCACCATCGAAATTCCCATGGTGCATGAAGCGTTGATGCCCATGCTATCCGTGATCCCCTTGCAGCTTCTTTCATATCATATCGCCGTGATGCGCGGCTGTAACGTTGACCAACCCAGGAACCTCGCCAAATCGGTGACGGTGGAATAAGCCTATTTATTTGTCAGCGCTTCGATCCGGTCTTTGAGGATTTGTACTTCTGCCGGTGCGGTCGTGAGCGACAAAGCTTTTTGAAACCACTGTATTGCGCGGGCGTTGTCGATTCCGCTGTACAACTCGCCCAGGAGGGCAAAGTGATAACGGTTGTTTTCCAGGTTCAGTTTTTCGGCCTCGGCAATGGCGATCTGTTTTCCACGAACCCTTGACAGCGCGTAAAGCCGGTTCAGGGCGGCTACAGGAGAATAAGCGTTTACCAGCAGGCGGTCATATAATTCTAAAATAGTCTCCCATTTCCGCGGCGTGTCTTCACTAACCGTATGCCAGTATGCGATGGTCGCTTCCAGGTGATACCGGCTCAACTCACCACCACGTGAGGCTTTGTGCAGGTATTCAGCGCCGCGAGCGATCAGTTCGCGGTTCCAGAGGGAAGTGTCCTGATCGTGGTACAGGATCATGCGACCGTCGCTTCCTTTGCGAGCTGCAAAACGCGAAGCCTGAAAGCACATGAGCGCCAGGAGTGAATGCACCGACGGCGATGAGGTTGCAGGGTGACCCGCGAGGAGGAGGGTAAGTCGAATCGCTTCCAGGCAAAGATCCTCCCTGATCACGGCGTCGTCCGTCTCGGAATAGTAACCCTCATTGAAAAGTAGATACAGCGTAGCGAGCACGGCTTCCAGACGACCCGGGATTTCATTGGCTGTTGGGAATTCCAACTTCACGTCAGATGTTCGAAGTTTTC
>DASVCT010000240.1:0-3955 GCA_036381475.1 Cyclobacteriaceae bacterium
GTGTTGAAGTGTTGATGTGTTGATGTCCGTCTCACCGATAGTTATGGTCAATACTTCTATACATCACCCTACGAATAAGTTCATGGTTTCGTTATTTCCTTAGAGTCGATAATTCCACTACTCTCCAATCAGCGACCCCCCTATATACCCTATACACCCTATATACCCTATACCCCTTATTTCCCTATTTCCTTGTCTCCTTATCTCCTTATCTCCCTATTTCCCTTATTTCCTTATTTCCCCCTTTCCCCCTTCCCCCTTCTCCCGCTATTCCTAAATTTGGCCGATGGACTTTACACGATACCTTGATAATGAAATTTTTCAGTCCGTTGCCAGGGCGGCGGAAGCATCCAGTGTGGACGCGTATGTGGTAGGAGGATATGTGCGCGACCTGGTGCTCGGGCGGCCGTCGAAGGACATTGATTTTGTCTGCGTGGGAAGCGGTATTGCACTGGCGAAAAAAGTGGCCGCAACGCTGGGCCCCGGGATCCAGGTGAATTTTTTCAGCAATTTCGGTACGGCCCAGATCAGGTATAAGGACCTTGAGGTCGAGTTCGTTGGCGCAAGAAAGGAGTCTTACAGCCACGATTCCCGCAAGCCTGTGGTTGAAGACGGTACACTGGAAGACGATCTCCGACGCCGCGATTTTACGATCAACTGTATGGCGGTTTCGCTGAACCGTGACGATTTCGGAGCCCTGATTGACCCTCACGACGGGATGAGCGACCTCAAAAAAAGGATCATCCGCACCCCGCAGGACCCCTCAGTTACTTTTTCAGACGATCCACTGCGGATGATGCGCGCCGTGCGATTTGCTACACAACTGAATTTCGACATCGAACCAGACACCTACGCCGCAATCGTAGAACAAGCGCCGAGGCTCAAGATCGTTTCGCAGGAGCGTATCACGGATGAACTGAACAAGATCATTGCGAGCAAGGTGCCCTCGTATGGCTTCAAACTGTTGTTTCACAGCGGGTTGCTCAAGCAGTTCTTTCCGGAGCTTGTCGCCCTCCACGGGGTGGAGTACGTGGGTAACAACGCGCACAAGGACAATTTTTTTCATACACTGCAGGTACTTGACAACGTGGCGAAGGTTTCCGACGACCTGTGGCTGCGGTGGGCTGCCATTCTTCACGACATCGCAAAGCCGGCCACCAAAAGATACGACAAGGAGCATGGATGGACCTTCCATGGGCATGAGGACAAGGGGGCCCGGATGGTGCCGGGCATTTTCAGACGATTGAAACTGCCCCTGCATGAAAACATGACTAAGGTGCAGAAACTCGTTCGCCTCCACCTGCGACCAATACCGTTGGCAAAGGAGGTTACCGACTCCGCGATCAGGCGCCTGCTCTTCGATGCCGGCGACGACATCGAGGCCCTGATGACGCTTTGCCGCGCCGATGTAACGTCGAAAAACCCGGAAAAAGTGAGCCGATTTCTCCGGAACTTTGACCTCGTCGAGACGAAAATGGCGGAGGTGGAACAAAAAGACCATGTCAGGAACTTCCAGCCTCCGGTTTCAGGTGACGAAATCATGGATATGTTCGGCATCCCGCCAGGCCGGATCGTGGGCGAACTCAAGGAAGAGGTAAAGGAGGCCATTCTGGACGGGCGGATTGCCAATGACCGGTCGCAGGCCGTCGACCTCCTCCGGGAGATCGCCGCAGCCCGGGGTCTGAAGCCCCGGTCGACAGATTAAATGAGCGAAAACCGGTGCAACCTTTTCATTCGGGCGTTGTTATTTACCTGATTGTACAACCTGCTTGGATTACCGGGTATCGAACATACACGATGAGCTAATCGCACGCTGCCGGAAAGGGGATCCCCGGGCCTTCAGGCGTTTGTACGAATTGTATTCGAAAGCGATGTACAATACCGCACTGCGGATCACAGGCAATGGCGATGATGCAACCGACGTATTGCAGGAGGCGTTCATCAGCGCCTTCGACAATCTCGACCGGTATCGCCAGGATGCAACGTTCGGTTCGTGGCTTAAGCGGATTGTCATCAACAAAGCGATCAACCACATCCGGAAGAGACGGACGGTGCCTCTGCCGGAGGATGCGGAGTGGGACGTACCCGAAGAACCCGAGATAGAAATCGAGACGGGTGAAGGGACTGTCAAGCGTATTCGTGATGCTATCGAACAACTCCCGGACGGCTATCGCACCGTGCTGACGCTCTACCTGATGGAAGGATACGATCACCAGGAGATCGGTGAAATAATGGGAATCTCGGTTTCCACCTCCAAATCCCAGCTCAACCGGGCAAAGGCCAGACTAAAGGAAATTCTAACAACGCGCCATGAAACAGAAACTTGAAGACTTCATTCGCCGGAACAGGGATGCTTTTGACGACCGTGAACCGGCCGACTCCGCCTGGGATCGCATAGCGAATACGTTACCCGGTGTGCGCCCTTCGTTGTGGAATCGTGTGGCTGTATGGCGTGCCGCAGCTGTCCTTTTTATGGGCTTATCGCTGTACCTCGCGTTGTCGTCCAGGACTACCAGCAACCAACAAGCATCTTCGGCTGATACGAATCGCCAGGAGATGCGTGCGTTTGCAGATGTTGAGAAATACTACACTGATCAGATTGCCCAGACGGTACAGTTGATCGATCTGTACGGAGGGAGGGAAGGGTTAAATGGTTTCACCCAGGACATACACCAACTTGAGGCGATGTACCTTGTACTGAAAGAAGAAATGGAACGCAATCCGAGTGATAAGGTGCGGGATGCATTGGTGCTGAACCTCCTCGTCCGCATCGACCTCCTCACGCAGCATCTACAGAAGCTCGATGCGGGAGCGAGCGGCGCCAAAGGGGACAGAGCGTCGTGATGTGGTACCGGTGATCGGTAATCAGTAACCGATACCCCAATCCGTGGCCCCCCTATACCCTTATACCCCTATACCCCTCTATGATTTTTGATTAGTGATTAGTGATTTGCGATTTGGGATTTAAACATCCACAGAACACATTTTTCCTTCAACGACGACGCTTGTGACCTTAAATCAGAGGCTCCAATCGAAGGCATCAAATCAAAAATCAAAAATCAAAAATCACTAATCTCCTATACCCCTATACACCTTATCCCCCTATTTCCTTATTTCCTTATTTCCCTATTTCCTTTACTCAAAGACCACCGTTCCAAAACTTTCATAATCATGAAAATTCTTTCTAGTCGGTTGCCATGACCAGTGTGATCGCCCGGTGTCGTAATCGATCCGGTAAAAATTCGCACGCCAGCGGTCGCCTTTCTTCGGCGGGCCCGGGATGATGGGTTTGAGCAGGGCATAAGGAATGAACAGTTCCGCCGTCCACGTTTTGTCGTCTCCTTCACTGACATGCGTCGCGTGACGTGTCAGCCGCTCTCCTTCGTAGTGCCACGGACGCCATCCGAAAAAGTTGCCTTTGTAGTTGGGGACCATTATGGCCAGCTCATAGTTCAGCGGCGACAACTCGTATTCAAAATATACGGGCACGGATTCATCTGTCCAGAAAAAGACTTCTACCACATCCTCCCGGTAAAGGTCGGCGAAGTCTTCTTTCAGCGTCGCAGTGATCTGTTTGTCTTCGCAGCGGAACAGGCAATAGATCCCGGTTTCGGAGTAGAGGACCTTGACGTCCGTAGCGTACTTTCCGCCCTCGGCGAGGCGTTGAGGCACGCTGATCCAGGAAGTCGCGTTCCATTCGGTGCTGCTGCCGTCGCCTTTCAATTCAAAATCGCGTGTGTGTATTACCCGCATAGGTTTCGAGTCCGCAGCGGAAGGCTGGGAATGACCCGTCAATGAAATTGATGTCATTAGAATTAAGGTGTGTGCGATCCCGTGTGTAAAGGCTTTTGCGGCCATATCGGGTTTTCATTAAAGTTATTGGCGAGAATATGGCGATTTCTCCTCACGGGTCAAATACATTTCTCTAAATTAAATCCTCCAAACGAAAACCTTT
>DASVCT010000241.1:0-30845 GCA_036381475.1 Cyclobacteriaceae bacterium
AGATGTACACGGCCAGCAAATTCCTCTAGTCAAGTCCGCTGACATTATCTCCGAAGCGATAGTGCTTCATGACAGCGGTCGCTACGAAGAGGCAATTGCCCGGTACAAGACCATTCCACCGCGCGATACGGCCTATGTGCAGATGCTTTCGGAACTTGCCCTCAGCTACGACGCAAACAAGCAATACGATGAGGCTATTGCCATTTGCCGCGAAGGGCTGAAGCGACCTGGCCGATACGAGGCGCACCTGATGCGCACGCTTGGCGTGGCGTTGGACCATAAGGGCGAGTACGAACAATCGGTTGAGGTCTTTAATGCAGCGCTCGAGAAGTTTCCTTTCGACCACCTGTTACATTACAATCTTGGTGTTACGCATTACAACAACAAGCATTACGACGAAGCAGCCAAGTGCTTTTTCAATACGCTTAAGATCAATCCTTTTCATGGCGGGAGCCACCTCAACCTCGGCAGGCTCGCAGCCTTCCAGGGAGGTAAGGTCAGGGCCATGATGGCACTGGGCGTTTACATTTCCATCGCGCCTAGCGACAATTCGAGACTGGTCTTCCTTGAGAAATTTCTTAACAACGAAATCGCAGATGAAGGCACCTTTCCGTACAACGGCACGTCGGCATACGATCGTCTCGATCAGATCATCAAGGCGAAAGTCGTTGCGGACAAGAATTTCAAACCATTGGTACCTGTAAATGCGATTCTTACCCGACAGTACCAGCTCTTCATTGACCAGATGGATCTGCTCGGTGACCCCGGCGATTTATGGTCGGAACTCTACCTGCCGCTCTATCGCGAAATACGTGAACAGGGTGCTCTTGAACCCTTTCTGTATCACCTCCTCTCCAGCACCTCTATAGCAACCGTACCGAAGTGGAAGAAGAAACACGAAAAGGAGCTGGACGCTTTTTATAACCTTGCGAATGCCAGCCTTTTGAAGCTCCGTCTTCAGCGAACGGTTCCCGCCTCGTGGGGTTTCCCTGACCCCGTGTCCTGCTGGTACAACGATGACAAGCAGCTCGTGGAGCTGGGTAACAAGAACGGCGAGACGCGTGTCGGCAAATGGAGGTTTTACGCAGCGAACCAGGTCATGATTGCCGAAGGCGAATATGATGACAACGGTGTGAAGAAGGGCATCTGGAAATACTACGATGATGACGGAACCCTGAAGAGCATTGAGGATGAAAACACAGGGGAGATCCACGCGTACAACCCCCAGGGAGAACTTCGCTTTCACTATTTCGTGAAAGAAGGGAAGGCAAACGGAGATGTCGAAATCTTCAACCCTTGCGGACAGTTGGAGGAAAAGTTGGGATACGAGATGGGCAAACGCTCGGGACCCGGAACCGCATACTACGCGAACGGCAATACCGAGGCAACCTACACCTTCAAGGACGACATGTTCGAAGGCGAATACCTGGCTTATTATCCTAGTGGCAAGTTAAAGTCGAAATCGATCTACAAGGCCGGCAAACTCCACGGTGCGTACGCGGAGTTCTACGCCGACGGTGTTCCTCAGGCGAGGGGCAACTACGAAAATGGCGAGGCAACCGGCTCCTGGGAATATTTTTATATGAACGGACGTCTGGAAAAGAAGGGGACTTTCCAGGCGGGATTGGCACAGGGCACATGGGTATACTACGACATGCGGGGGAACCTGACGGAAGAGCGACCGTTCGACGAAGAGGGACAGCTGCATGGAGAAAACAACTTCTACGCGGAGGGCCGGCTTTACGCTACCCAGGTATACAACCACGGCGTAGTGACGGATGTGGTCTATTACGACATCGAGGGTGAAGAGATAGCAAGGTCCGGCGATCCTTCCGGCACGTTTCCCGTTCAAGGGTATTTCAGAGACGGGCAGTTGCGCTTTGAGGGCAGCTACCGGGAGGGCAAACCGGACGGAACCTGGAAATACTACTTCAGGTCCGGTGTCCTTGCAAAGGAGTACGCTATGGTGGACGGCAAGACGGAAGGAAAATTTATAGAGTACTTTCCTTCCGGTAAGATTAAATATGAACAGCATTTCCACGACGGTGAACCCCACGGCTACTCTGTCGAATACTACGAGAATGGGCAAATGAAGGAGGCAGGCTGGTACCAGGAAGGCAAACGCGAGCAACAGTGGCTTTCGTGGTACCGCGATGGGACGCTGAAATCGGATTATTATTACCGGAACGGAGATTTGGACGGAGAGGCGACCAACTTCGCACTTGACGGCAAACCAACCTCGACCTACGTGTACCGGGAGGGGAGGATCATTTCGTTCGTCAATTTTGATCCAAATGGTAAGACGTTGCTGGAGTTGACGGCGCCTGAGAAGACAAGCCGAATTGTTCAAAAGTTTGGGAGCGGAGCCAGGCATTCGAGCTGGGTGCTGAGCTGCGGTTATTATGATGACATGATTGCAAGCTTCTATCCCAACGGAACTGTGCACTACTCCAACAAGGCATTGAACGGCTACTACGACGGACCGTTTGTCAGCAATTATCCCGATGGTACACCCGAAGGAAGGGGCATGTATCAATACGGATTGAAGCACGGGAAATGGACATGGTACCACGAAAACGGCCAGGTGGCCAGTGAAGGGGTATACGTGGCAGACGAGAGGGACAGCCTGTGGACGTGGTACAATATAGATGGAAGCGTGTCACTGAAGGCGAACTACCTCAACGGCGAACGCCAGGGTGTGGCGCAATACTACGCTCCGGATGGAAGCCTGATCCTTGAAAAAAGGTACGACGAAGGTGACGTGATCGCATACCGGGCGCGGAAGGCGGATGGTGAAATGGGCGAATGGGTTACGGCGACTCCCGAAATGACGATGGTGGCTTACTATCCCAACGGCACAAAAGCATATGAAGAATTCAGGAAAAATGGCCTCCTGGAGGGACCTCTGCGAGAATATTATCCCGATGGTCGGTTACTCAGCGAGATTAATTACCATCAAGGAGAGGAGACAGGGCCATTTTTTATCAACCACCCGAACGGCAGGGTCTGGAAAAAGGGTACCTATGACGGCGGTTTCCTTCAAGGCGTTCTGGAAATTTTTAACTCCGACGGCACGCGTTTCCGCACAGAAACCCTGCGCGACGGCACCATGCATGGTAAATCCGTGTTGTATAAAAATAGCCAGCCCGTATCAACGTTGACATACTGGTCAGGAACTCTTATCGATTAATGAAGAATACAGTTAAGGCAATCCTCGTTGTGGTGGGTTGCATGCTTGCGGTGACCCTCGAGGCGCAGGATAGCGACCTCTGGCAGCAGATCAATGCAAAATACCCAGGTGAGCCTGCGGTCTATATCGAACGCTCCGAGACCCTTACCATACTGCCCAAGGGTGACTCCCTGTTGGTCTATTCCGACGTGTTCGACGATATCCTTTACCTGAAGGAACCCACCGAAATGATGGCGAGCCGCAGGGTACACGGATCTCACTTTACCGAGGTCGAAAACCTCAAGGCCAAAACCCTGGTATGGGAGAAGAGCCGCCTTAAGGAATTGCCTGTCTCCAATTTCGCGCGAAAGTTTGACACTGACGACGGGATTTTTCACGACGACTCATACTATTACTCCGTTTCCTTTCCTGCCGTCGCCCCGCACAACCGCACCCAGCTGGAGTACCGAAATATCTATCGCGATCCCAAGTTTATTCCGGGCTTTATCTTCTCGAGCTACCTGCCCCAGGAAAAGACAGTTTACACCATCAAGACCACCGCTGATGTCGACCTCATGTATGAGGTCCTGAACGACCCCGACCGAAAGATTCGATTCAGGAAATATGAAAAGGGCAAACAGGTGATCTACGAGTGGAGCGCTGCCGGACTGGAGGCGACCAAATTCGACTCCAACAGTCCCTCCCTCCGGTATTATGTTCCCCACCTGGTCTTAGCCGTGAAATCGTTCAAGACGTCGTCTGGTACCAAAAACGTACTGGCTTCACTCGATGACCTGTACAACTGGTACTACTCGTTCGTCAGCACGCTCAGGAAGGAGGCGCCATCGGAAGACCTGGTAAAAATAGTGAAAGGACTCCAGGCGCCGGGCGATACCCCTGATGACGTCGTAAGGAAGATCTACTATTGGGTGCAGGACAACATCCGGTATATTGCTTTTGAGGAAGGCATGCGCGGGCTGATTCCACACACCGGGTCATACGTATGCGAAAAGCGCTACGGCGACTGCAAGGATATGGCAAGCCTCTTGGTCAGCATGATGGACATCGCCGGTATCAAGGGCTATTACACCTGGATTGGTACCCGAGACATACCCTACGCCTACACCAAATACCCCACACCCATCGTCGACAACCACATGATTGCCACGTACATTTCCGCCGACGGCACATATTACTTCCTGGATGCAACCAGCGACCACACACCTTTTGGTATGCCTTCATCGATGATCCAGGGAAAAGAGGCGCTGATCTCCAAGGGTGAAAAGAACTATGAGGTCAAGGTCGTGCCCGTAATCCCCCGTGAAATGAATGGTCAGCGCGATTCTGTTCATCTCTCGATCGCCGGAAATGAGCTCACCGGCCAAGGTCAGATGAGTCTGCGTGGTTATTCGATGGTTTTCGCCGGGTATCGCCTGAACCGGGTTCGTGAAGAAGACACCAGGCGATACGTCACCGGGCTTGTCGGAAAGGGAAGCAACAAATTCTATCTCGATAAATATTCCGTTCAGGATATGGGCAACCGCGATCGCCCGACCAAAATTGATTATGAATTTCGCATTGCCGACTACTTTCAGAAAATCGGTGACGAAATCTATATCAACCTGAACCTGAACAAGGATTATTACAACGACTTCATTAACACTACGCTTCGACAAACGCCGGTCGAGAATGAGTATCGCTACATCAAGGAAGATGTTGCCGTACTTGATATTCCGGAAGGATACACCGTCGAGTACATGCCGCCTGACGCGAAACACGAGGGTAAGTTGATGGGCATCACGGTCGACTATGAAACAACCGATCGTCAAATTATCATGAAGAAGACCTTCTACATCGACTACCTCCTGATGAATCCGTCGCAGTTCTCCGACTGGAATGAGTCGGTTACCCGGGCGAGCGACGCGTACAAAGAATCCATTATCCTGAAGAAAAACTGATTGTCATGCTGAGAATCCTTCTGCTATTGCTTGCGCCGGCTACGGTGTTCAGCGCGGGTGTGAACCCGGCCATTTACGAATGGGAGGCCGACCGGAGCCGATACGAGCTTACCGACGAAGAGGCGGCGTTGGGGGAATACGTTCTGAAACTGCATAATCAGTATGATTACGTGTTCGAAGACAACCAGTTCCTGCTCTACTACACCGTTCATAGAATCGTTCGTGTAAACAACGACGAGGCCATACAGCGAAACAACCGCATCTACATACCGATGGGTGGCGTGATCGATCTCGTGAGCCTGAAGGCAAGGTCCATCAACGCATCCGGCAAGGTCGTCAATTTCGACACGTCCAACCTCAAGGAGCTAAAGGACGAAGAGACGGGACGCGGATTCCGGATATTTGCCATTGAAGGTGTGGAACTCGGCAGCGAAATCGAGTATTTTTACGTGCTGAAGAAGAACCCGAGCCTGTACGACCGCGTGTTCATGCAGTTCGGTACGCCAGTACGTGGCAGCACCTTCCGGCTTACATGTCCCAAGCACCTTAAATTCGATTTTCACACCTACAACGGGTACGCACCCATAACGGAGACGAGTTCCACGGAGGACCGCAATGTGTATGAAGGCCAAATGAACAACATACCGCTCCTCCGTGAAGAGAATTTTTCTTCGTTCGATGCACACCGCCAGCGCATTGAGTTCAAGCTTGCGTACAACACCGCCAAATCAAATGCTCGCCTCTTCACCTGGGAGGAAGCCGCAAAGACATTTTACGGAGTGCTTTCGGCCGTTGATAAGGACGACGACAAGGCGCTGGACAAATTTGTGAAGACGCTCAACGACAAAGCTTCCGCGAAAGCGGAAGATCGAATCCGGAACATTGAAGCGCGGATCAAAACTACAATTCAGGTAAACACGGATGGCCGTGACGAAGCGTTGACGGATATTTCTTCGATCATAGCCAGGAAGGTGGCTTCGAAAGAGGGCATGACGCGGCTGTTTTTTCTAGTGTTTGAAAAGCTGGGAATCGAGTGCCATCCTGTCCTCACATGCAGCCGCGAGGGCGTCCGGTTCGATGGCACGTTCGACTCGTGGGCTTTCCTCGACGAATACCTCCTGCACTTCCCGGCTACCGGAGGCTTCATGGCCCCTTATGCATTTGAATTTCGGTATCCTCTTATTCCACCTGACCTGACCGCCCAGGATGGCCTGTTCATCGAACCCTTCGCATACGGAAATGTAAAGTCGGCACTGGGAGTTGTGCGGTCGATCCCCGCAGCAGACTACTCCCTGAACATGGATAACCTCGACATCAGCGTAACCTTCGACGAGTCGATGACTTCGAATACGCTCAATATGCGGCGTGTGTTTGGTGGTTGCAACGCAACGTTCATCGCTCCCTATTATGAGATGATTAGCGACGTCGACCGCGCGAAACTGATCGAGGAACTTGTGAAGCAAACGGCTCCCGATCCCACGATATCCAAATGGACGGCAAATACGAACGCCGAAGGTCCGTCCGACAGCTTTGTAATGGACGTCACGTTTACCTCCGGACATTTCATCGGGACGGCGGGTTCCCGTGTCCTGTTCAAAGTCGGTGAACTGATCGGACCCCAGATCGAGATGTATCGCGATGATGAGCGTATGATGGATGTCGAGAATGATTTCAATCGGGGGTACGATCGAACCATACGGGTCAGCATCCCCGATGGATATAAGGTTCGCAATCCTGACGACATCCGCATCAATGTCGTCTATTCTGATAACGGCAAGGAGCCATTCCTGTTTGTTTCAGACTATAAGATGGAAGGCAACGACCTGGTGATCACGATCCGGGAATACTATAAAGAAATCTTCGCGCCCCTCGAGCGCTACGAAGATTTCCGCAAGGTGATCAATGCTGCCGCGGATTTTAACAAGGTGATCCTCGTTCTGGAGAAGAAGTAAACTGTCCGGTGTTTATTGGCCGCCGCACGTCGTCAGGCCTACTGCCCACTGCCCACTGCCTGCTCTCCGCTGATCTTCACAGCAAGAGACGGGTAGAGCAATTCGATGTTCCGTTTCCTCAATTCATCGAGGATTGAAAAATTGATGGCTTGCTGGATGTCCATGTATACGTTATAGTCGGGGCTTTCGACGTAGTATACAACTTCGTAATTCATCCCTTCTCTGTCGAAGGAAAGCAAATGCGCCCGGTCGAGTGTGGGGCCTGTAGAGCTTTCCATACCCTTGATAATGTCGCGTACGATTTGAGGGATGGCTTTCACGTGCTCTGGCGGTGTGTTGACGCTCACCCGGAAGCTGAACACGACGCGTCGTCGGAACATCCGTTTGTAGTTGTGGATACGCGAATTGGTCAGGTCGCTGTTTGAGAAAACGATTTGTTCTCCGGAAAGGCTTTTTACCCGCGTGGTCTTGATACCGATGTATTCTACGGTGCCCAACTTGTCGTCGACGATGATGAAGTCGCCCACCTCAAAAGGCTTGTCAAAGAATATGACGAAGTAATTGAAGAGGTCCCCCAGGATGTTCTGCGCGGCCAGCGCAACGGCAATACCGCCGACTCCAAGTCCGGCAATAATGGCAGTGACATCGTAGCCGAGGTTGCTGAAAAGAAAGATGAGGCCAAGGCCCCATACCACCACGGACAAGATCAGGATGATGCCCTGTACCTGTTGCACCTTTTCTTCGCCATGCTCTTGTCGTCGTACGTAATCTTCCAGGAGATACCGAACTGTGGACGACACCAGGCGGATCAGGAAGAACGCCACGACGGAAGCCACGGCAACTTCGAGCACGCGGTGCATTCGTGGGGAAAGTTCCAGCGAGTATAGCGCCCAATAAAGGACCAGGAGATTAAGTGCCGGGACTCCAAACCGGCTTATGGTGTGTACGAACAGGTCGTCGTACCGGTTTTTGCTCTTCTGCGCCCATCCCTGGAGCCGACGGATCAGCAGATGTTTGAGAATGCGGACAGCCACGAGTCCGACCAGGAAGATGGCCAGCGCAACCAGGTAGTCGCGAACCGTGTTGCCCAGATACGTTCGTTCAAGAAAATCCTCCATTGTCACGGTATCGTGTTGCGAGCGTCAAAACTAGGGCGACCTTCCCGGAGATGCCAGCAAATCGGCCGAAAATGTGCTCCTGGAACGGACTCTTGCCCGCGCTTTCTTCATGTGGGATTCACAGCAGCTGTTTTGACGCGTTAACCGGCTGAATGGTAGGCGATTAATTAGCATTTTTTAAAGGAATGTTCTATATTTGAGGTGAACTGTACCTTTTCTAATTTTTTTGGTGCACCATGAGAAAGCTCAATTTTTTTGCACTGGTGAGCTTATTTTTTGTCACAGCCACGCTTATCTGTCGTGAAGCAGCGGCATTTCACCAGGAAATTTCCCGTTTTCAGCCCGGCGTAAGCTACGTGGTGATCGGCGCCTTTGCCGTTCATCAGAACGCCATTCGGTTTACGTCGCACGCGAAGTCGCTTAAATACGATGCGCGTTACGAGTTCAATCCGAGTCGCGGACTGTACTACGTATATGTACTCGACACCCAGGACCGCGAGAAGGCGCTGAGCGAAGCGCGAAGACTTCGTGTGGAGAGCGAATTCATCGACGCCTGGGTTTATGGCGGCGTCCTGGGTGATGAATCACCTGGTGTCGACATCAATCCGGTTACAGAAGGGCAGTTGGGTGCGGTGCGTCACGAAGATCCGGCACCGGGAGCATCGAATTCATCGGTTACTGAAGCCGCGGCTTCGACCACATCATCGGGTGAACAGGTATCGGTAGCAAGCGCTACGGTGGCGCCGGGTCAGGCTTCGCGTGAGGTGGAAGATGCAGCACTTGGAAAGCGATTCATCTTTGAGCTCTACAGGGCCAGAGATAACAAGAAGGTCGAAGGCGACGTTCAAGTTGTCGATACAGACCGTTCGCGAAGGATGGCGACCTACAAAGGAAACGAGTCCGTGCGTGTCGCATCCCCAGCAAGCAATTCGGGCAACATCACACTTATTTCTGAAGTCTTCGGATACCGCAAGGTTCAACATAACCTAAACTATAACGATCCCCAGGGTCCGGAGATCCGTACGGATGCACAGGGTAACGTGATCGTGCCTTTTGAACTCGTTCGTCTGCAGCGCGGAGACATCGCGATCATGTATAACGTGTATTTCTTCAAGGATGCCGGCGTGATGCGCCCCGAGTCGCGTTACGAAGTAAACAGTCTGCTTGAAATGCTGCAGGAAAATCCGAAGTACAGGATCCGGCTCCATGGACACACGAATGGCAGCGCACCGGGTAAAATTATATCTATGGGCGAGGAGAGGAATTATTTCTCCCTGACCGGAACGAGAGAAGGTTTCGGATCTGCCAAAAAACTTTCGCAGGAACGCGCTGAAGTGATCCGCGACTTCCTCGTGGAGCATGGCATCGACGCCTCGCGCATGCAAATCAAAGCCTGGGGCGGAAAACGACCTCTCTTCGACAAGAACAGCCCCCGCGCTGAAGAAAACGTGCGCGTTGAAGTGGAAATACTCGAGGACTGAAATGAGTGAATGAGCGAATGAGTGAATGAGTGAATGGGTTTACTGCCTATTCCCCATTGCAACCGCCTTCAGAATATCGTGCTGCGTAATAATATGTACCTTTTCCGATTCGTCGCGGACAAGGACTGCCTTGTTCTCCCGGTTCACGAGTGACGACAGCACGTCGAGGGTGCTGTCCGGGGCGACGAAGATCATGGGTTTGTCCATTACATCCTTTACCCGTTTGTTACGCAACTTCGGGTCGTCAATAATTTTTTCCAGCAACCCGGAGGAACTGACACTCCCTATGAAGTGACCGTTTTCCGTAACCGGGATCTGGTCGATGCCTTCCCGGTTTAGGATCGTAATGGCCTCGCTTACCAGTGCATCGCCGGAAACGGTGAACAGGTCGTCTTGCCCGTCGCGGGCAGCGATGACGTCGCGTGCGGTACCAAAGCTTCTCGATTCCAGGAATCCGTGGTCCTTCATCCATTGGTCGTTGTACACCTTGGCCAGGTATCTTGTACCGTGGTCGGGCAGCAGGATCACCATCAGGTCGCCTTCTTTCAAGTTCTCCCGCGCGTATTCCAGCGCCCCATGTACTGCGGAGCCGCTCGACCACCCGACGAAAAGCCCCTCCTCTCGCGCCAACTTCCGCGCCATAATCGCCCCGTCCTTGTCTGTTACCTTGATGAACAAGTCAATGATGTCGAAATCGACATTCTTGGGGAGTATGTCTTCGCCAAAACCTTCGGTGAGGTACGGGTAGATTTCTTTCTCATCAAATATCCCGGTCTCCTTGTATTTCTTGAACACCGATCCATACGTATCGATGCCCACCGCTATGATATTCGGATTCTGTTGTTTGAGAAAACGCGCCGTGCCACACATCGACCCGCCGGTGCCGACGGTTGCGACGTAATGCGTGATCTTGTGTTCCGACTGCTCCCAGATCTCCGGCCCGGTTGTTTCATAGTGTGCCTTGGCGTTGGAGAGGTTGTCGTACTGGTTGGGGTAAAATGAATTGGGAATCTCCTTGTTGAGCTTTCGGGCGACCGAATAATACGATCTTGGATCGTCCGGATCAACGTTTGTCGGGCACACGATCACTTCCGCACCCACAGCCCGCAGGATGTTGATCTTTTCCTGGGATTGTTTGTCGGCCATTGTAAAAATGCATTTGTAGCCTTTCGAGGCGGCTGCAAGGGCGAGCCCCATCCCGGTGTTCCCGGAGGTCCCCTCGATGATGGTTCCCCCAGGCTTCAGGACGCCCTCTTTTTCGGCATCTTCGATCATCTTCAGGGCCATGCGGTCTTTCGTGGAATTGCCGGGATTGAAGTATTCCACTTTCACGGCAATGGTGCCTTTAATGCCCCGGTTTACCTTGTTGAGCCGCACGATCGGTGTATTTCCGATCGTTTCAATAATAGTGTTGTAAATCATATCAAGCTATTACGAGGGAACAAGTTACTACTTCCGCGCATATCGGTTAACGCATTGCGCGCGGTCTGTGTTCCTGCTTTTCAGCCTGCCGCTCCGGCCAGAAGGTAGAGCACGGCCATGCGTACCGCCACGCCGTTCTCGACCTGGTCCAGGATGATGGAGTGTTGGGAGTCGGCTACGTCGCTGCTTAATTCCACTCCCCGGTTGATCGGACCCGGGTGCATGATCACGATCTGTCTGTGCAGGCCATCGAGGAGTCGCTTGTTTATTCCGTAATAGAGGGAGTATTCGCGCAGGCTGGGAAAATATCGGATTTGCTGCCGCTCCAGTTGGATGCGGAGCACATTGGCGACGTCGCACCATTGCAGGGCTTTCCGTACATCCAGCTCCACTTTCACGTCCAGTTCGCCGATGTATTTGGGCAGCAGGGTAGGGGGACCGCATACCATCACTTCCGCGCCCAGTTTCTTCAGCGCGAAAATATTGGAAAGCGCCACGCGCGAATGCAGAATGTCGCCGATAATAGCCACCTTCTTTCCACCCACGCCGCCAAGCTTTTCGCGGATGGAAAACGCATCGAGCAGCGCCTGGGTGGGATGCTCATGGGTGCCGTCGCCCGCATTGATGATGTTGGCGGAAATGTGGCGGGATAGAAAGTGTGGCGCACCGGGGCTCGCGTGTCGCATCACCACCATGTCGACTTTCATCGCCAGGATGTTGTTCACCGTGTCGAGCAGGGTTTCTCCTTTCTTTACCGAGGAGTTGGACGCCGAAAAGTTGACGACGTCAGCAGATAAACGCTTTTCAGCAAGTTCGAACGAAAGACGGGTTCGTGTGGAGTTTTCGAAGAAGACGTTGGCAATGGTAATATCGCGCAGGGACGGGACCTTTTTTATGGGACGGTTGATGACTTCCTTGAAATTCTCAGCCGTTTCGAAAATAAGATTGATGTCCTTCTCTGTGATGTCTTTTATGCCAAGGAGGTGCTTTTGACTGAGTTTGGACATAGATTCAATCCTTATTGATCAACCAGATCCTGTTGTGTTCGTGACCCTGCGCCTCAAGCTCCACGAGCACGCGTTCAGAGGGAAGCGTATTTACCGTCTTCCCCGTATAGTCGGCCGCAACCGGAAGGTCGCGGCTATATTTTCTGTCGATTAGAACGAGAAGTTCCACTTTAGCTGGACGGCCGAACGCGATCATGGCGTCGAGTGCTGCCCGCACGGTCCGGCCCGTGAAAAGCACGTCGTCGACGAGCACTACCTTCTTGCCTTCAATGACAAACGGAATCCGCGTTTCGCTGGCCTTTGCAGGCGTTTCCCGTCTTCGGAAATCATCGCGATGGAAGGTAACGTCAAGATAACCCAGTGGAATGGTCCTGCGGGTGTCTTTTTCCAGTTTCTGGTGAATCTGTTCTGCGAGGTATATGCCCCTGGGCTGAAGGCCAAGGATCACGGTATCGGAAAAATCGGCGTGGTTTTCGATTAATTGTTGACAAAGGCGGCTGATTGTGAGGTCGAGAAGATCCGAATCGAAGATGAGTTTCTTTCGCTTTGTCACGGCCGCAAATATAGAGAAAAACGGCGAATGAACTTCGGGCCTGGGCTTACAGGTTGATCTTATTGACGAAAAACACCCGCCGCCTTTCGACACCGCCGCCGGGGGCCTCGTTTTCGATCTCATGGACGCCATAGGCGTAAAAATTGTCGCCATACCAGTAGTCCAGCTGGCTGGTGTTCCGCCGGGCCTTTACCACCACGTCATTCTCGTACAAGGTGCGTATTGGATCTATCGTCTTACCTTCAAGTACGTCGTTGTCGTGGATAATCTTTGTCCGAATCTGATTGTCATACAGGTATAGCAGTACGATCTTATCTTCCTGGACGTCGAAGCGCACGAACTGTTCGAGGTTGTATGTTTTCACATCATCGATCTCGAAACTGTTGTCCCACAACAGGTTTCCATCACGGTCGAAGCCGATGATGATCGCGTGCGTGTAACGGTACCCGTCGAACACCTGATCGCCCCATCGGGGATAGTAAAATCCCTGAAAAGTTGCGCTACTGATCGACGAGTATTGCGGATAGAAGGCCTCCCCGAGAACGATGACCTGGTCATTGTATTCGATGACTTCGTGGATCAGAAATCTGTAGTTGAATCGGATTTTCTTTCCCCTGATCTTCCTTCTTTCTATACGCTCCTTGATCCGGTTGCTTCGTCTGGCCTTCATGTAGTTGAAGAAGTTCTTGAGATCGCCGAAATTGTAGTACTTCGTTTTCTGATCCCCATTCGCGTCGATCGAAGTGATAAAGAGTCCCCGTGAGTATTCGCTGTTGCGATAGCCGTATACCCCCGAAAGGATCTGGACGTTGCCACTCGAACGCGTCGCTCGTCCGAAAATCAGGCCCGTGTTTTCTGCTGGTTCGAGAGCAACATTATCGACAATCGTGCCGTCGGGTTGATAGTTCTTCATCCAGATTGTGCGCTGCTTCAAGAAATTGCGTCCACTGATCAACACCTGGAAGCTGTTGTCGTCGAAGACCTTGATTTGGGTGAGTTCGCCGTCTTCGTTCAGGAGTCCCGGCAAAATGGCCGATTTTTGTGTGCTCAAATCAAAATAGAGTACGAGGGGCACCCTATTGAAGTAGCCGCCAATAAGAACCGCCCCGTCTGTAGCCTGGCACTCGGTTGGACTGAACCGGAGAAAACTGTCGATGGTATACTGCCTGTAGTGCCCGGTGTCCTGGTTTAACTCATAAAGCAAAAATGACTTTGCGGTGAATGCATGAAACAGAAAGTATACGTTTTCATCATGGGGAACGGCGGCGACGAACGCCATATTGCGCTCCACTGATATGCTTCCTTCCCACTGCTGGTGGAAGGCGGTATCGAGCCGGATCATCTCGAGGTAATAATCCTGCTGGCTGCGCACAAAGCGATGGAGGATCAATCCCCGCGATGATGCCGACGCGACGCGGAAGCCCGGTTCGTCGTTGTCCAGTCTCAGTTCAAAACGCTGTGGCTGTTGTACCTGCGCTGTGGCGGGTACGACGATGCAGAGGCATAGAAGCAGGTGGACAACTGCATCAGTTAATTTCCACCTTGTTGATATAAAAGACCTCCCGCACACGTTCTTTTAAGGTAGTGTTGCGAATGCTATGGTAACCCCATACGAAGAAGTTGTTGCCATACCAGTATTGAATGCCTCCTTCATCTTCCTTTTCCGAGCGGATTTCGTCTTCCGGATTAGGCAGGAGTATCTTCTGGGTTACAGTTTCGTCGTCCTCGCCATTTTCCGGGAGGATCCATCGGGCCTTGATTTCAGACTCATCTTTCTGTACGAAAACAATGTGTCCGTTTACATAGTTAAAGTCTGCCACCTGCTCAAGGGAACCCTTCCTCACATCGTCTAGTTGCAGGCTACGATCCCACTGCACCGTGCCGTCCGGTGCAAAAGAGATGACCATTGACTCGTACGTCTTGATTTCCTGATTCCGGGTACGGTATCCATAGCTGTACGGTCGCGAGTATAATCGGCCATATCCCGGATAGTACCACCCGTACATCGAGTAGTATGGACTGTAATAATACGGACTATAGGGTCTCGAAAAATCCGAAAAGGAGGAAGAAGGCGAATAAGCTTCTGCGAAAAGCAGGAAGCCACCCTCATACTCCTGGATGCGGTAGGGCATGACATAGTTGATGAAATTCGGTATCCCCCCATTCTTGACAACTTCGCGCGTATTCTCCTGAATGCGGCGCGCCCGGCTCTCTTTCATGTAATCGAGGAAATGATCCAGCTCACCAAACGCCGTGTAACGAATCTTCTGATCCCCGAATGGATCAATAGGTAAAGCAAAGAAGCCATTCGATTGTTTTGCGTTTCCTTCGCCCCACGTGCCGAGGAGGACCAGGTCCTCCCGGACCAGCATGCTGGTGAGACCGGTCTGTAACGTGCGCCGATCGTCAATGGAAACCACGTCTTCCAGGAGCAACCCGCCATGCTCGTCGTAGGTTTGAAACACTACCCGACGTTCATCGCGCTGCGACCGCTCGATAAGCACGACGTTGAACGTATTGTTCACGTTTACGCGCAGATCCACCAGCTCGCTGTCTCTTTGAAAGAAACCGGGAATGATCTTCATACTTCCGGAGCCCAGATCGTATATCAGCACGCTGGGTTCCCTGTTTACGTATCCGCCAAATATCGCGCTATTGCCCACCCATGTAAAATGTGTAAAGGCCATAGCGACCTCGGGTTTGACCACATGCCGGGGATGTTCCTCGCCCACCAGGTTCAATTCCACCAGTTCAATGCTGTTTTTTTCTGTGTCACCCTGGCGGAAAAGAAGGAGGACTTTTTCTGGCCCGTTTTCGTAGCCGATGAGCCGGTTTCGCGGTTCCATGGGCAGGTTGATGGTCTTTTTCTCATTCAGATCAGCATCGAGGTAAACGGCTTCCCAGACCTTCTTTCCGCCCTCGAACTTGTCGCGATCACGAATGAGTAAAATGCCGTCCTCGCCCAGGGAGATAATGGAAAACACACCGTCAGCGTATTTGAATTCCTTCTCGTAGCGTTGCGTCTGCTGCAACTGCCCGAATGCCGTTGCCGGTGTCATCACCGGCGCGGCCACACACATCACAACCGGAATAATCAGGCCGGGGAAGCGGACCATAAGCTATTTTGTTTCGCTGAGTTTTTTAATCATTTCAAATTCCTGTGCAGATACAGGTTGGACGGACAGACGCGCCGCGCGGACGAGCACCATATCCTTGAGCCGCTTGTCGGCCTTGATTTCGGCCAGGGTCACGGGTCTTTTCAAGGCCTTTTTCGGTGACACCATTACGGCCGCCCATGCCTTGTCTTTTGGGTCGGGAAAATGTTCGCGGGTTACGGTAGCGATACCCACAATCGCCTTTTCGTCGCCGGTATGATAAAAGAACGCCTGATCGCCCTTTTTCATTGCCTTCAGATGGCTTCGCGCCTGAAAATTGCGGACGCCATCCCAAACCGTTTCACCCTCGCGTTTCAGGTCATCCCAGGAATACGTACCGGGCTCCGTCTTAATTAGCCAATAGTTCATATGTCGGACTTAGGAATGACTAAAAATAGCAAATCCCTACTGTTTTTTGAATGGATAAACAGAAAGACGGGAAACTGGAGGGAGGGAGCGTGTGAGCCCCATTCGCTCATTCGCTCATTCACTCATCCACTCATTCACTCATTGACCTCAGTATGCGCGGACGAGCTTGCCTTCCATGAAGTTGATATAAGCCCGGTTGACCACCCGAACTCCGCCCGGCGTTGGGTAATCTCCGGTGAAATACCAGTCGCCCAGGTGATTCGGGCATGCCTTGTGGAGGCCATCAATGGTTTGGAATACGATCTCCAGTTCGGCTTTCATATCTGGTGGCCGAACGATTTCGGCGATCTTGGCCGAAATTTCTTCATAGTTGAACTGGTCGTATAAGGCCTTGACGTGGTTCTGCGGGTTGCTGCTGTAGCGCGACATCAGGCATTGTTCATATACTTCACCCAACATGTACTCCATGCCGCGTTCCTTGATCAGGGCAATCATGGCACGGAAGGCCACGAAATCTGCCATGCGGCTCATGTCGATTCCGTAACAATCCGGAAAACGGATTTGTGGTGCAGAAGATACGACCACGATTTTCTTGGGGCCAATACGGTCGAGCATCCGAAGTATGCTCTTCTCCAGCGTCGTTCCCCTTACAATGGAATCGTCGATTACCACGAGAGTATCGATTCCCTTTCGCACGACTTCATAGGTCGTGTCGTATACGTGTGATACGAGCTCGTCGCGGTGATCTTCGCCAGTGATGAAGGTACGCATCTTGACGTCCTTGAGTACGATCTTTTCGATCCGGGGTCGGAAGGAAAGTATATCATCCAATGAATCGACCGACGGTTTGCCTTCAATGATAATCTCCTTTTGTCGCTTGATGAGATAATTTTCAATCTCATTCATCATTCCATAAAATGCCGACTCGGCCGTGTTGGGGATGTAGGAGAACACTGTGTTCTTAATGTCAAAGTTGATGGCGCGCAAGACCTGCGGAACCAGCAGCCTGCCGAGCATCTTGCGTTCGCGGTATATATCGGGATCATTACCGCGGGAGAAATAGATCCGTTCGAAACTGCACGACCGCTTTTCGCCGGGTGGCAAAATCTGGTGCTGTGTGAATTCGCCGCTTCTCGAGATGATCAGTGCATGCCCGGGCTGGACTTCGGCGATCTGACTATATTCGACATTGAACGCCGCTTTGATGGCAGGCTTCTCCGAGGCGACAACCACTACCTCGTCGTCAGAATAAAAATAGGCGGGCCGGATACCATTTGGATCGCGTACTACGAACGCGGAACCCGATCCAATGAGTCCTGCCATGGTGTAGCCACCGTCAAAGTCCTTACAGGCCCTGCGCAGCACGCGTTGAAGGTTGATTTCATTTTCTATGAAATCGGAAATCTCCTGATTGGAAAATGCATCCTTGTACTTCTCAAATATGCCCTGCACCTCCTCGTCGAGAAAGTGACCGATCTTTTCCATGACGGTGACTGTGTCGACTTTCTCCTTGGGGTGCTGGCCAAGGTTGACGAGAATATCAAAGAGATCGTCAACGTTCGTCATGTTGAAGTTGCCTGCCATGACGAGATTACGGCTCCTCCAATTGTTCTGCCTCAGGAACGGGTGTACGTTTTCAATACTGTTCATCCCGTGCGTGCCGTAACGGAGGTGGCCGAGCCACAACTCACCTGTAAAGGCAACGTTCTGCTTAAGCCACTTTTCATCCGTAGCCCGATCCGGGTTCGACTTAAGGGCCTTTCTGTATTTTTTGCTGATTTTTCGGAAAAGATCCGCAATCGGTTGCGACTTCACGGAACGATACCGGCTGATGTAGCGGTATCCAGGCTCAAGGTCGAGTTTGATGTTGGCGATTCCGGCTCCATCCTGACCGCGATTGTGCTGCTTTTCCATCAGGATGTACATCTTGTTCATGGCGAAAGTCGGGCCGTACTTATGAAGGTAGTAGGACAGCGGCTTCCGCAACCGGATGAGTGCGATCCCGCACTCGTGGTGAATCTGGTCCGTCATGTAGGCTTAAAGCACAAAGGTAATTTTATTAATCCAACCCATCAAACCATCGGGTCGGAAGAACAAACCCAGCAAGATCAAAACAAGGACCAGGCCCAAAAAATTTGTCCAGGTAAGGTATTTTACGGGAGTACTTTGGCCGTCACGGATGAAGGCGTAATAGGGGATCCGGAGATAGTAAAAAAGCGAGATTACGGTGTTTAGAAGGCCTGGGACCAGTATCCACAGGAGGAACGGATCGTTCGTGGTACGGTAGGCGTCGTAAAGGCCGGTAAAAATCAGCAGTTTCGCTGTAAAACCCGCTGTCGGAGGGATGCCCGTCAGCGAAATCAGGCCCGTCAAAAGCAGGGTGTGTGCAGCAGGGTCCGATCGTCCCGTACCAGCAAAGTCCGGAATCGTTTGCAATCCCCTCGACTCAAAGTATTGAAGATACCCGAAGACCACGTAATTGGCGACGAAATATACCGCGGCGTAAAACATCATGAATTGAACCGACTGCTCGGTCAGGGCACCCACACCGATCAAAAGGAAGCCTGAATGAGCGATTGACGACCACGCCATCATCCGTTTTGCATTCACCTGCCGCAACGCGGCAACGTTCCCCGCGGTTATCGTAAGTATCGCGATCAACCCGACGATGGCTTTCCAATCGAAAGCCGTCTGACCGTATGCTGTTACTGCAAGAACAAAACGGGTGAGCACGGCCAGGCCTGCCAGCTTCGGCACCACCGAAAAAAGCGCAACCACCGGCATCGGCGCTGCTTCGTATACATCGGGCGCCCAAAGGTGCATAGGGAGTGCCGCCATCTTGAACAGGAAGCCTGCGAGGGCCAGCAGTCCCGCAACGAGGAGTAGCAGGGATTGGTGTTCCATCAGCCCTTCCGCAAATTCTCGCGAGGCGATAATGCCGGATCCCGTCAACCCGTACAACAATGAGAGACCGTACAACATGATCGCTGATGAGGCTGTGCCGAACAGAAAGTATTTAAGGCTGCCCTCGGCCCCCGCTTGTCGGAACGAATAGCCCGCAAGTACATACGAGCTGATTGAAATCAGTTCAAGCGACAGGAAGATCATCACCATGCCGACGCTCATGGACAAGAAGTGGGCGCCCAATACGACACCCAGCACCAGAGCCGCGTATTCAGAAACATGTTTCCGCTCCTGCGATGATGGCAATGAAAGCAAAAGGGTAAGGGCGCCTGCCAGGTCGCACACAATCTTGAGCCAGGATGAGAAGCGGTCGTTGATGACCATTCCTCCAAAAAGGTCGGTCGCCTCGCCCTGCGCATTCCAGTCGGCCAGCGAGAGCGCACACGCGAGAAGTGTTGTGACCAGGGCAAGTATCAACGGAACGCCGTGGGATCTTCCGGTACGAACGGAGGGAACGATAATGCCCGCGCAGAGCACGATGATGATTCCCGTAAAGAGGATCAGCTCTGGTCCGAAGAACTCCAGACTGTCTCGAATCCATTCCAGCTTTTCCGGTAGGCCTCCTTCGATATTCACGGGATAATCGTTTAGCTGCCTCCGGTTAGGAGGGCGACAAAACCGACGGCAAACGTGTCCACATACCGAAGCAGCAATTGTGGAAAGATGCCGAGGATCAAAGTGATCGCAGCAAGTGGCAGAAACATAGTCTTTTCCCTCAGTCCGAGATCAACGAGCTGTTCGGCGGTGGCCGCGCCGCGCACATGGAGCGGACCGAAGAACATGCGCTGCAAGGTCCACAGGTAATACGCCGCGCCAAGGGCCAGTCCCAAAGTGGCTATGATCGCCAGGCTGAGGTGGATTACCTCGGAACGGAAGGCGCCAAGGAATACCATGATCTCCGCGATGAATCCGGAGAAGCCTGGAAGCCCGAGCGAGGCAAAGAAGGCGATCAGCACGACGGCAAAATAGATCGGCATGATCCGTGCCAGTCCGGAATAGTTGCCAATCATGCGATCGCTGGTACGGTCGTACAACACGCCCGCTATGAGGAAGAGCATCGTCGTAATCACACCATGACTTACCATCTGGTAGACGGCACCTGTGACGCCCTCCTGCGTTGCCGAAGCCATGCCGAGGAGAACGAATCCCATGTGGGAGACCGATGAGTAGGCGATCAGTCGTTTCAGGTCTTTGCTGGCCATCGCCGTCAGTGCTCCATATATAATAGACACCACACCAAACAAGCCCACCAGCCAGCTCAACGACAGCGCCGCATCAGGAAACAAAGGGTATGCGATGCGCATCAAACCGTACCCACCGATTTTGAGCAGCAGTGCTGCAAGTATGACCGAGACGGGTGTTGGCGCTTCAACGTGCGCATCGGGGAGCCAGGTGTGAAAAGGTACCATCGGCAGTTTGATGGTGAAGCCGACGAACAAAAGCAGGAATGCCCAGTTCCGTGCAGGCCATCCGCCGATTACCCACCCGCCGGAAGGATCGAGTACCGATCCCGGCAGGTAGTTGCCTGCATCGCGGAGGTGCATGATGTTGAATGTGTGCGTGGCAACGTCCCCCGGAGCCGAACCGGATATATAAAGACCGATGAAGGCAACCAGGATGAGAATAGAACCACAAAGCGTGTACAGGAAGAATTTGATAGAGGCATACTCACGCCTGCTGCCACCCCAGATGCCGATGAGAAAAAACATCGGAAGAAGCATAAACTCAAAAAAGAGATAGAATAACAGAAGGTCGAGCGCAGCGAAACTTCCAATGATGGCCGCGTTAAGAATCAACATCAGGATGAAGTAGCCCTTTACGCTCTTGACGATCGTCCAGGAGGAGATGGCCGCGATGAGCATGACGAAAGCCGACAGCGCGATGAGCGGAAGGCTGAGGCCATCGACACCAAGGAAGTACTCCGCCTTCAGGTTACCCCATGTGCCAAGGTTCAGGCTGAACCATTCCATCCGTTCTTCGAGTCTGAGTTCGCCTGTTTCCCTGCCGTACCGGCTGACGGCCATGATCACGAGGATCACCTGCAGCGCGCACGTCGCCAGGTTCAGTACCTTGAACCACATCGCCCTATCGCGGGGAACGAAGAGCGCCAGAAACGCTGCCAGTACAGGGAGAAAGATCAGATACGTGAGAATATGATCCGGCATCAGACTCGGGGGATTACTCAATGCGCCTAAAAATAAAGGTTAAACGGTTCATAATTTTCATGCAACGATAAAAAGGGTGAGCAAAACGAGGCCTATCCCGGCCCAGAAAATGTACATGTGGATGTTGCCCGACTGAAACGTTCGAACCAGGGCGCCCGTCCATGCCGCCAGGCGAGCCACGAGATTAACAAGGCCGTCGATGATAACTTTATCGAACCAGGCGACGATGTGTGCTAAAGTCACCTGCGCGTAAGCCGCACCGTGCAGGATACCATCAATGTATTTACGATCGATTCGGGAAAACAAGTATGACAGATGGCCTACTGGACGTATGACCAATACGGCAAACACCGTATCGAGATAGAAGGTACTCGTCAGGATGTCGGCGACCTTCGGTACTGCGGCCTTCTTCCGGAAGAATAGGTAGGCAAAAACAAGGGCGCCGAGCACAACGGCCATTGATGTCAGAGTGGAAAGCGCTCCGGCATTTCCGGTCATAAACCAGCCGGAAAACGAAAGCGGATTCGGCGATACGATCCACCACAGCGAGGCCAGGGCCAGCACGATCATGGGAAAGCGCATGACAAAGGGTACTTCGGGGACGGTCGTCCATTGCGGTCGCGACGTATTGTTGATGAACACAAACCAGATAAGCCTGAACGTGTAGACCACCGTGAGGAAGGCCGCAAGTATGAAGAGGGCCGCAACCATCACACCCCAGGTATTGTGTCCGTGCAGAATGGATGACAGGATAGCCTCCTTAGATTGAAAACCTGAAAACATCGGCAGGCCTGACAGCGAGGCGCCGCAAAGGAGGAAGACGCCGAAGGTCACCGGCATCAGCCTTTGAAGTCCACCCAGGTTGCGGATGTCCTGGACATCGTAGGTTTCCCCGGTGCTCATCTGCGCCTGATGGAGGGTATGGATGATCGCCCCTGCGGCAAGGAACAGTCCGGCTTTGAAGAAGGCGTGTGTGAACAGGTGCAGCATGGCCGCGTCTTTTGCGCCCATGCCCAGCGCCGTGATCATGAGGCCGAGTTGTGATACGGTTGAATAAGCAAGAATTCTTTTGATGTCAAAGTGCCCCAACGCTGCAGCGGCGCCTGTAAGCGCTGTCGCGAGCCCTACTGCAGCCACTACCTGAAGCGCCGGGGGCGGGAAGAGGAAATGTATCCGTGCCAGGAGGAACACGCCGGCGGCGACCATTGTGGCGGCATGTATCAGAGCGGATACGGGTGTCGGCCCGGCCATCGCATCGGGTAGCCAGGTGAGTAGCGGGAACTGCGCCGACTTTGCCGTAATCGCAAGAAAGAAACAAAGCGCAGCGGCCGTCTCCCAACCTTGCAGGGCGTGGCCGGCGAGCATCGTAATGTCGAACGTGCCGGTATTCCGGTAGACGATCATCAACCCGGCGATGAAGCCCAGGTCGCCCACGCGATTCATGATGTAGGCCTTGCGTGATGCCTTCGCGGCACTCGGCAACTCCATCCAGTGTCCGATCAGCATATACGATGAAAAGCCCACAAGTTCCCAACACATAAAGAGGATCAGCAGGTTATCGGACAGCACGATCCCCAGCATCGTGAACGTGAAAAATCCAAGCATGACAAAATACCGCCGCATCGACGTATCACCTGCCATGTATCCGGCCGAATACATATGTACCAGGAACGACACAATGGTGACCACGAGCACCATGACCACAGCGTATTTGTCGATAAGGATTCCGGCGGAAACCGTGCTGCCTCCCAGGGTGAACCATTCAGTACTGAAGTGCCGAGTTTGTTCCAGCCCGGCAGTCCACGCTAGCAGGACGGCGCCAACCACTGCGATCAGGAGCATGAAAGAAGCTGTAAGGGAGACCAGCCATGAATAGCGCACAGGGACCAGGGCGGACAGGATGCCCGAGACCAGCGGCGCGGACAGGACGATCATCGAGGCGGCGACGATCAGGTAGGCGATATCGGCGTCGGGGCTCACGATTCCTTTAGTGTGCTGATATCGTCCGGTACGGCGGTGTGGAAGAGGCGATACGCCCGCAGAATGATGGCAAGACCTACGGCCGCTTCGCAGGCTGCGACGATAATTACAAACACGGCGAACATCTGACCATCCAGCCGTTCCGGGTGGGCCAGGTTGAACGCAACGAGATTAATGTTTGCCGCATTCAGCATGAGCTCCAGGCCCAGCAGTACGGCAATAGCATTTCGCTTGACGACGACGACCATCAGCCCGATAGAAAAAAGCATGGCTGAAAGGATCAGGTAATGCTCGATCGGTATCATGATGTCGGATTATTGTTTCGCGTTGCCGCAAGTACGGCAGCGCCTACCAGGGTAATGAGCAACAAAAGGCCGGCGACTTCGAACGGCAAGAGGTAGTCGGTCATCAACACAATCCCGAAACGGTTAACGAGGGTAAACCCCTCCTCAACCGGAGGTGCCGTTGCCGTGCCGAAAGATTCACTTAAGAAGAGTGTGATGAGAAAGCCCATCGCAGCCAGGGCGAGCAACGTGCCCGCGAACCACTTGCTGTTGGAAACGGCAGTTGGCCGTCCCGGTATCCGCGCTGTCAGCATGATACCGAAAATGATGATCACCACCACGCCGCCGGCGTAAACAAGTATTTGCGTAACAGCGACCCATTCGGCGAACGACACCGCATAGATTCCCGCCACGCCGAGAAAGGAAACGAGAAGGAAAAGTGCAGCGTGAAAGAGACGTCTTGCGAATACAATTCCGGCCGCCGCTGCGACAGCTATGAAGGCGAAGATGTAGAAGGCATAGATCATGTCGACGTACCGGGAGGTTTCATCCTGGGTTTAAAGACGGGGCGCGGCTTTCCTTCTGCTGAAGGATTGGGCGTTGCCTCTCCGGAGGGCTTGGATGTTCCTTCTGTCGAGGGTTTAGGCGATGCCGCCTTTTCCTTCTGATGAGCTTCCCAGGCAGCCTTTTTTTCAGCAATCTCGGCTTCGGACATTTCGGCGAATGAATAGTAATGATCGCGGATGTCGTAGCTGCTGAAATCAAAGACGCGCGTCATGGTCAGGCATTCGGTCGGGCAGACGGTCGTACACAAGCCGCAGAAACAGCACTTTCCCATGTCAATATCAAAAGATGCGGCGTAGAGTCGCTTGGGCGTTCCGTCTGACGTCTTGCCGATCTCGGCCGTAGCCTTAATGGGTTCCATCGTGATGCAGTCCACCGGACAGATCTTGGCGCACTTGTCACATACAATGCAGTCGTCTATTTCATTATGGAGTCTGTACCTCCCGTTGTCAGGAATTGGAAGTAGTTCGTGTGGATATTGAATGGTGGCGACGCCCTGACGCGACTGGAAATAGTCGGGGTCGGATATCGCCTTATGTTCGTTTTTCCGGGTGGCGGATTTGAAATGCTTCCATGTCACGCGCAGGCCGCTCCACAACGATCGAAGCGTCGCGGCGAGGGTATGAGCATGCGAAGTACGTTTTGTTTGCGTCATTCGACAGCAAAAATAAAGGATATGGGGCCAGAAAGAAGGATTTAAGGATTTTTTGCGAATGCGCCTGTTATAACTTGTGAATCTGTCCCCGGCTTGCCCGACTGAGCGACCTTCAGCGCTATGGCTTGGGTATTGTAAGCCAGAACGTACTGCCTTTACCCAAGGTACTTTCTACCCAGATTTTGCCGCCGTTCTTTTCGACGAACTCCTTGCAAAGGATCAGGCCGAGGCCGGTACCTTTTTCGTTGGCAGTTCCGCGCGTAGTGTAGGGCGAAGTCTTGTCGAATAACATTTGCTGAACGTCAGGGCTGATCCCAATGCCGTTGTCCTGGACTGACACAAGCCAATGGTCGCCTTCGTCCTTTGCGTCGATGATTACCGTGCCTCCGTCGTTGGTGAACTTGATGGCGTTCGTGATCAGGTTACGGAACACGAGATTGATTGTATTTGAGTCGGCGAAAGCTATAGCCTCCTCGCGAACGTTGTTGATCAGCGATATCTGCTTTGCCTGCATGGAGGCCAGCAACTGGATGTTCTCGTCGATGATCCGCGAGAGGTCGATGCGGGATGCCTGCAGACTCAGCTTGTCCATTTGCAGCAGGGTCCAGTCGAGCAGGTTGTTCAGCAGCGTGCGTGTATGATTGAATCGGATGCGAAGTTCCTTGGTGTGTTCGGCGAAGTCGGTCGGGCTCAAGCCGCCCCTTGACATCACGTCCAGAATGCCGGAAAGTGCGTTAATGGGAGACCTTAGATCGTGTGAAATGATCGAGAAGAATTTGTCCTTTACCTGGTTGAGCCGCTCCAGCTCTTCACTGCGCGTTTCCATTTCCTTCTGGTGCTTGACCAGCAGCTTGTTGATCTCCTTGCGCCGCTGGCCGCTGCGGTAAACGGTAATCAGCAGCAACACACACAGGCCGAAAACGACAGCGAGAATGTTCCGGATGAATTCCTCACGCTTCAGTGCGTCTTTCTGCTGGGCATCGATCTGGCTCAGGGCCGCAATCTCCATGTCGCGTGCCTCGGTCTCGTACCGGATCTGGTCGCGGTACAGCTTGTGCAGCATCTCCTGGCTGAACAGACTGTCCTCGAGGGTCTTGTAGCGCTTGAAATAGTCGAGCGCTTTCCTGAAGTCACCGCGTTTTTCCCAAATCGTGTGAAGGTAGCGGTAGCATTCAATTTCCAGCACGCGTGCATTGAGATCCCGTGCGATGGCGAGGCTTGCTTCTATGTATTGCTCGGCATCGTCGTATTTGTCTTGTTCGAGGAACACGATGCCCCTTCCGAGGCTTACCTCTGCCTTTCCGTACTGGTTATTGGTTTTCTCGTAAAGCCGCTGTGTCGAGTCGTAGTACGCGAACGCCTTTTCATAGTCTTTCTTATACAGGTAGCTGCTTGCGATCTTGGAGAACGTTTTTGGCTTCAGTTCTCCGAGGTTTTGTTCATTGATCAACGTCAGCGCCTTGTTCAGCGCGTTCAATGCTGAGTCGTAGTTGCCCTTCCGCATCAGCACATCGCCGAATTCATCGTAGTAGTAAGGAAGGCCGGGTTTGTCGCCGATTTGGTTGCTCATCTTCAGCGAAAGGGCAAAATGATTGAGGGCGCGATCGAATTCCTCCAATTCCTTGAATACCCGTCCTACGTTGTGAAGGGCGATGGCCATGTTGAGGGAATCGTTTCTTGTCCGGGCGAGTAGATACGACTGTGTAAAGTAAAAGTAAGCGTCATCGTACTCTCCAATGTCATAATAGTCGTTGCCCAGGTATTTGTACGACTCGGTGATGCTGGCACTGTCGCCGGAAGCGGTCGCGTTTTGCAGGGCGAGGTTATCGTAACGAAGTGCGGTGCTGTAGTCGCCGTTGAGCGTGTAGATGTAGGCGAGGTTGCGATAGCTTTCCGCCTTTGCCCACGGTTGGGTCATGCGTTCCGCCAGCGTTACGGCTTCTTCGGCGTGGGCCAGGGATCGGTCATAGTTAAGAAACTGGTACAGGCTGGAAAGCTTGATTTGTACGCGAAGCCGCGCAGAGTCGGGCAGGTCCATGGCAAGCAAGTGTTGCAGGCTATCGCTTTCGGACGTCTGCGCGCCGGCGGTCGACAGAACCAGTAGGGCAAGGGCAGTTGCTATGGTCATTCGTGGAATTACCATAAAAGTATTTTCCAGAATCCACACAGGACAACGAGGATCAGCGCTGCGGGCGTAAGAAATTTCCAACTCAGGCTCATGAGCTGATCCACCCGGAGCCGTGGATAGGTCCACCGTATCCACATTTGTATCAGTACAAATAAAAGCGATTTAGTCACCAGCCAGAAGATGCCCCACAGTGTTGCTGACAACCTTCCGGGTCCGCCGCTGGTCCAGGTTCCGAGTTTGACTACTCCAATATCCGGTAGCGCTGAATTCCAGCTTCCGAAGAACAACACAACGCCGAGCATGCTTACCAATAACATCATGGCATATTCGCCCAGCATGATCACTGCCCAGCGGAACCCACTGTATTCGGTTTGAAATCCCGCGACGAGTTCGGACTCCGCTTCAGGCAGATCGAAAGGCGCGCGGTTACATTCGGCAAGTGTGGCTACGAAGAAGATAAGCCATGCCACCAGCAGCAAGGGGAGGCGGAAAATGTTCCATGCCAGAAACCCGCCGATATCGGTTACATCGATACCCGTTGCGGCAATGCCGAACAGGTAAGCCGGCTCTGTAGCATGCCGGCCCTGCTGAATGGATATCTCCTGGAGATCGAGCGTCTGGCACACCATGCAGACACAGAGTACCGACAAACCCAGGGGTACTTCGTAGGAAACGATCTGCGCGGCTGAACGGAACGTACCGAGCATGCTGTACTTGTTGTGCGACGACCAGCCTGCCATGATAATGCCGATCACGTCGAGGGAAATGATGGCAAGCAGGAAAAACAAACCGGAAGTAACCGAAGCCCCGGCCCAGGTCGGGCTCAGTGGAAGGAACGCGAAGCCGGCGAATACGGCCGTGAAAATTATCAGTGGCGCTATCCGGAACAGCAGCGGATCGGCTTTTGCCGGTACGATGTCTTCTTTGATGAGCAGCTTGACGAGGTCTGCTACGGATTGCGCGAGACCATACCGGCCGGTTTCCATCGGTCCCAACCGGTCCTGGATGAAAGCAGATACCTTTCGCTCACCATAGATTGCGGCCATGGCGTAGATCACCAGGAAAGGAAGGAAGAACAGTATCGTGGTCAAGTCCGGAGGCCTTTAAAAACCCCTAATTTGATAAAATTATGCATGTGTTTTGCTGGAATTTCATGCAAAACAATACATCCCATCAAGTTGAAAGGGTTTATTCCGTGTATCGAGGTGTGTCTTAGGCGTTGCGGGAATAGGCCGGTTCAAAAATGTTCCGGGAGGTTGCGGCCAACGGCACCTCATGCACTTCCCTGTGTTCGCAATACGAACAATGGTAGTGCTGATGCAACAACCCGCGCTCCGTTGCGGTAGGCATAACCTGGATTTCTTCTTCTTCGATTTTCATCGTGTAGTATCCGCATTCGGGGCACGCCTCGGCATGCTGGTAGTTGTAGTATTTTTCTATGCGCGTGAAGCCAGTGGCTTCGTCGATCCAGACATCGTAGTCAATGGAGTGAATGGCCTCGTCTTCAATTTGTCCCGGGTCGAGGTGCGCATCTTCTTCCGCCTCACTGAGCCTCCGCATCAGGTTCCCTGAAGGCGACATCCGCGGCGTTTCGCGAAGCCGCTGAAGGCGCTTTTCCACGTTACCGGGATAGTACACCCGGATCATTCCGAAGAAAACGAAATAGGCGATGATGCTCAGGCTTACCGTCGCGAAGATCCTCACGTAGAACCATAGCATGTGCTCGCGAGCGATGGTAATCGTGCCGATGGAATTGACAAACAGACCGGAAGCAACGATGAGCATTACAATCGCTGACCAGAAATACCGGATCTCATGCAGGTTGATGTAATCGTATTTTTCCTTAAGATCCTTGATTCTTGAGACCTTAATCTCATAGTACACAATCAGCGCAATGCTGGTGGCCAGGGCGACATAAGCACAGGAACGCATAGCTGCGTCCCAGAAGTCGAAAAAAATAATGGACCTTTCCATAGCAGCTTTAACACGGTTTTGGTTTAATAAATATATTAATTTTATTGCACGAAATCGATTGAAACCGGCATCTGTTGCGCCATTTCGGTACGATTGTAATATTTCACCCATAAAGCGCTTACTCACACTATGGCTTATAACCTGCTGAAGGGCAAAAAGGGAATCATCTTCGGCGCCCTCGATGAGAATTCTATTGCCTGGAAAACAGCCCTTAAGGCAAAGGAGGAAGGTGGTACGTTCGTTCTCACCAACGCACCCATCGCCCTGCGCATGGGTAAGATCAACGAACTGGCCCAACAATGTGAAACGGAAGTAATTCCAGCCGATGCCACCGCAGAACAAGATCTGATGAACCTGTTCACGCGGTCCATGGAAATCCTGGGAGGTAAAATCGACTTCGTTCTTCACTCCATCGGCATGAGTCCCAACGTGCGAAAAGGCAAGGACTATGGCGATCTCAATTACGACTGGTTCCTCAAAACGCTCGACATCTCCGGTGTGTCTTTTCACAAGGTTCTGCAAGCCGCGGAAAAGACGGATGCCATGAACGAGTGGGGTTCCATCGTGGCGCTGTCATACATCGCGGCGCAACGCACGTTTCCAGATTACTCCGACATGGCACAGGCCAAGGCCGTGCTCGAGTCGATCGCACGCAGCTATGGTTATCGCTTCGGCAAGAAGCGCAAAGTTCGTGTCAACACCATATCCCAATCCCCGACCAAGACGACGGCCGGAACCGGCATCACAGGCTTCGACGTTTTCTTCGACTACGCCAATATGATGTCGCCGCTCGGCAACGCCACAGCAGAAGATTGTGCCAATTACATTGTCGTAATGTTCTCCGATCTCAGCCGCATGGTAACCATGCAAAACCTTATGCACGACGGCGGGTTTTCAACAACCGGTATCAGCGAAGCTGTTATCGAAAAGCTGTCGAAGTAAAGACCGCGGCGTTGGGTTGACCGTCATGAGCGACTGATATGATCGCCTTTCCGCCTTGCAAGATCAACCTGGGATTGAACGTAATCCGGAAACGCGACGACGGCTATCACGACATCGAGACGGTTTTCTGTCCTGTACCCTGGACCGATGCCCTCGAGGTTGTCCGGAGCGAAACGTTTCAGTTCACGCTCAGCGGCCTTCCCATTGTCGATCCGCCGACCAATAACCTATGCGTTAACGCTTATAAACTCCTTAAGGATAACTACGGCATCGGGGCGGTATCCATACACCTCCACAAGGTGATCCCCATGGGAGCCGGACTCGGAGGAGGCTCGTCGGACGCAGCCCATACCCTGAAACTGCTCGATGCCGTTTTCCATCTGAATCTTGGAATGGATGCACTCTTGCGTTATGCCTCGCTCCTCGGAAGCGATTGTCCTTTCTTTATTCATGGCAAACCCGCGATAGGCAGAGGGAGAGGTGAACAGCTGAGCGCGGTCGATCTGCGCCTCGCCGGCAAGTTCCTTATTATTGTGGTGCCCGACATTCATGTGTCAACAGCGAAGGCGTACGAAGGAGTCACGCCGTCGGTACCCGAACGCCCCTGCAGCAGGGTGGTAGCTGAGGTGCCGTTCACTCAGTGGAAACACTACCTGGGTAACGACTTTGAAAAGTCGGTAGCGGGCGCTTACCCCATCATTGACCAGGTGAAGAGCATACTTTATGGTACGGGCGCGGTGTATGCAGCGATGAGCGGCTCGGGGTCTGCCGTATACGGTATTTTTGAAAAGCCCGTGGTGCTGCCGTCAACGCTTTCCCACTACCCGCACTGGAGCGGCTTCCTATCGCTGGACCGGAACTGATCCGCCGTACCGTCTCCTGAGAAAAGGATATGCAAAAATGGAACTGATGATGATAAACGTGCCGATATAAAAGCGAACGTCCATCCGCTCACTTTCACCGAACACGAGGAGGGCCATAATAATACCATATACCGGCTCGAGG
>DASVCT010000242.1:0-5811 GCA_036381475.1 Cyclobacteriaceae bacterium
AGTGGCGCGGAAGAAGAATCCATAAGGAGCGTTCCAGTTATGTTGCCGAACCGCCGCAAGCAACCAACAATTTCGGAGTTGGCCGACAGGGATTTCCGAGGAGCTACCAGGATTTTGCACTATGGTATGCCAACGAATGGATGAAGCGCGGCGTCAGCATCTACTGTGACAACACTTTCCTTCAAGTACTTGACAATCCACTCACATCTGAGGCCTTTATCGATGACGAGGGTGACCTCCAGCCAGCGACCAGCCTGTGGGAAATGCGCGAATATCACAAGCGAATGTGGCAACTCGCCCAGGAATGGAATACCAGAGGTACTCCCTTTCCAGTCGTCATCGTGCACCACATGACCAATTCGATCATGCTGCCGATCCATACCTGGAATAATTCAATGCTTGATGTCGAGTACCCATTCCGTTCTCGAGTACCCGATCCCTTCCCCGCAGAGTATTTGCTCGCACAAGCGACAGGACATCAAACCGGAGCGTACCGTCATCTCCTGGAGTCGGTTCAGCGCCTGCGGCACGGCACCATTATCCGGGAGTCGGTTGAAGAAATGAATCCCGATTACATCAGGACTGAGTGGGGGATGAGAATGGTTCATGAAGCGATGCGGTGGATTTTCCCGAACGAAAACTTTGCTGCCTTTGAACCTGCCCGCACGCTGGAGAAGGCCATCTGGGATTTTGGCTACGGGTTGGACGAGTGCAAGGTAGTCAACTACTGGGCTGACGATGTGCCGATGACGGTCAGTGACCCAGATGCAAAATGGTTACTGCTGGAACGGTCGGATTACAAACAGATCATGCTTGTACTACAAAGCTATCAGAAAGAGGACCTGCCGGTCGAAGTAACCATTGATGCTGCCAAGATTGGTTTTGTTCCTAAGGAAAAGGTGTTGGACGTCGAATCCGGAAAGGAAACTGCTGCCGTACGGTCTGGCAATAAACTTAGCATCAAGACAACGTTGCGGGGTGGTTACGGTACCCGCGTGTTGATAATTGGTTAGGGGTTGTATGTGAATCCCCATCAGATTCTTTACGTGGTCCTACTCAAAAGAGCTGGACAACAGCATGAATAGATAGTTTAGCGTTCTCCGCGTAAGCGGAGACAGTCTCAAAACTAAATGCACAAGAGATGACACATATCGATCGCCGAAGCTTCATCAAAACGTCTGGCATGGGGCTCACAGGATTTTCCCTCCTGGGATTAAGTAGCCCTGCGGGAGGGATGGGATTTTCAAACAAACGCGGCGCGACGGTGTTGACAAACCATTCGGTGAGGCCCGCAGACAATGGCAAAGCGCTGGTAAATCCCTCAATGGGATGGACGTTTCATTTCTATTCCAATCAGCTCCAGCATTACGGTTCCAGGCTGGAACCATCGGATACGCTGGATGATTTCCCGGGGTTGACCACAATCTACCTTCGCTGTCCGTGGGCGTTTGTCGAACCGGAGGAAGGTAAGTTTGACTGGGAACTCCTGGATACGCCGGGCCAGCGTTGGATTGACAAAGGGCTTAAGGTCGCCTTTCGCATCACCGGCTATGAGAGCTGGATGCGGTACGCAACACCGGAATGGGTTAAAAACGCTGGCGCAAAAGGAAGCAATGTGAGATGGGGCAGGCAAGACAGGGAACTTTGGCGTCCGGACTTTGCTGATCCGGTCTACCTTGCGAAACTGGAGAAGTTTCTCTCCATCATGGCCGATCGCTATGACGGTAACCCGAACGTTGCCTTTGTTGATATCGGTTCGATGGGAGTATGGGGCGAAGGTCATTCGGCGGGTGAATCGCAGTATGCTACACTTGAAGAAGGTCAGAAAATGCACATCGACCTTCATTGTAAGTATTTCAAGAGTACGCTGATTTGCATGAGCGATGACTTCGTAGGGACAACCGACAATTCAAAAACGAGATTCCCTATTTCTGATTATGCCTTCTCTAAAGGAGTCACGCTGCGCGACGATAGCATCATGGTTCAGCCTCCCCCGGACTCCTGGTACAGCGCCGGCATGGCGCAACTATTTTGGCCGACTTTACCGGTTGTCCTGGAAAATGAACATTACGGGAGTTCTAAAAGAAGGAACGCTCATTCCCCCGAGTTGCTGCTGAAGTCTATCGAAGACTATCACGCAAGCTATACGTGCATTCACTGGTGGCCGCGGATTTTTATGGAAGAAAATATCGATGCAATCAACAAGGTCAACCTACGCCTGGGCTATCGCATACAAATTAGGGAAATCTCCTGGCCCGAAGAAGTAAGACTTGGGCAGCCATTTACTGTTTCCCTTTCCCTGGCCAATGCTGGAGTGGCACCTTGTTATCCCGGCGGATACCCGTGCATTACGTTGAAAGATGAGAAAGGTGGCATTGTTTCAGTTCTTGTGGACACGAGCTTCAACGTCCGTGAACTGGAAGTGGCGAAACCTGGAGAAGCGCCGATTAAGACAATCAGCTCCACATTTGCGATCTCGCGCAATCTTGTTGATCCAGTCAATGTATTTTACCGTGCAGCCGCACCGGGCACGTACGATTTGTTTGTGTCTATTGGAACCAGTGATGGCACACCGCAACTGGAACTCCCTCACGATAACGATGATGGTCACAAAAGGTACAAAGTAGGAACCATCAAAGTCGGGGACCGACAGGTATAATGTCGCGATACAGAACAACCACTTTAATCTAGGTAGGACATGTATTACAATTTCACATACGTAGCTCTTGTGGCATTCATATGCTTGATAATGCCTTTATCGTCGTGGGCTCAGAAGAAAGGGAGCTTTGTAGATTCGCGTGACGGCCAACGATACAGGACGGTCCTGATAGGCAACCAGACCTGGATGGCCCAGGATCTCAACTACAAATCGGAGGAAGGAAGTTGGTGTTATGAGAACCGCGACGACTGCAGCCACCGCCTCTACAATTGGAAGGCAGCTACTGAAAGTTGTCCTGCCGGATGGCATCTGCCTAGCGAGGAGGAATGGTTGAACCTCATAGAACAAGTTGGAGGAGATCAGGTAGCGGGTACCAAATTGAAAGACCGAAAGGGCTGGCGCGAATCAGAAACCGAAGGCGACAATAGCAGCGGGTTTTCTGCCAGACCCGGTGGTTATCGCAATCATGGGGCAGTGTTTGGGGGAGAGGACACAGAAGGTTATTGGTGGTCGAGCACAGAACTGGGAGGTGGTGCATGGTATTTTTGCCTTCGTTTCGATACGCCAGTTATCAAAAAATATGGCAGCAACCACAAGGGTGGCGGTTTCAGCGTACGGTGTGTAAAGGATTAGCAGGCCGGGCTCAACCTGCCTGCTCGTTGGGGGAAACGACACCATAGTTTTGGCCACTTCGGGGGCATTTTTCCCGAATGCAAAGTAATTCCAAAGATGCCCCAAATTCGGCCAAAATACCGCATTTTCGGCGCAACAAACCCGCTGGCCGGATTGGTATGTCCGTAGGAAAAAATTAACTTAGCATAGTGCCGCCAAGCGCCTCATGCCCGTTTGGCACAGCACCTGAAAGGACTCTTCATCCTAGAGGGCTTGCAGTTTACAGACCTTCAAAAAAGACCACGTTGCGCACCTGGTTCTTCCCGATTCGTTGCGAGCATGAGATGAGCGTTGCGGGATGATATGGCATGACACTTAGTGTGGCCCGAAACGAGGATTCGTAGCTGCCAATGAGCCGAACGTATACCCTGCTTCTCTCTGTGCTGTTAGTACTGGGGATTACTGCGACAAGCTCGTGGGCACAGGAAATCCTATCAAAAAAGATAACCGTCCATGCAACTGACAGCGAAGTGAGGGATGTGCTGGCGGAAATTGAGCGTCAGGCAAACGTGCGCTTCACTTATATTCCAAGTGTCATAGGCGCGTCCCGGAAAGTCAGCATTCACGCGGACGACGCAGCTGTCCTCGAGGTGCTGCAACAGTTGTTTGGGAATACGATTACTTTTATCCCTGTTGATAAGCAGCCCGAGATTGTGTTGATGCCTGCGGATGCGTCAGCACGCATCCCCTCGCAACCTGAGCAGTCCTATGACATCAGCATTTCCGGAACGGTAGTCGATGAAAATGGTAACCCCTTGCCCGGCGCCAACGTCATTGAGCGGGGCACTACAAAAGGCACGACTACGGATAATGACGGCAACTTTTCATTTGCGGTCGGTGAAGGCTCAGTCCTGGTGTTTTCGTTTATCGGATATCTTACAAAGGAAGTTCCTGTAATTGACTACACCGATCTCATCGTTACGCTCACGCCGGACTCCAGGACATTGCAGGAGGTCTTGGTAGTTGGCTATGGTGAGCAGGAGCGCCAGGCAATCACTGGAGCGATTTCCTCCATCAATGCACGTGAGCTAGTTAACACGCCTGTGGCTAATGTTAGCAACGCTTTGGCGGGACGCATGTCAGGCCTTCTTGTGAAACATACCAGTGCAGAGCCTGGTGAAGATGAGCCGCTTATCCGGATCCGCGGTATTGGTACGTTTTCCGGGTCACAGGATCCGCTGATCATGGTTGATGGAGTGCGTGTGGAAAACTTTAGCAGCATTGATGTAAATGAGATAGAAAGTATCAACATCCTTAAAGATGCTTCCGCCACAGCGGTATACGGCGTGAGAGGTGCAAATGGTGTCTTGCTGGTGACTACTAAGAGGGGACGAAAGGGACGGCCAACGTTCAGCTTTTCGTCGAATCTTGCATTTTCAAAGTTCATTGACATGCGCAAGTACAGCGATTCTTATTCATGGGCCAATGGTTATAACGAAGCGCTCCAGTATGATTCCTACGTAACCCAAAGTATTTACAAACCACGATGGACCGAAGAGGAGCTCGAGTTATTCAGGACAGGAGCTGATCCGATTTTCTATCCGAATACGAACTGGATAGACCTTATGATGAAGCCAGTGGCGCTCCAGTATCGTCATAACTTCAATGTGAGTGGTGGAGTTGAAACATTCAGGTACTTTGTTTCGCTTGGAATGTTGAACCAGGGCGGACTTTTCAACGATGAAATCATGCATCCTGACCATTCCTCCCAGATACGATTCCGCCGTTATAACTTTCGAACGAACCTTGATTTCGACGTTACGAGCCGATTCAGCATCAAAGTGAACTTGTCAACTCAGATCGAAGAGCGGCGTGGACCCGCGGTAGGAGAGGAGCCTGGTAACGGAACCGGTCAAATCATTGCAAACATGGAAAGGGTTCCACCGGTTATGTCGCCCGGTTGGGTGGATGGTAAGGTGGTCAACGTTCACGACTTTCATGGGGGTAACCCGCTGGTCCGCCTGTTGCAGGGTGGCCAGAATGAGCGATTTGATAATACGCTGAATGGCATCATACGTTTTGACCATAAACTTGACTTCCTCACCCCCGGATTGTCGGCTCATGCCACGATATCGTACAGACACAATGACAGCCAGTTGAAAAGGCGGTCGAAGGAACTTGTCGTGTACAATGCCAAGCGCCTTCCTGACGGAAGTGTCAGCCTTGTCCCACAAGGTCTGGGAAGTCCCTATTATTTCAGCGAAGATGTAAACGTTAACACTACAAGCTACCTGGAAGCCGGATTCGATTACGCCAGGTCATTTGGGGCACATAATGTCTCGATGATGTTGCTCTACAATCAGGAAAAGACCGTTGATCCGACCCTGGAATTTCTTGTACCTCACGGATACCAAGGTGTGATAGGAAGGGCAACCTATGATTTTCGAAACAAGTATCTCGCTGAAATTAACATCGGCTACAACGGGACGGAGAATTTCATGGAGGATAAGCGATTCGGTATTTTCCCTGCGTATTCCATC
>DASVCT010000243.1:0-12502 GCA_036381475.1 Cyclobacteriaceae bacterium
TTGCGAACGGATTTCTCCAACATCCGCTGGACAATGTATTTGAGTCCAGCCCTGCGCCACGTGCCGGTTTCGGCCATATACTGTGCATGCGGCTCGAATGAGTCGACCACCAGGGGGATACCGGACAGCCGGTGTGCGATCACGCCGTACCCGGCCGCGGTGGCCCCGCGACACCAGATCACGTCGGCTTTTTTTTCTTTTGCCAGGCCGGCGAGGCGTGTTGAGAGGCGGAAGAGGCTGGTCATAGTCGGGCTGGACGTACCGGGGAGGATGTAATGTTCCACGTTCGCCATAAAGCCTGCGGGAAGAGCGGTCCCTGCCTCGACCGTTGCCAGGAATACATGCCCCACGTCGGGATGTGCGCTTAGTTGACGAATTATCGGAAAGACCGTACTCTTGGTGATACCTTCATTGGTACTCCAAGTGGAAAAATACAAGATCTTGCGCTCGGCCATTGTGTCAGTACTCAACTTCGCTCGACAATATTACGGCCTCCAGCGTAGGCGAAAAAAAATAATGACTCCGATCGCAAAACCGAGGCAACCTTTCCACATGTCCAGGGACACGCTAACAGCAAATCTGGCGTTAGACTCAGCCGGACCTCTCCAGTTCGCTAAAAATACTCTTAAGTATTCGATCCACATTGGCCTTTCCCCTGTACATAATGCCGACCTCCCGGCAACGGCGTATCATCTCCGTTCGGTCTCGCTTAAGAAAGTCTACAATTGCTGGAATGGCAGCCGAGATGCTGTTCTCTGAAAAATCCTTTACCACTATGCCAACATCGTATTCGGTTGCAATGATGTCATCCTCTGAGACGCCGGCCACTGTAATATAGGGTAACCCGCACATGAGATATTCCGCAACCTTCGTAGGTGATCTATATTTTTGAGAGGGAGTCGGGGGAATTGCGGTAACTCCGAGATGCGCCGCCGAAAGCCAATCTCTTATTACTTCGAAAGGCGGATTTCTTATGTAAATCAATCTACGATGATCAAAGTTGACCTGCTTACACAAATCCACGATCTCATCATGCGAATTGGGCGTGATCACGACGAACCTACTGGTAGGTATCTGCTGCGAGAGTATCCTGAACATTTGTAGTATCTCGGATCTATAGTAGAGTCCACCGAATTTGCCAAGGTATAGGATTATCTTCTCGTCAGGGTTGATCCCGAATTGTTGTTCCACAGCCTTCCTTGCATCCGGAACCGGATAGAATTTCGTTTCATCACTACTCGTGGGAGCTCGGTAGACCTTGCCCCCAATCCCACGGGCAGTAAGCTCATCGACCATGTACTGTGTACCGGTCATCAGATAATCCGCATCTCTTCCCGCTCTTTGCTCAAGTGCGCTGAGTATCCGGTAGTTCAGGGAATCCTTGCCCCACAGCCCAAGTTCCCTCATGAAATCGCTATGTGGTTCGTATGAATAAATTATTGTTCGATAAGCAAGTAATCTGGAATAGACCCATGCAATCGACGCCGCGACATTAGCAAACGACCACAAGACACGTATTCCTTGGATCCTCAACCGGAATAACAAAATGCCGACTGATACAAAATCCAACGCCTTTTTGACGATCAGAAACCTGCCTGTGCGGTGTCTTCTGGGATACCAATAGATACAGTCATCGCTGAGCCGCTTGTATATCTTCTCTTTTTCTACCGGATCTATCGAATACTCCGGCTGTTCGAAGGTGATAAGATGAAAACTCCATCCGGACGAAGTGATGAGCGTCCGCATATACGGCAACATAATATTCTGGAAGAGCGGATCTCTAAAGCTATTATAGATAAGGACGCAGCAATGCTTCTTCATTTCAATTGAAAAAATGATTTCAGGACTACTATCGCGAGAGATACCGTAAAGCCTTGCCGATATTACCACTTCTCAGGTATGTGAGAAACATTATTCTTTTGATTTTGTATTCGAAAACAAGACGGTCAATCAGACGAAACGCATTTGAAGTCTTGAAGATTTTCCTCAGCATCAGGTATCCATCAGCAAGGCCATCCACATTTTTCATTGCGGAACCCGCCCTGTCTCGGTAGCAATAGATGGTCTCGCCTACGAAATCATATTTGCCACCCTCCTGTGCAAGGCGCAGGTAGGCCGAAAGGTCCTCTCCATATTTAAGTCGCTCATCGAACTTGTATTCGAACCCTTGCCTAAGTCGAATCATCCACGTAGGTCCAAAAAAGCACGCTGGTGATAGCCGCAAGAGCATGCGGCACGGATTGCCCCGAAAGGTCGGTACCCAACTGCGTTCGATGCTATTTCCTGCCTCGTTGTAGATGTCAACGCGACCGTCCACAAAGGCAATGTCAGGCGACTCGTTAAACTTTCTGAGCCGAACCAGCAGGGAATCTTGGGGAAGCCAATCATCAGCATCGAGCAGTGCGACATACTCTCCTCGGGCCTCGGCCAGTGCCGCATTCCGGGCCCTGCTTACACCACCGTTGGGTTGGGTGATTACGCGAATACGCGCGTCGGTTGCCGCGTATTGTTGTATTATCTCAGGAGATCGATCCGTGCTTCCATCGTCGACAATCAGAAGTTCCCAGTCCTCATAGGATTGGCGCAGAACAGAGTGGATAGCTTGGCCGATGTAGTCCTGGCAATTATAACACGGAAGAATAATTGAGATCAGCATTTTATCGGAGCAGCCTTATACGACGGTATACTCTTCTCAGCAAGTCCTTGGGCATCGCACGCACCTTGCGAAACATTCCAATTATTCGATGATTCTCAAATTCTGACAATGTGTAAAAGCCCGTTCTGTTGATGACATAATGGTTGGGAATTTCACGCCATTTTGGGTAACGAAAATAGGGTTTACCCTTCTCCGTGATAAAATGATAGTAGGCATACTCTGTTCCGTTCCGATCGACCACTTCTCCGTCGCTATTAAGCATCAGATAATCGTCTGGCGGAATAACCTCCCTGGCATGATCATTTAGATAACCCTTTATTCGACCTGTCTCTAAAGCGTGGAGTACCACCCGCGTGAAATTGTCATAGGGGAACGAAATTTGTGCTATCGGCATGGTTCTGATCTCGCGCCAGCATCCACTCACCTCATCAAAGCCAAGATATTGTGCGGATTGAAACACCATTCTGACGTCAGAACTCTCCAGGAACAGCCGATTCATCTCCTCCGTGTTTCTAATTAAGGTCAGGCTGCCTGACAACCACTTCTTTCTGAATGATATCACATCGTTTGACAGGACATCAGCGGTCAACCATTTGGACAAGTCACCGTAGACAAGATCTACGTCCCCATATCCCCAAAAGTCGAAATCACGTATGTATTCCTGAAATATCAATCCATAAGCTGGTTTGACATCACACAGCTTGTACGGCCGGGAAATCACAGCTTCATAGCCCAGCAGCTCACTGATCGATTTTTTTATCTGGTCGATAGTAACAAAATGGAATTTAACATTGTCGGGGGCCTGAGCCGGAGGCTCCAAGTCTGTAAGAAAAAGAACATTCAAAATAGGGTTACGCTGACAACTGTGCAGGAACAAATCAAAGTAGGCAGGCCACCTACCATAGTACGGAATAATGACGCAAATTCTCTCCATCGCCAGAAACCTAATAAGTGTGATTACAAATGGAGTCCTCACATATTCAGCTTGTGAGTAATAAGGAACTCTCAACTCGCCGCCGTTCTTAAGTAATTCCAAATCCTCATCTCCATCTTTAAAGTCGACTGAACCGCTTCCTCAATCCGATCAATTTGCCGGTCATACGAGTTATCCTGCGCCCACCTCATCCTCAATTCACACTTTTCGGGTGCATTCCATTTCCCTATTTCTTGCAGGACCTGAGACAATTTATCTGCAAATTCGCTATTACGCTTGCTCATTACCAACAGACCCCGGTACTTCAATGCTTCGTACTCGCTGGTACGCGTGGCGACCACTACTTTTCCGGAGCCAAGATATTCCATCATTTTGTGAGCGTTGGACAAATGGTCCGGATAGTCATCCGCAAGGTAGCAAAGAAGGAGTACATCCATTTCCCTGTAAAATGAGCCGAGTTGTGCTGCAGGAAGTTTGCCAAGAAAGTATGTGTTCTGCTTGCGCTTGAGCCGGTCCACCTGGCGATTCTCACTATAGGGACCCACAAAGTAGAATCCGACCTCGGCATTCGCTGAAGTGACCATGTCGAGCAGTTTCCAGTCGATGTATCGTAAATCGAGATTCCCGGCATAGCCTACCCGAACGGCATGGGTACCCGGCAGAGGGATCTTGGCGGTACCGCTCGGCTGTGCATAACCATGCTGAACAAAAAAACTTCGGGGATTCGCCTTCTTCAAACGGTTCACTATTTCACGCGTCACCCCCAAACAAAGACTGGCGGTGGAGGCTGCTTTGTCGAATTGAAAGTTCTGCGTCGAATCAACAATATGTGAAATAGTCAGAACTTTGGATGGAAGTGCCGAAAGATCGAAGAAAACGGAATTGTCGAATGACCAGGCAATATCAAAGGCAACACCACACAACTTTTGAAGCTCAATAAATTTCCTCCTGATGAAATACCGTTGTAATGGTCCCGGGAAGTATCTTAAGCCCTTGGGAAAGCCAGTGTAGTGTACCGATCGGACATTCTGATACTCCGTTTCGGAGACCAATTTAAATTTACCAGGGGGATTAAGAAAAAAGACCCTGTTGTTTCTTCGGCCCAGGTGGATAGCATAGTGGTGTTTAGATACAAAAATATGCTCCCACGCTTCGGGAGAAATCAGAAGGATATTCTTGTCTGTCAGTTTCAAAAGATTAGAATCAGACTTCATATCCAAGTCGCTTGAGTAAAGCTACCGCCTCGTCGTTTTGATAAAATTGCCCTACTCTTTCCCGGTGCTCACTATGCCTCCATTTTTGAATGGAATCTTTCTTGATTCTTTCGACCTTGCCTCCATCAAAAGCCTCGTGTGTTTTTACGTTTGAAAATTCATGGAACTGCTCGACTTCCACACAATACTCCTCGCCAAGGAAGGTAAGCAGATCAGAAACTTTCATCTTAAAATCGGTAACCAAGTCTTCATACTTCAAAGTGAAAACGTTCGGATATTCAAAAAACTTCAATCCCGCCTTAACGTCCTTGACCCACCTTTCTATTGATACGTGATACGCTCCGGACATTGGGTGCCTTGAGCATACGACATCCCGTCCATCCCGGATGATATGAACAAAGCGAAACTTCCCCTTAAACTCGCCCATCGTTTCCAGCAAAAATCTCACATTTCTGGGCGTCTTCTCGCACCATCGTGTTGCTGTCAAGACCTTGTCGTCTTCAAGCAGATACGGAAGCAGCTTCCTGTAATCGTTGACATAATTTAAGAAAGCACTGGAGAACTTGCGCTGATATCCGAAAATGTTGGTTTCCACATTGACGCCGTAAATATTAGGATGCGCGCTGAGGATAGACAATAGAATGGATGTACCGGACCGGCCGCATCCACCGATTAGAATGGGCGGCTTTCGGAAGACCTTTGTTTTAAGGATCTTTCTCAGTGATTTTATCCTTATAATCTTGCTACACCAGGCAAGTTCATCGGCCAGCGTCATTGAACGAAAAAAATTATTTTGTCACAGCTTGAGCAATGCCTCTTTAATATGTTGAGCCATTATTTTTGCTTGATTTCCTCGACTGTAAAATTCAAAATGGCCTGCGCTGTAATTTAACTCTACGGGTTTGCCAGTCTTAAAATGTCCGTAGCACGTCTTTATAAACGCAGCCACTTCCTCAGCAGAGGAAGTAACTAAACCGGCGTCCAGATCCTGAACGAGTAGCTCAGTTTCAGATCCGTTTGAAGGCGCGACAATTACAGGCTTTCGCAGCGAAATGTAATCGTAGCTTTTCACCATAAATTGACCATTGTTCTCGGCAAAGTTAGGAAGCAGAAACAAACTGGAATTCTCTGAACAATATGCCATCAATTGTTCCTTTGGCATGTAACCAAGGACCTCGACATATTCCCGAGGTATTTGCTTCAGCAGTTCATTCACCCCATCAAAGTTACCGGGCTTCTTAATGCCAATCAATTGAATCACAAAATCGTCTCCGGGCATTTCCTCGGCAATGAACTCCCTCATCCCCTTGGCAATGACATCGAGTCTCTGATTCTGGTATAATCGTCCGAAATAGGTTACCACAAATCTTTTTGCTGGCTTTGCAACTCGTATCGGAGCAATACTTATCTCATCATACCCATTTCTTACAATGATTCCTTGGCGTCCTGAAAGTCTTTCGAGATAGGCAACCCAATCGCCACCCGTCGTCGAAAAAAAGAGGCTTTGTCTTAACCATTTTCTCCAATAAGACTTGACAAAAAAGTTGAAAAAGTACTGTCTGAGTGAGGGTCGGTATTGATTGGTCACTAGTTGATTATCCCACAAATCTCTGAAATCCAAAACATAAGGAATGTCAAACGCTCGTCCAATTTCATAAGCCAACTTCAGACTAAAGTGTGGACTGAAGATACCCAACACAACATCATACTTGTTCGCGGCCAGATGTTGAAACAAAAATGTCTTGAAGACTTTGTAACTGCCTGTAAGTTCGGCATCCAGGTCACCCCTTAACACATGCCATGCGGTTCTGACCTTCCCTAAAGCCGTTCCACTGGATCTCCTGATCATTGGCCGCGCCAGACGGAAAATTTCGTATGCGTCTTGCTTCTCATACTTGATCTCATCGCTTTTACTATGAAACGCCCAACTACCGCCTTCGCGCTCCCACCGATGGGTAACCAACGTGGGGAACAATCCATTCTCATAGAAATAGTCACAATAAGCCTTCGTCCTGTAGGAGGCGACAACATCCATCGGCAAAGCGTGATACGAGATAATCAATACCTTTCTCAATCCAGCAGGCATTTGACAACGTGCGAAAAGTCGGTACGGGCGTAAAACTCTCCTGAGAGCTTCATGGCGATGTTTGCTTTGATCGTGTGGCCCTCCTCCCAGCTGCTTCATAAATCTCGCTCATTTTTTGCATGTTGTATGCCCTGTCCATGGCTTGTATTTCCGCCTCAGTCAAGCGCGGGCTTTTATGTCCTTGTGCCAACGCATCCGTGACAATCTTCGCAAGGACATCAGGATCCCATTGACTCAGCCGGATCGCTTGCGAAAAGATGTCCATGTCGTAATTGAGGGGTCCCAAAATAAGTTTGGCTCCACAAAGCAGAGCCTCCATTCCGGACACAGGACTTCCATCCGACAAGGGAGTCATGACAACCAAACTTGCTCTTTTATACAACTCAAAAATCGCCACCTGACTTTGCGATTCGATTAGCTCGAATTGTACGTCTGGTTGCCGGAGCATCAAGTCCTCAAGCTTTTTTCGATATGTGGTGTCACTGCCATTTTTGCCAATGAAAACCATTTTGTACTTGTTCTTTATTTCCGGTGGCAGCAATGCGATGGCAGCCAGACTGAACTCATGATTATACACGGGTTTGAGAAATCTGGGAAAAAGGACAAAAGGTTTTGATTCCTGCAGTGGAAAATAACCAGATGTATCTGCAGTAATGAGGTCAACATCAACGCCTGTCCGAATGACTTCGAGCCCTCCCTCAACGCCAGCAAATTCTTTAATTGATTCCGCCTGCGCCCTTGAAGTTACTGTTACCCAATCGGCAAGACGGAATGCTCTCTTAAAGGCCTTAGCAACAGTCCAATTCAACAGGCCCCGGCGCTTGAAAAAAGTCGGAATCGTCTTTAATACATCCGTTCCCCTGGTTGTGATAATCATCGGAACGGAAAAGAAACGTCGGAACAAGCACCATAAGGCATTGGGCTCCGCATATAGGATGTGGACAACATCGATCCGTTTCTCAACAATAATCCTTCGTATTATATGAGCTTCGTATAGTGTCCGATAGAAACGAAGTATCGAAAAATCGTGAATGGGCGGAAGCAATTGAAATCTATATTGCTCAAGAACGCTATCCTTTTCCAGCGACCTATTGAATTGCTCATAGTGGTAAACTCTTGGCAGCAGAAAGCACCCCTTGCCCTTGTGGGCAAAGAAGGATATCCACTTAATATCGTGAAGTGAATTAGGATCGGCCAGGAACAAGATATTTCTCACGAGAAATCTTCAATCTTGTAGAGATCGCACCAATACTGAATTACGGACAAGGACAGGGCGATCGAAACGACCTGAGGCAAAGGATCGCTGCCCTGCAACTGCTTGATAAGCCAGTGACGGCGTACGCCCATCATGGCTTCCGCGACCCCACCCTTTCGTACCAGAAGATCAATCACGAACGCCCTTGCCTCGGGAAGCAGTAGCCATCGCCGGGTCGGAGACCGCAACCCGGATTTCCTCCGGTAGATAAAGGACGAATCAATGTATTTCTCCAATATCCTCTTCAACGGTACCTTTATTACACCCCCCTTCGATTTTTCGTCCCAGTCATACCGGCCTTGGTCCTCCAGGATTGAAGGAAACATGAACGGATAGTAGACATGATGTGGCAACAGTGCGTCGTAGGTTTTGACCGTCGTTTGCTTTCCTGCGTAGAGCATCAACTTGATAATGGTGTATACCGGCCAGTATTTTGACCGATCTTCTGGATAAAGAAAGTCGACATAGTGATAATACTTTTCCTTAAGAGACCTGGTGTACTTTCGCGAATTCCGAAAGAATGCATTGATGAATGGGCCACCATACCAAAGCAGGTCCTGGAGAAACTCATCGTGCAAAAAGGCGTCCCGGGGCCTTTTGCCGCCAAATCTTATTCCGAAGTACGTCGCGGCCACATATAGCCACTCCTTTAGCAAAGAATAGACCTCCGGCTGGTACTTACCTTCCACAAATCGAACGTTGTAATTTCTGACGCCATAACAACTGTCTGCCAGGGTACCATCTATGAACGACAGGGTTGATTCCTGGCCCGGTCGAAGATGCTTCATTAGTTGATGTCCAACGAACACCGAACCGTTGTCATAAACGGGATGTATCAGCCTCGCGATACTCTCCTTGAAATCGTTGAGGAATGATTCATTGTGAACATCTACAGGCATCCATTCCGCCTTTGTATTTCGAATTGATTGCCTGGCGTATTCATATTCGTCGGGGGCATTCTTGAAATTCAAAAAAATTGCCTGGTAGGGACGGTCCACTACCTTGTCATACAAGAAATTAAGCAGCGTCGAATCGACGCCACCGCTGACGAGAAGTGCTGGGTTGTGAGGTGAAATCAGTGTCAGGACTTCCATTAGCAGTGCCTCGGTTCTTGCCTCGTCACCGCCCGTTAAGGTGTAGGGTATATGGAAATAGGGAATAAAAGCGGATTCCGGAATATCTCCCGCTGATATTGCCTGCCTTAACCGGTCCATATCCATGTTCAGGGAGCACCCTCCGGGAATACAAAAGATGTCGTCCACAATCGTATGATATTCCGGTGCCTCGCCGAACTTTACTATTCCATACGCGATCTCCCTATTCAGTTTGCGCTTTGAGTACGGCAGCAGTTCGCGAAGGTCAGTGCTTAACAACAGCGAATGCGCTCTTATGAGGAAATATACGCGCGATCTTGAAATCCGGGCAGAAAATCCGAGGAAACTAAGACTGTCATTCTCCCAACTAATTACCATACCGCTCACTTCATTTTGGAGACGCTTCAGATCATCAGGTGAGTTGATCAATTGAGTATTGGAACCATGTCTATTGTGGTTGCTCAACATCGGCGGCTGAGTGAACAATGTGAATGCCCCTGGAGCATCCGTAACGCAACCGAAGGCGGCCTGACCATTGGACCCTATCGATACGCCATCGAGGTCGGCGATGACCCTGGTACCACATACTACCTTACGCAATATACTTATTTCTATTAGCACGGAATGACAGCCATTTGATCAATGACACTCTGATGCAGTATTGTAAGGTGCGCCAGTTTACAAGATAGCCGGGACGGCTCAGCACGCCCAACCAGGCTGTCTTTATCGCACGGCCGAACAGGCGGCTGAACATAAAGGACGCGGCAAACTCCCGGTATACGCGGGAAGGATCAGCCTCATAAGGCTTACGCAATTCTTCAAAATATTCCTGAACCAGGTCGAGCCGATTACACATAAGATCATCCTGCCCCGAATCTCTGCGTTGTCTTGCGAGATGCTTGACTACCTCCTCCGTAATTATTCTATCTACACTTACAATCTTTGAAGACGACGCAGGATGTTGTCTATAATAGTATAAAACCTCGGGAAGGGCATAAGCTTCGTAACGCTCCGCAATCAAGAGAGACAAATCATAATCCAGATACGGGAGACGATCCAGATATTTGCGGTACTTTCCACCGACCGACTCTAGCGCAGTTCTGCGTATCATCATGATGGCTCCGCCCACAACATTCCGTTCCGTTATACTCGATAAGACCTTATCATAGGTTAACGGCTTCTTGCTTATTCGCATAATTCTCTCCGCGTCATCGATGTAAGCGACTTGAGAAGCCAGGAGCCCAAGTCGTTCATTGCGGGAGAATTCAGCAACCATCAATTCGAGTCGACGGTCGTCAGAATAGTCGTCGGCGTCTTGAAAAGTAATCAGTTCTCCCTTTGCAAGTTCCAGCAGTCTATTGCGCGTTCTCAGCTCTCCCAGGTTCTCCTGATTTGCATAGACCCGTATCCTCACGTCCTCTGCTGAAAGTTTCTTAACTATGGAGAGGGTATTGTCCCTGGACGCATCATCGCAAATAAGGAGCTCCCATGGCGCATAGGTTTGATTCAAGATGCTTGTGATCGCCCGGGCAACATAACGCTCGCAGTTAAATGCCGGCATTATCACCGAAACCCTTGGCTCATTCATCGTGTCAACCTCCTGTAAATAGCTGACAGCAAAAAGTAAAGGCTGCTATACCTCTTTCTATTCCAGACAATCAGCCATCCTCTTTTAGGGCTCTTCCGGATGACTAGCGTTCTAAACGAATTTTTGTCAAACAACGATAACAGGTTTTCCAGGCAATATTCTTTCTCCGCGAGATCCTCGTGATACAGAATTATGCCCAGTCCTATCTTCTCAAGGATCGCCTTTGGCGTCTTCATCAGGATGCTAAACTCTGAGCCTTCACAATTAAATTTTGCCAGGTCTATAAAATCAATATCATTTTCGCCCACCAGATGCTCCAGCGTTATGGCGTTGACCTCTTCTGATGAGCTGGCAAATGCCTTAGTTATGCTATGCCCCCAATTCCCTGAAACGTTATCATGATAAAGGCGTACGGCCCCCTTTCTGTCTAACAACGCTTTGTGAAATGCTGTGATCGGAAGATTGTTTACCAGAATATTCTTGTTCAGTATGTCAAAAGTCTCCCGGGATGCTTCCAAAGCGAATATCCTGCTCTCAGGATATCTCAAAGAAGCAAGGAGGGAGAAAGTCCCAATGTGCGCTCCAACATCAATAATTATCGAGTTCCGTCTTGGCCTGAAGGACGGTATTTCCTTAAAGTAAATATCATTACCAAAACTGTGAGACAGGACTTTCTCATCTTCCGTTCCTTTACGGTAGTATACCTTAAGTGTATCGTACCGAAACTCGCCTAACAAATCTGCTTCCATTGGTGCCTTTGATGAAAAAATCCATGCCTCGTGGAGTGATGCACCTTTCCCGTGCCGAAACGATCAGACTCTACAATTTCTATCTCCAGCGCATCATTGATCTTTTGGTACGTCTCAAATCCATCAGAACACCAAAGGTCGATCCTGTACAATCCAGGATTCATGCTAACCATATCGACAAAACACGATGTCTCGATCGAAGGGGCCCCCTGAAAATCGAAAGGCTCATCAATGAACAGGTTATCCAGGGTCATCAGTTTGCTTCCCTGCAAATCCCTAATTGTAATGGCGACATAAATCTTCCCCTTTGGAACCTCATCCTTTACCTTAAGTCGAAGCCTTATTTCAACACCACTGAGAAACGGTAGCCGAAGCTGACCGTTCACAAGCGTCATCGGTTCTCCCTCCCCACTGAAAAAGTTTATGGTATCAAAATACACCTGTTCCGTGCCTGACCTCGGAAGCTTGGAAAGGTCAAACACTTCATATCTGCCACTTTCAAGATATTTTTGAATAACGTTTCCCATGGAGTCGATCACACCGACCGTTCCGGCCGTCAGCAGAATCCCTCTTGAGCACAAACTCTGCACCGCCCCCATGTTATGACTCACAAACAACACCGTCCTCCCCTCACCCTTGCTCACTTCATCCATCTTGCCCAGGCACTTCTTTTGAAATTCCGCGTCTCCGACCGCCAGCACTTCGTCGATAATCAGGATCTCCGGCTCCAAGTGGGCAGCGACGGAAAAAGCCAACCGCACTTTCATGCCGCTGCTGTAGTGCTTCACCGGTGTGTCCAGGAATTTCTCGACTCCGCTGAAATCGACAATGGCGTCAAATTTCTTGCGGATCTCCGCGCGCCGCATGCCTAGGATCGTGCCGTTGAGGTAAATGTTCTCCCGGCCCGTAAGCTCCGAATGAAAGCC